>CAZTOA010000028.1:0-11810 GCA_964614975.1 uncultured Gammaproteobacteria bacterium | reverse complement strand
TTTAAGAAAAGAGCGCGATATGTCTCTGCAAGAAAAAAAGGAAAGGAATCAGTATAAACTTAAGAAACATTTTGAAGACGTACAGTTACTTTCCCAGCTAATCGCAAATTCTATTGCGACATCGAAGGATGCTGGGCAATTCGAAGATGAAATTGATTAAACTAATCCCTACTTAAAACTACCTTCCATATCAAATACACAGCATCTGAAATCGTCATACAGTGTATTAAGTTTGTAATACAGCTTAATACGATTTTGAAAGCCAGTAAATAATGGTTACAAGAAGGTTAGAAGATGGCCCCGTCATTGAAAATACCTCACAGAAAGTGCATGCGACTCGAATGGGAAGCAATATTATAACATTTTGGGGTAAAAACTAGAATTTAAGAAACAGTGAAAGTGAAGATGAGGGGAAGAAATGTTAGCCAGGCGGGAGTGGTCCCCCGCCTGGCTGGGTTGCTCTGTGCATCGCGCTGAGCAGTAGTTTTCCAGCGCCGTTGGCGCCCTAGTAGGCGCCGCCGCCCTCGCCACCGGTCTCGACCTGGCGCTCCTCGGCCTCGGCATCGCCGCTGACCTCGTCGCCGTCGGACTCGCCGCTGGCCTCGTCCTCGTCGCCGTCGGACTCGCCGCTGGCCTCGACCTCGGTCTCGTCCTCGGGGCCGCTGCCCTCGTCGCCGGTCTCGACCACGGAGCTGACCGCCTCGACCTCGTCCTCGCCGTCCGCGCCCTGCAGGTTCACCTGGCTCATGTCTTTGACCGCCTCCTTAAGACGGTGTTCTGGTGCCCCGCTTTGGGGCATGTAACGGGTGGAAAAACAACGAATTAATATTATATCATAAGTCCTTTAAAAAACAACTATAAGATAGTTTAATGACGAACGTGAAGTTATCTATCGGCTTCGTTCTTCGTAAAGAGGTATGTTCCTACAGCCATAAATACCACAAAAATGAGGCTAATTATTGACAAAGTAACAACCGGGTTGAAGAGTACAACCTTACTATATTCAGGTTTTCCCCAATAGTAAACTGCGCGCCCTAGATCAACCGCATAGGTCATCGGGGATATGCGTGAAAGGATAAATAAGTACCATGGAAGATCTTTTATTGGACTAAATACACCAGCCAAAAAGAACTGTGGAAAGAGAAGAAATGGAAAGATTTGGTTTGCAGTTCGCTGGTTACTTACGTTGCCGAGGACGAGAATTCCGAAGGCGCCGCCGAGAAAGCTAATGATAAGTGCCGCGCCGATTAGCATGACAACTTGCATCACCGATAAAGGAACGCCGATTATTAATCCAAAGATTAATATTGCTATGCCTTGCGCGAACGAAACAAGTGTTTCACCTAAAATTTTTCCAATTAATATGACAACTCGCGAAACGGGGGCTACAAACATTTCTTGACTAAAATCATTGGCACGATCTTCGACTAATGAAATTATGCCAGCAGCTGTTGATTGGAACATTGTTTGACCAAAAACACCGGTAAAGACAAAGACCAATAAATTGTATCCCGTTTCATCGCCCCAATTTGATTGCAAGCTTCCTCCTAAGGCTCCAATAAATACTACCGGGAATACAAGGCTCGCTAAGATCCTCGTGCGATCGCGAAACAGTTTTACTAAATCTCGATATGCGATCGCTAATATTGTATTAAGCATTGTTAATAATTTCGACATACGCCTCTTCTAATGTTGGTGTGTGTACTTGCACATCTGTGAGAGGTGTGTCAATCATTTTTAATATTTCATGCGCTGTTTTCTTTCCCATTGCGATTTTAAAAGGTCCATTTTCAGAAAGTTTTAATTTGTGTTTCGTCAATTCTTTTTTTAAAGCATCGCGATCCTTTGCATCGACAGTAATAAATGCGTCAATTAAGTTCTTCTTAATTTTTTCTGGTGATCCTTGACTTACAATTTTCCCTTTATTCACGACACAAATATAATCGGATCTTTCTGCTTCCTCAAGATAATGCGTTGTTAAAAAAATAGTAATGTGTTCTTTTTTGCGTACGTCTTGGAGATAGTCCCAAAGTCCTTTGCGGCTAATAGGATCAAGTCCCGTTGTCGGCTCATCAAGAAATAACACGCGAGGATTATGCGTAAGACTGCGAATAATCTCGAGTTTTCTTTTCATACCGCCAGAAAAAGTTTTTACTGGCTTAAACATATCTTCTGAGATCTGCAGAACATCGGATAATTCTTTAACTTTCTTTTTATATCCGCTGGGCATAAGAGAGTAAGCTGGTCTGAAGGGATATAAGCCATATAGATTTGCATGAATTCGTACATTTTCTTCTGCAGTAAGATTCATGTCAAGGCTTGGATTTTGAAAGATAACACCAATATTTTTTCTGATATTCGCAGCATCTTTATCTAAATCAAATCCTGCAATTTCTACGGATCCAGAAGTTTTTGTTAATGTCGTATTAAGAATTGAAAGCATTGTTGTTTTTCCTGCACCATTCGGGCCGAGTAGTGAGAAGAAGGCTCCTTCTTCAACGTAAAATGAGACATCATCGACAGCGTTGATTTCAGTTTTTTTATAGCGTTTTATTAAATGCTGGACGTTAATTACTTTTTTCATATGCAATGTTTGTTTGTATCCAAGTAACAATTTCTTCTGTATCTTTAAAACGATCTTCACTTTTCATTAAAACGATGAGGTATTCACGTTTATCTTTTTTGTAAAGGGTAATCAAGTTTTCGCCAGCAAGTTCTGTCTTTCCAGTCTTTAGGCCTCCAACTCCTGGGATTTTGCCAAGGAGCTGATTCACATTATATAGTGCATGGAAGTTTTTAAAGTCGACATCTGAAATTGTGATACTTTTTGTGGAAACTACTTTTGATAATTCTTTGTCTTGGAGCAATTTTCGACCGGCGAGGGTTAAATCATAAGGTGTCGAAAATTGCGCGGCTTCATCAAGACCGGCAGGATTAGAAAAACTTGAGTGGGTCATGCCGAGCTCTTTTGCTTTTACGTTCATCTGTTTTATAAACGCCGTATAACCACTAGGATTATTGTCAGCTAATACATATGCGGCATCATTACCTGAGTGGATTAACGTCGCGTAGAGAACATTTTCAAAAGTAATTTTTTCTCCTAATACCAAATCCGCAAGCTGTCCTTCGGTAATAAGTCGTTTAACTTCCAAGGCTTGATCAAGATCATATAAATCTCGCGCAGCTAATGCAGTAATTACCTTTGTTGTCGACGCGGGGAAAAAACGCGTATCTTTATTTTTCTCAAACAACGGCGTCGCTGTAGCAAGATCAATAATATAAACTCCTTGTGCGCTCACTAGAGGCTTAATAGCAGTGTCGCGCACATAGGGGATATCCTGCGGCGTAAAATTTTCATCTAATTTATTATTTTCCGTAAAAAGTTCACGATTAAAGGCGAATACATTTGTGTAATAATCTGTTCCTGGATAAAAGAGAAGGAGTCCGCTGATAAAGAAAAGATAAAACAGAATTCGAAGCTGTCCAAATGTAACAGCTGATTGAGATGGCTTCGGTTCAAGCTGTTTTTTGTGCGATTTCTTTGGCATGCATTTACTTTTTTGTTTTTATGTGGATTCCAAGTTCATCTAATTGACTTTGCTCAACAGTAGATGGCGCGTCCATGACTGCTGTTTTTCCACTTGCAGATGCTGGGAATGGAATTACCTCGCGAACAGATGGTTCTCCAAGCAGTGCCATAAGAAGTCGATCAATACCTGGAGCAATACCACCGTGTGGAGGAACTCCATACGTAAATGCTTCAAGCATGTCAGAGAAACGAGCTTTTTGTTCTTCTGAAAAGCCGATTAGGTCAAAAATTTTACTTTGAACCTCTGGTTGATGAATACGAATACTTCCGCCACCTACTTCAAAACCATTCAAGGCTAAATCATGTTGCAATCCGCGAACTTTCAGCGGGTCGGTATCAAGAAGTGGAATATCATCTGGATGTGGCGCGGTAAACATATGATGTGATGGCGCATATTTTGCATTTCCTGAACCATGATAGAAATCATCAGAACTTTGTTCGGTGAAAAGTGGGAAATCCAAAACCCATGCAAAGGCTAACTCGTGCGGATCATTTGGATCTTTTCTTAAGTCAGGCTTATCATTTCCATATTTTTCTTTTGCTTCTTTGTGAGAAATTCGTGGCCATGGTGATTCTGTAATATGTTTTTCTGGAAACAATTCTTTTACCATTTTCGTAAAAAGCTCTTCAATAAGTTCTAAAATGTCACCCTGATCTACAAAAGACATCTCAATATCTAGTTGCGTAAATTCTCCATAAGCGCGATCTTTTCGTGGATCCTCATCACGGAAACATCGAGCAATTTGGAAATAGCGTTCAAAACCCGCAATCATTAATAATTGTTTATATTGTTGTGGTGATTGCGGAAGTGCATAAAATTTCTCTGGTTGTAGTCGCGAGGGCACAATAAAATCTCGAGCTCCTTCCGGAGAAGTTTTTGTTAATATTGGCGTGTCAATTTCAGTAAAACGCTGTTCACTTAAGAAGTTTCTAATAAAAGAAACAACTTTATTGCGCATCTGTACATTATTTGCCATACGCGATCGGCGAAGATCAAGATAGCGATATTGACTGCGCACTTCTTCATCAATCTTATAACCATCATCATCAATAGGCATTGGAAGCGCCTTGCTTACAGAAATAACACGATGTTCTTGAACTTCGATTTCGATACCTCCTGTCAAAATCTTGTCGTTGACCATATGGGCTGGTCTTTCTTTGACAAGTCCTTTAACGTAAATGACAGATTCAGGGGTAATTCCAGATAATTCCTCGCTTCCTACAACTTGCACAAAGCCTGTTGAGTCACGTAGATCGATAAATACTACTTTTTTATGATCTCGAACAGTCTGTGCCCAGCCATATAATTCGACTGTTTTTCCAATGAGTTGTGGTGTTTCGCTAATCCATGTTTTCTTCATATGCCTATTATACTTTATCACTGACATGACGTCCCATGGCAGCAAGTTTTATCTTACCACCCCACGTATCAATTTTTAAGGTAAAAATCACGCGAACCTTATTCCCAATTTTCAAAGGAACCGATGGCTTGTCAAAAAAAGTAATTTCAAGAAACGACATATCGCCATCAAATAAATTAATGCGCACATATTCTTTCTTTTTTCCAAAAGGCATAAGATCTTTAATAGTTCCTTCAGCAATAAAGTTTGGCTGAGGATTTCCCATGCCAAAAGGCTCGAGCTGCGAAATCTGTTTTACTAATTCCATTGTCACGAATGAAATAGGAACTTCGAAATCTACATTAATAACCGGGCGCATCATTTCTTCTGTAATATCTTTTTCGGCTTTTGCTTCAGCAGCTTTTGTAAAATCATCAATATTTTCGAGTGGTATTGAGAATCCAGCAGCAGCCGCATGTCCGCCAACATCAGTTAAATATTTTCTTATTTCTTTTGAAGTTAAAAACCTTGTTATATCAACACCTGAAATTGATCGTACTGAAGCTTTCGCATGACCATTTGACCTTGTCATAACAATAACTGGCTTATTGTGTTTATTCATGAGCTTTCCTGCGATAAGACCAATAATGCCCTCTTCCCACTCGTCGTCGCGAACAATTATTATTTTTTTTCCACTGTTCGCCAATGTATCGGCTTTTTTTTGTGCGACACTGACGAGATCTTGTCGCGTTTTATTTATTGTGCCGGCTTTTGCGGCTAATTCGACGGCTTTTGCGTATGATTTTGTGCAGAGAAGTCGCATTGCTTCAAGTGCATGATCAAGTCGTCCGAAGGCATTGATGCGCGGGGCAATTATGTAGCCGACTTCATAAGGAGTGATCGGCTTCCCATCAAGCCCCGCCTGCTTTAATATGTGTCGCAAACCATAGCGGACTGACGAAGAATACGCTTCAAGGCCATATTTTGCGACACTGCGCGATACGCCAGTGAGCGGCACTAGGTCCGCGATTGTTCCTGTTGCCGCTAATGCGACATAATCGCGCTTAAATTCTTGTAAGCCACCATTTTCTTCTCCTGGCTCTCCAAATTCTTTCGCAAGTTCCTTTGCGACGTAATATGCGACGCTACTGCCGCATAAAGATGTGATATGAAATACAGCTAGAGCGTCTTCAGGCTCCTTTTCTTGCATTTGGTGATGATCTGTGACGACAATTGGTATCCCCAACTTCTCTTTTGCATACGTAATTTGTTTATGTGCGACAATACCGTGATCGACGCTAAAAATTAAAGAGGGATTAAATTCTTTTTTAACATGATCAAGACCAATTTCCGAAAATCCATAACCTTCCTTCTTCCGATCGGGGATGTAGGGCATCGTTTTGAATCCAAGTTTATGTAATGTCTCCCATAATATTGTCCCGCCAGTTACGCCATCAGCATCATAGTCGGTATACACAACAATAGTTTGATCTTCTGTTTTGATTTTTTTTAACAATTTAATAACATTGGTCCAATCTTTTTTAAATGAGGGTTTTTCTTTAAAGAAAGAAGATAACGAAATTGTTGAAGGATGCGGAGGTTGTATGAAATTTGAGATATCTTCGATGCCACGCTCTTTTAGCAAGAGCTGTACGAAAGTTTCAGGAGAAATTGTCGCCTCTATTTTCTGCTTGATATTTATTTTGATGTCCATTGTAGTAAAATATCGCTATGCAATTGCCCAAACCTTTACCGCAGCCAATTATAGATTTTATGAAGACATTCCGTGAAAACGGATATCTTATTTATGTGGTGGGTGGCCCTGTTCGTAATCTTTTGATGAACCGACCCATTCATAATTGGGATTTTACGACAAATGCAACGCCTGATCAAATAATGACACTCTTCCCACAAGCATTTTGCGAGAATGACTTCGGTACCGTGACTACAATCATACAGCACAATGATGAAAAAATTCTTACAGAAGTCACTCCTTTTAGAAAGGAAAGTTCATATTCTGATAATAGGCATCCGGATAAAATAAGCTGGTCTAACAGTCTGGAAGAGGATGTCCATCGACGTGATTTTACGATTAATGCGCTTGCGACAGATGGGGAAGAAATTTTTGATTATGTAGAAGGGATGCAGGATTTGGAAAAAAAGCTTGTGAGAGCTGTTGGCGATCCTGATAAGCGATTTGAAGAAGATGCGCTGCGGCTTATGCGAGCAATACGTTTTGCAACGCAGCTGGAGTTTTTGCTTGATGAACAAACGCGCAGCGCGATAGAAAAACATGCGGAGCGCATTACTTCTATTTCTGGAGAAAGAATTAGGGATGAATTCTTAAAGATTTTAGAAAGCGATCATCCGGCTGATGGTATTTTGTTTTTGAAGCAGGTTGGATTATTGAAGTATATTCTTCCAGAAGTGGAAGCGTGCTTTGGTATTGAACAAAAAAGTCCAGGGAGGCATCATGTCTTTGACGTGGGCACGCATCTTATTGAAGCGTTGCGAAACTGTCCATCAGAAGATCCTATTACCCGCTTTGCAACGCTCATACATGACATAGGAAAAGCAGAAACAGTTTCGCAAGATAAAGAATCGGGCACCATAACTTTTTATAATCATGAAATTGTCGGTGCCCAGCAAGCGGAAAAAATTGCAGACCGCTTTCGATTATCGAAAAAGCAAAAGGAAAAACTTGTGTGCCTTGTTCGCTATCATATGTTTTCAGTTGTTGAAAATCAAACAGATAGCGCATTGCGACGCTTCATTCGAACAGTTGGCTTAGATAATCTAGAGGATATGTTATCGTTGCGCACAGGTGATCGAATAGGTGGCGGCGCAACTCCAACATCGTGGCGTACAGATCTTTTCAGAAGAAGACTTATTGAAGTGCAAAAAAAACCTTTTACTGTAATTGATTTGAAAATTTCCGGTCACGACGTAATGAAAGAGCTAGATATAAAACCCGGACCAGAAATTGGAAAAATACTTAACGAGCTTTTCGAAAAAGTTGTTGAAAATAATCTCCCCAATGAGCGAAAAGCACTCTTAAAAGAATTAAAAGCTACATCGAAATAAATTCTTTTGCTTCTGCGATTGTCGTTACATCACCATGACCAGCATATACAAATGTCTCTGCTGGAAGCTTTAATAAAGTCTTTAAAGACTCCCTTAATTTGCCTTTATCGGAGTAAGACAAATCTGTACGACCAATCGCATCTTTAAAAAGTGTGTCGCCTGTAAAAACCGCCTGCTCTTTTGGAAAGTAAAAGGCTACGCTACCTGGAGTATGACCCGGTACATGTATAAGTCGAAACGTGAAAGGATCCATACCAATATCTTCATCACCTTCAGGCAAGTACGTAGTTTTTTGCGGCTCAACCGCTGTCGGATCATATCCAAGAAAATGAGCTGCAGTCTTATTAAGTCTTTTTACTAAAAATTCATCCTTTTTATCAATATAGAAAGATATCGGTAACGAAAGCTGAATTTCACCTACACATAAAATATGATCAAAGTGCCCATGCGTCGCGAGAATTCCCATTAGCTCTAAATTTTCTCGCACTATTTTTTCCAATATAAAATCCGCAGAATCGGCTGGGTCTATCAACAGGCATTTATTTTTTTCAATGAGCAAATAGCAGTTCGTTCGTAGCTCACCTAAAATTAATGTTTCAATACGCATTGCGAAGATTACTTTTCTTCTATTACTACATCGGTAATAATGACGTCCTTTAATGGCTTGTCATTATTACCAGTTGCTGTCAGGGCAATTTTATCTACAACATCCATGCCTTTGGTGATGGCTCCAAAAATGGTGTGATTACCTGTGAGCCAAGGTGTTTCTTTTTGAGTAATAAAGAATTGTGAGCCGTTTGTATTTGGACCAGAATTTGCCATTGCGAGAAGTCCTGCTTTATTAAATACTTGAGCTGCATTAATTTCATCTTCAAACTGATATCCTGGACCACCGGTTCCTATTCCGTCTGGATCGCCTCCTTGGATCATAAAATCTTTAATCACACGATGAAAAATCGTTCCGTCATAAAAATCTTTTTTTGCGAGAAACACAAAATTGTTTACCGTCTTTGGCGCATTTTTTACATCAAGTGCAATAACCATATCACCCATGTTTGTTTTAATCGTTGCTGTATAGTTTTTTGCTGTATCGATTGTCATTTTTGGCGCTGAAGAATAACTTTTTTGCACTTTTGCAGTGCTCGTTGGCATAACGGTTTCACTTGGTTGAGTTCCAGTCTTTTTTGATTGCATATTTTTTTGTAATGATGATTCGCTGGACGATATTAATAAATAGACAACACCAGCAAACGCAACAATGAATAATAATAAAAGTACTTCCTTTCTCATGAGACCTGATTATAGCGAAAATGATATAATATTTCTATATGTCACTTGAATCAGCTTTCTACACAATAGGTATAATTGCTATGATTTTATGGATTGGCATTGCAATAACATGCCTCATCGTCGTGTTTTATGTTCGTTACCAAATCAAAACTATTAAATCTAGTTTTGTTGCTAAGGCCGCGCATTTATTTCAGAGTAAAAAGAGTGGAATCGCTTCAGCTATCGGATTAGCTATTGCTCAGATAATCGTAAATCGGTTCCGCAAGAATAAAGGAAGTAAAACAGCGTAATTTTATAAACTTGTAGCTTCACTTGATAGGAGATAAACCTCTCGATTATAGATATTGATGCCCGCGAATTCTCCTTTACCTTTTATAATTGCCTCATAAGGCGCACAATGAATACAGCCATTTTTTTCATCTGTTGCACATTTAAAATGATTGAGTTGCCTTGCTAATTTTATTCGTTTCGCGATCTCCATTATTTCTTTTTCTGCCTTAGCGATGTCTGGAAGCTCGACACTTACCAAATCCAGAGGATTACCATCATCGAGATACCAATAACTCATTTTTTTCACTGGTCGAGATTGAATATTTGTTGTTAACAAATAATAAATAGGTAATTGCAATGAACTTTCTGCTTCTGTGCGACGCCCTGTCTTAAAATCGATAATATGGACGGCGTCTTCTTCTTCAAGATATTCAAGCCAATCAATTTTTCCACATAAAACCATGCCTTCTTCTTTCGAAAACCAATAATTTGGCAAATCTTCTTTTGTTTTTATTGCTTTGTTTAATAACGGTCCTGGATTTTCTTCTACTTTTGCGATCATCTGAATTCCTCTTTCTTTAAAACCTTTTTCTTGTTCTTCTGATGTAAACCCTCCCTGTTTTCCTGTGACTTTTTTCCAATCTTCTTCAAAACGTTCGAGTAGAGATTTCGAAAATCGTTCTTCGACTGGTAAAGTTGAGAGCGATTCTAATGTGCTATGAACCGCTTGACCTAAAGATAGCCAAGGATTAATTAGCGCGATTTTCTTTCCACTTAACGGATTTTTATAGACATTAGCAAAATAATATGCACGAGGACACGCAGTAAAATCGCTCAATGACGAATAAGAAAGCCAGACTGCCTTATATTTGTCTTCATCCATGCCCAAAGTATAGCAAATGAATTGCTGGTGTATAATACAAGCTGATGCCAGATCATGATCCCGATGAAGGCTACTATGACGAGGACCCAGCAAATAGGTGGCATTTATGGTTTGATCTACCACTCACTGTTACCGTACTCTGTTTAGCCCTACGACAACATCCTGATGCAGCTACTACTCCGATAGAAGCTGTCGCCAACTATCCCGCACCCACCCCAATTGTTGTAAAAATAGATACATTTCCTAGATCGGGTGTAGTAGAACGTCAGCATGTATTGTCCGAGTTCGATGTACCGGACATGAAGTTAGCGGCTGTTTCGACGCCTTTCGAGTAATACAAGTAGTGGCGTCGCAATACAAGGAGAAGAATATGTTCCGGTAATCGTTCCGATTAAAAGTGCCGCTGCAAAAAACCTTACCGCATCGCCACCAAAAAACATTAACGGTACAAGCATTAGAATAATCGTCAAAGAATTATTCACCGAGCGAACAATTGTTTCGGTTAAAGCCTTGTTTGCCAACACATCAATTCCTAATCCTGATGTTTTCTTATATTCGCGGATCTTATCAAACATAACAATTGTGTCATGAACCGAAAATGACATTGTTGTTAATACCGCTGTGATAAATAGCGTGTCAATTTCTGCACCAAATCGAGCCAGTACTGCATACATACCAAATAGAATAAGCAAGTCGTGTAAAAGAGCAGTAACGGCAGCGACTCCATAACTCAGTTTTCTGAATGTAAAGCTTATATATAAAAGAATGCCAAAAACGGCAACTACTGATGCGTAAAATGTTTTACGAATTGTTTCGAGCCCCAATACTGGGCCAACCGAATCAAAACGAAGTTGCTTTGCACCTAATTCATTACGGACATCTACTTCTTGAGTTTCGGACATTGCTTCTGCGCGAATAACGACGCGTCTTGGCCCTTGGGTAGCGATAGATGAGACCTCAATTTTTTTATCATTGAATATTTTTTGTATTTCGTCACTTTTTATATCTTTATCGAATGAATATTCAAGCATGCTTCCGCCAGTGAAGTCGATTGAAAGATTAAGTCCTTTTGAGAAGAGCGTAAACAATCCAACACAGATAATGATTATTGAAAGTGCGAAATATAATTTTGTGAATTTTAGAAAATTAATCATGGTTTTTTAATAAAGAATTCGAGTAATCGTCGCGTAATAAATATACCTGTAAATAGACTTGTTAAGACGCCAATTGAAAGCGTTAACGCAAACCCTTTAATAAGACCGAATTGTGGAAAGAAACTCCAATTTAAGGGATTGAATAAAATAAACGCTACCAGTAGTGTTGCAACGTTTGCATCTTTTATTGCATCCAGAGC
>CAZTOA010000027.1:0-12302 GCA_964614975.1 uncultured Gammaproteobacteria bacterium | reverse complement strand
GTTTCCCCTTTCGCATTTCTTCTTTGATTCTTTCGAAAATTAGAATATTAGAATCGACTGCCATACCTATCGATAAGATAAATCCGGCGATTCCCGGAAGTGTTAAGACGATGGGAATAATTCTGAAAATGGCGAATGAGATAAGGCCATATAATAAAAGTCCCATCGTAGCAATAACACCAAATTTTCCGTAATAGAGAACCATAAAAAGTACTACGGAAATTAACCCAACGCCTCCAGCAAAAATACTTTTTTCAATTGCTTCTTGCCCTATACTGGGTCCAATTGTGCGCTGCTCAATGAGCTTTATCGGAATGGGCAGCGCTCCAGAATTTATTGATAATGCAAGACTCTTTGCTTCTTCTAATGTAAATTGACCAGTAATGATTGCGGTGCCCCCACTAATCTCTTGTTGTACGCTGGGGGCAGATAATATTTGGTCATCAAGAAAAATACCAACTTGTTT
Organism: uncultured Gammaproteobacteria bacterium; assembly: GCA_964614975.1. Classification (GTDB taxonomy): domain Bacteria; phylum Patescibacteriota; class Microgenomatia; order UBA1406; family HO2-37-13b; genus OLB23. The sequence continues at coordinate 11,836 of CAZTOA010000027.1, read as the reverse complement.
TCCAACATTTCTTTTTGTAATTTCTTGAAAAAGTTTCTCTCCCTCTTTATCAAAAGTAAGTTGCACCGAAGGTGCGCCAAGATTTTGACCCGCTCCTTGTCCAAATTCTACAGTCGCCTTTTTAACATTGGTTCCTTTCAGGCCAGTTGATTTATTAAGAGATAAAATAAGTGCGAGTTGTGGTGATTGGGACGCGATTTGCTGAAGTTCCGCAGATGCAGTTCCTTCTTCTTTAAATTCGAGTTGTGCAGTCTGTCCAATTAGTTGGATTGCCTGATCAACGCTTTCAATACCAGGTAAATCTACAGAAATACGATATGTATCTTTATTTTTTATTGTCTGGACTTGTGGTTCAGACACGCCATAAAAATTTACTCTTCGTTCTATAACATTGCGTGCAGATTCTAAAGCTCCTTCGACATCTCCGGCAGGAACATTCTTTACATCAGCTTCAAATAACAAATGGCTTCCTCCTCGTAAATCTAGACCAAGCTTTGTCTCAAAAGCGCGTTGAAACCTTTTTCCAGCAATTGAAAAGTCTATCTTTGGAGGATTAATAACACGATCAACTTTAACAGGACCTATCGCAAAAGAAACTTTTTTATTTGTTGGAAGATCAATAAGTAGCGTAACACAAACAAGAATTACAAAGAATATGGCGCCAAAAGGTATTTTTTTCATGCCATGAAATCGGCTTCGTCACCAACTAGCATAACTTTTGGTTCCTTAAGAAACTTCCAAATAAAAGGGTCATTTTTTCGTTTTCTATATTCGAATTCATCTTTTGGCATTATAGTATAGTTTACGTCAAATGGATACTCAGATTGAGCAGCCTGCACAATTTTTTGAACTTCTGCTGCAACAATTGTTCCCACAAAAACCATATATACTTCGCTTTCACTTATGGCTTCTTTACGCTGCAACTTTAATGACATAGCAACAAAATAAGCCTTTCCTAACAACGAAGAGCTCTTTCTCAATTCTGTGGCAATTGTAGTATGTTTTGCTTGAAGTTTAAGAAGCTCATCAAAGTAGAGATGTTTTTGATTAATGACATAAATTGATTTATTTAACCGTTTTTCTTTTTTAAGAATCTTCGCTTTTTCTAAAATATCGAGCTCCCTTTTTACTGCATTAATTTCTTCATCAACTTCTCTGCCGATACGACGCAAATGATACGCCTCATCAACGTTATTGAGAAAAAGTGACAAAATCTTTCGTCTAGTTTTAGACGGAATAATTTCTTGCAGCATATGTCTTAGTAGGTAACTTCGTTTCCTTCAGGTATGGCTGAAACCCAGGTAAGACCTCGTACGAGTTTTATTTCTTTACCGGATTTATCAAAAAAACGAATCATATCTTCTTCTTTGGGTTTTTTCCATGTACCCTCAATGGCTTCACCATTTTGGAATACAACTGCTTTTCCTGAACCTAATGTCTTATATAACAGATGTCCTCCTTCGTAGCCGTCATTTGCAGGAGATTCTTTCATTGAAGCAACAACTACATTGAAAGCATATAGCTGTTTTTTGTTGTTTTTGTCTTCATGCGGCTTGCCGTTTTGGAATCTTTTATATGTATTTGTAGCCACATCATAATTCCAACTTACTGCATAGTCTGAGCGACCTTCCCAATAGTCATAAGAGATTTTTGAGGCAGTGGGACTACTAGAGGCTTTCCCGTCTTGGAACTCCCAGGGTTCAAAATCTTCATCCCACTTTACGCCGTCTTCATCTTCGTCAGTAAGTTTTCTTTTGTCAGCAGCATACTTCCAGAGTTTCTGTGTTGAAGAGTACATCGTATGCTCTGTAGCAACTCCAGGCAATCTCTCGTAATCACGGGCAAAGATTGGAAATGGAACGGAAAATTGATTCAAATCATTGTATCCTGACCATTTTAGTTTTGAAATCATTCCTAAAGCATCAGCTTTTCCGGGATGATTTGCTCCACCTACGTGTACGTAAAGTGGATTATTACCATATGCGCGCACCATTTCAACGAAATATACGCGCGCAGATCGCACAGGACCTACATAACGCGCATCTTTACAATAGAAAATCGTTAAGAAGCGTGTGATGCCGCCTTCGGCGACAAACTCATAGACTACATCAGCAGACGTAAGACCAGATTGTGGTCGTGCTTCAAGGTGATTTTCAATCATAATACCCATAGGACGTCGAGCTTCCCATCTCTTTTTATGGGTTTCTGTCAATTTTTGGCCATTCATCGGGCACTCTTCTGTTAGCTTCCCTGGAATTTGTTCTTCGCCATCCGCCACAGGCTGTGACACATCAACTTTATCGGAACCTCCTTGATTCATTATTCTTAAGCTTCCAGTTGAAGAATTACCAGAGAAGAAACTGTATGAAAAATAAAGGGAGATACAATAAGTGAGGAACGCTGCGACAAAAACAAATTTTTTGTTCATGGTTGAATGGTATAAAAATGTTTAATAATTTTCAACAATAAGTTTTACTGGGCCAGCCTGATGGCTTCTTTCTCCTCATCAGAAAGCTCATATTCTACGGGTTTTCCAAGGAGAACTTGTTTAACGTAGATTCTAACACCTTCGCGTGTATACATAAAAGTTTTTACTATTCCTGTATTGTTACTATCAAGAAGTGCCAGCACAAAGCTCTGTTCTCCACCAGCGCGATCAAAGGGATTGAACTTCACAAATCCAACGCGCTGCAAATGTTTTTTTGCTTGGGTTTCTAGCGTCACAAGGCCGTCTTTTAAAAGAGTAATGTCTTTTTCATTTGAAACATGTTGATCGAGGATATTATCGAGTATTGCATCAATGCTTTTTGAGCCGGTGCGATCTGAGAGTTTTTTATAGTGGCGCACCGCACGAAATAAGAAAAAGCTCAGTGTTGCCAACCAAAGAAAAGCCAGTCCCAATGCACCGTAAAGGAGTGTCATAATGAAAGTCATTGTATACGGTTTCAGGTTGGGTGTCAATGAAATTCTGTGTGTTAGAATAGATGCATGGCACGAAAAACACGAAAACAGAAAGTTAAAGCTTCACTCAAAGTAGTTAAGAAATCGGAAAGTGATCAAGTTGTAACAAAAGTATCTTCAGAAAAAATTACTCCAGGTATGACCTTGTCCGCAGAAGATAGAGAGGAAGCTCGCATTACAAAGCGAGGCATTATTAAAACCCTCATTCTTATCGCAGTTTTATTTATACTTCAGGCTGGAGTTTTCATTGCGAAGTCAAAAGGCATGTTGCCTTTTTAATCTAATCGAGAACACTTCTAATAGGATTGAAGGTGAGTGCAAGGGTCGTCGATTTTCCTTTAATCAAGGGTGTGACTTCGACAACTTTAGCACCTACTTCTGTCCCCTGGGCGATCTTCTCGTTAAGATATGTGTCGCCCGCAGTAAGCGCAATAATTACTGGTGATATTTTTTTCCACATATCCAGATACATTAATTCTTTGGTCATAAAGGGGAGCAACACAACAACGTCTACTTCTCTGATGTGGCTCAAAAGTTCGGCGCGTTCTGCTTGATTATGAAATGGTTTACGCATTTTATACTTAGCTATGAAATCATCACTCTCGAGCAAGACCACAAGAAGGTCGCCCTTCTTGCGTGCAGCTTCTATAAAACGAATGTGACCAATGTGGAGAATATCGAAGCAACCGCTTATCGCAACGGTCTTTCCTGGCAAAGCCTGATATGATGAAAGGGGTACTATTTGTGCCATATGTTCTACATATTATACTTAAACTATGTATTTTGTCACCGAAGAACAATCTGATGGACCATTGGCTCTTTTTGTACGCACAAAACAAACTCCAGCTCTTACTGCTTTAGCAGATCATCTTAAGCGTTTTGGTACTTCTATTAATGAGGTCGAAGAACTTCCAGAAAGTTTAAAACCCTACACATACGTATTTATTTTCTACGATAGGCAATTTGGGCGTTCATTCTTTAAACATTTAGCCAATAGACATCAAAATATTGTTGTTATCACACACGAAACAAGCACGTTTAATAATTTGGTTGATCTTGCACGAACAGATGAATTCACAAGTTTAAAAGTCATTAATATCGATCCTGACGAAGCTCATAGCGAATATATAGACAAAATAATTTGGTTTGCCACAACAACTTCGAGAGAAAAAGGATTGAACTTAGAAAAAACCTTAAAAACGAAGCCTAAGGTTGAGAAGAAAAAGCATTTTACGTTTACTCTACCGAAAATGACAAGGGCGCGGTGGATTGTCGCAGCGCTAGTATTAATATTTTTTATTGAAACATTCTTCGTCATTCCGATGGGGATATCCGGATTTTTTTTGTATAAAGCTGGTCAAGCTTTAGAAAACCAACAAATCGTAAAAGCACAAAAGCTACTCAAACAAGGAAAGCCGTTCTTAAGACTCACGGAGGGTTCGTATGCTGTATCGAGGCCATTACTGTCGTTTCTGTTTTTTACACTCACCCCAGAAAATCTTATTCAAGTACAAAAAAATGGCTATGAGTTCGCAGAAACAGCGCTCGTCGCAAAAGATGATGCGCGAACTCTATTTACACTGCTACTTAAAACTCAGAAAACCCCTGAAGATATCGCAACTATGGAAAGTCAGATAACACGCATAAATGAAGAAATAGAGATTTTGTATAGATCCTCAGGATCAATAAAGGACACGCTTACTTTTGAAAACGAAAAAATAAAGAAAATCCAGGCGCGCTTTAGTGACATTCATAATTACCTAGAAACTGCGCGTGTTCTTATGACACATGCAGATTCACTTCTCGCAAAAGATGGGACAAAAAGCTACATTATTTTCTTCTATAACAATATGGAAATAAGGCCTGGCGGCGGGTTTATTGGATCTTTTGCGCATGTTTCATTCGACCACTATTCATTAAAAGACTTTAAGATTTATGACGTATATGATGCAGATGGTCAACTGATTGCCCACATAGAGCCTCCCAAGGCTATAAGACTGCATCTTGGACAACCCCATTGGTTTCTGCGCGATTCAAATTTTAGCCCAGACTTTGAACAAAATGTAAAAACCGCTGAATATTTTCTTAATAACGAGCTCCAAATAGGGAAGTTTGACGGTGCGCTCGGCATTACCACAACCGCTATGACATATATTCTCGAAGCTTTCGGGGATGTGTATGTTCCAGATTTCGAAGAAACCATAAATAAAGATAATTTCTACTTAAAAACACAGGCTCAAACAGAAAAGGACTTTTTCCCTGGCTCAAAACAAAAGAAAAACTATCTTTCTTCAATTGGAAAAATGCTTTTCTTAAAACTAGAAGACGCGTCGCCAGCTTTGCTTGCAAAGGGTCTCCGCAAAAGTTTTGATGAAAAGCATGCTGTAATGTTTATGAAAGACGCCGCATTCCAAAAAGATATTGAGCGACTTCATTGGTCTGGCCAAACGGTCTATCCACAATGTGCAACGGAGCAGGACAATTGCATCATTAACCATATATTCCCAGTCGATGCAAACCTCGGCGTAAATAAAGCAAATTATTTTGTGAGTAAGTTTATGCATTTAACTTCCCGATTTGACCGTAACGGCTCCGTAAAAAATGAACTTACAGTTACATTTACAAATAAATCGGCAGCCGATCAATTCCCGGGTGGGAAATATACAAATTACTTCCAACTTTACCTTCCTAACGACGCTGAAATTGAAAATATTGATATTGACGGCATCGAAATTGAAGACTACGACGAGACTAAATCTGGCTTTTTTAAGATCTTAGGTATGCTTATCGAGGTTCAGCCAACTTCGTCTTCGTATGTAAATGTCACTTATTCTTTAAAGCCAAAAGCCGTTACCGGGCAGAATACGTACCAAGTAGTCATACAAAAACAAATTGGTGCATTTAATAGTGATTTCACATTTGAGGTGTATTTTCCGGACAATATGTTTATTACTGACCAAAACTTTAAGAGCCTTGCAAAAAACAATGCGGTAGGCTACAATAGCTCCTTATCGACAGACAAAATATTTGTCTTGCAATTTATAAAAGAATAAAAAACTATGACAGCTAAAGACACTAAGAAAACCCACGACAAAATTTTACTCACCGTCGAAAAAAGAGATCGACTTGGAAAAAAAGCTAGAAACGTTCGCGCCGAAGGAAAACTTCCAGCAAACGTATATGGAAAAGATTTAGCCTCGATGTCAATCCAAATTGATGGTAAGGCTTTTAAGAAAGCTCTCCAAGCAGCTGGACTTACACAAGTAATATACCTTGGAGTTGATAAAGAAGAAATTCCTTCAATGATTCAAAATGTCCAGACCGATCCTGTAACAGATGTATTTATTCATGCAGAATTTAAAAAGGTCAATCTTAGTATTAAATTAGAGGCCCAAGTTCCTGTTATTGTCGTTGGTGAATCTGAAGCAGTCGCACAAAATAAGGGTGACATGATGACTCTTGTCAATTCACTCTATGTCGAAGCACTTCCAACCGATATGCCACAAGAGATCGAAGTTGATATTTCTGATCTTAAAGAAATTGGTGATGAAGTAAAAGTTTCTGACTTGAAGAAAGCTGGTAACTACACAATCACTGATGAAGCAGAAACAGTGATCATCCGCATAGCAGAACATAAAGAAGAATCACTTGAGCCAGAAACTGACGCCGCAATTGTTGAGGGCGAAGGTGAAGCAGCTGAAGGTGAAGGTGCCGAAGCTCCAGCTGGAGGAGAAGCTCCTGCCGAGAGTGCCGATAAAGCAGACGAAGAAAAACCCGCCGCAGAATAATATATAATCTTCTTATGAAGAAGATTAAGGTGGGTTTAAACGGATTTGGTCGCATTGGAAGAGCAATTGCTCGCATAGCTTCAGAAAAGGATTTCTTCGAATTAGTCGCCGTTAATACTTCTAAAACCACTCCGGAACAACTCGCATATTCTCTTAAATACGATTCAATATATCGAACATTTAATAAACCCGTAAAAAAAGTTGAAGATGGTATATCGCTTAATGGGCGCTTCATAAAAGCCTACAATATTCGCAATCCAGAAGAAATCCCTTGGGAAGAGACCGGAGCAGAAGTCATTATCGATTGTACCGGCGTTTTTAAGACAAGAGAAGATTTAAAAAAGCATCTGCGCGGGACGGTAAAAAAAGTTATTCTAACGGTTCCCGCGAAAGATGAAACTATTCCCCATGTTGTCATGGGGGTTAATAGCGATGCGTTCGATTGGCAGGGCGCAGATATTATCTCGAACGCATCATGTACAACAAATTGCGCAGCAGTTATGATGAAAATCTTGCAGGATGAATTTGGGGTAGAGACCTCGTTTATTTCGACAATCCATGCATATACGAGCTCGCAGATGTTGGTCGATAATCCTGCAGATAAGTTTACTCGCAGCCGCGCAGCGGCTGTCTCGATTATTCCGACAACAACAGGAGCATCTGACGCAGTATGCAAAGTAACTGACCTGCATGCCGACCATATGGGCGGCATGGCCTTCCGCGTACCTACTCCAACTGGTTCGATTACCGATATAACTGCCGTCTTAAAAAAACCTGTCACTGTTGATGAGATTAATGCGGCCTTTAAAAAACATGCTGATGGTGATCTAAAAAATATTCTCGACTATGCAGAAGACGAGCTCGTTTCTGCTGATTACATTGGAGCTTCAGCGTCTTGCACATTCGATCCACATTATACTGCAGTTCTAAACGGGACTTTTGTAAAATGTTACGGATGGTATGACAACGAATGGGGTTATTCAAACCGGGTTGTTGATGTTGTCGGTCAGCTTGCAAACGTCTTATAAATGTTCTATTCTAGATAGATAATGGAAAACGAAGCTCATGTGAAAAATCTCCACACCAGCTTATTGAGAAGCAAATGGGCAATTTTCGCAATAGTTGGATTCTTAACTCTTCTCACCTATCTCCTAATAACCGTCTCCAAACAAGTCGGAACTACTGAAACACAGATCAATACAGCTCCTCTCGCAGACGAAATAGCACCTGATGAGCCAATGTGTAAGGTAGACTATGAAAAAGATGCTCAAATCATGGGATACATAAAGGAGCTTGAGAGAAGCATGTGCGAGTCTGGTCCTACTTCACAGAGTTGTATCAAATTTATTGCCATCAGAGACGAATATTACAATCTAAGAAGAAAACACACTGCCTGTTGTACTGAAGTGTCAAAATGCCCAAGACCAACAATCACTCCTACACCAGTGTTTGGCAATGAACCGACAGGTACACCAGCACCAACTTCAACACCACGACCATACCCAACAAATTATCCAACAGGAAGATACTATCCGACAGCCACGCCAGCACCAAGACCTCAGCCGACATCTTCTGGCCCTATTATTCCCATTGATCCACAGCCAACAAATTCCCCCTATTAATTGACTTACTTCTCCTTCCAACCTATAATATAGCTACGGTAGACATTAATCGTTCCCTGACAATACGTCTGGGTGAAATAAACTTTTAAAGCGTGTGGCCCGACTTCATCGCAAGATGAAAGGGATACGAGGAGAGGGTTAGCGAAACATCTGCGGGTGCCCTCAGGTCGAAATCAAGCTGTCGACCTTAAGTAAGCTTTTAAAGCTTTCAGGTAACTGAAAGGATTCGGAAGCCTATATACAGCGTACCGCTTTAACTTCATATGAGATGGTTGAAAAACCATATTCTTTATTATTTCGATCATTATTAATTTAACTTTTGCTATTATGTGTGGAATTTTTGCATACGTTGGAGATCGTCAAGATAGTCCGAAAATGATACTCGAAGGATTAAAAACATTAGAATATCGCGGCTATGATAGTTGGGGTATTGCTGTGGGCAAAGGCGAAAAAATCGCCGTTGAAAAAGAGATTGGTAAGATTGGTGACGCCGAAACAACGCTGCCCAACAGCCATATTGGCATTGGACATACGCGTTGGGCGACCCATGGGGGCGTCACGCAGTTAAATGCGCATCCGCATTTAACTGCAGATAAAACTATCGCCGTCGTTCATAACGGCATTGTGGAAAATTATCAGGAGTTAAAGGCAGAGCTTATTGCCGACGGCAATATTTTTGTTTCTGAGACTGACACAGAGGTAATTGCGCATCTCATTGAGAAAAATATGCGTGCCCTTGATTTTAAGTCCGCACTTTGCAAAACCTTTAGCATGCTCGTTGGCTCTAACGCAATGTGCGTTCTTAATCTTGCAACCGGTGAAATTGGCGTATGCCGTGATGGATCGCCTGTTATCGTTGGCATCGGAAAAGATGAATATTTCATTGGATCTGATGTGACTGCCTTTCTACCATATACAAAAGACGTTATTTTTCTTGATGATGGTCAAGGAGCGATAATAAGTGCCAAAGGCTACGAAGTCTTTGAAGTCGCTTCAGGAAAAACTCTTCCGATCGAGCCAACTACTATTGATTGGGAAGCTGAAGAGGCACAAAAAGGTGGCTACCCCCACTATCTCCTCAAAGAGATCATGGAACAACTAACTACAATACCTAAAACTGCACAACTCAATAAGGATGAGCTGCAAGAAGCAGCAAATCTTGTTAGAAATGCGCGCAAAGTTATTATTACCGCCTGCGGATCAGCTGGTTTTTGCGCACTAATCACAAAATATTTGCTCGCACAGCATGGCGTTGCTTCTGAAATGTGCGGGGCATATGAATCGAACTCGACAATCGAGTTTGCTGATGAACACACAGTACTTATCGCAATATCACAAAGTGGTGAAACAGCAGATACGCTTTTGGCTGTTAAAAAAGCTAAAAGCAAAGGTGCAAAAATCATTTCAGTGATCAATGCACGAGGATCAACCCTTGAGCGCATAACCAATGTTGCTCTCATGGTCGGAAGCGGTCCAGAAATTGCCGTTGTTTCGACGAAAGCTTTTACCGCACAGTTGGCAACAATGTATAGACTTGCAGGGCTTTGTGGAGATCAACCCGTCGACTTGACTGATAAAGTTATCGAGGCCGGCAAAAAGCTTAAATCATGGCTTACGAAAGACACAATAGATCAGATATCCCAACTCGCTGCAGATGTCTATACAAACGAACATATATATTTTCTTGGAAAGGATCTGCAATATCCTGCAGCTATGGAATGTTCTCTAAAAGTAAAAGAGGCGAGCTATATCCATGGCGAGGCCTTCTCATCTGGCGAACTTAAGCATGGCGTCATCGCTCTTATTGATAAAGACACACCATGTGTCGTTTTAGGAGCTAATGATGGCTATGAGAGTGAAGTTCGTGCCTCTGCCGCAGAAGTAAAAGCACGTGGTGGCTATATCATTGGTATCTCGCCTTTTGAAGCATCAGAATTTGATACAACCATTGTTACACCCGATTTAGGATCGTTAACAATCTTGGGCAACATAATCGTTGGACAGCTCCTTGGCTACTACTGCGCCATTGGTCGCGGAGCCGATCCTGATAAGCCAAGAAATCTTGCCAAATCGGTGACAGTAAAATAAGATAACGAGCTTGAGTGGTATAATATGACTGTTGCAAAAGTCCGCCGCGCAGTTCGTTGACAGGAAAGGAGGAAATTCGTTCCACAAACCCTCGGCGAACCTAGATTTAGGTTGTGATCTGATGCCTTGGCCTGATGAAGACGAGGATGAACGACATCAACGTACCGAACGCGGTTTAGGATTCATCGGCTTGATGGCTGTAGCGATAGGGCTTGCACTACTTGTCTACTTGGCTGTCAACGCCGTAACCACAGGCCCTATTCCGCAATAGCCCGGCGCAGCACTCTCAGCGAAGGAGAGCCACGTGAGATGCGCTTCGACTTGGGAATTCCCCATGCCGCATCTCACGCCTAATCTTCTCCAAACCCGATACTACTTATATAGTTGAAATGCAAGACTTTCAAAAAGGTCCTTAATTTGACCCATTAGTAGGGGTATAATTAAGGACCTATGGGAAGCAAGCTTTCACAAACACAAGTAAAAGTGAATATGAGTGTGCAGCTTAAAGAGTACTTGCTCATCAAAGCTGAAGCAGTGGGAGTGACTATGTCGGAATATATTCGCCACCTTATTATGAAGAGTATTGAGGATGACGATGAGTCAAAGTACCAAATACCTGTACCTGAAAATTCAATCGAATGGTTTAGAAATTAAGATAAGTAAATCGCGAGTTTTACTACTTCTTATTACTCAACAATTTTTACAATCTTATCTTTCACAAGAAGCAAAATTCCTTCAGTTTGATCAACCACAAAATCCGTTGTACTTCCAATCGCTGATGCAGTGACTTGTTTCAGAAATTCTCCTTCTTTCGAAACAACAAAAATCTTCTTCGATTCCTTATCCAACAAGTACACATTATCGATATCCTCACTCGTAAAAATATCGTCGAACAAAATGTCGTCACCCCCAGGAATCTTCACTGAAAAATCTACACTATTTCCTGATTCGTACTTCAAGATCCGTGACCCATTAATTACGTATACCGATTTATCTATTGCCATTGCAGTGGCTTTCGCCAGATCAGCTTGCCCTGATTTGACGTACGAATTCTTTGCCGAATAACCGCCCTCAGCAACAAGATATTTGTAAATTTCATCTTTCCCTGCATCGACCATATAAATATTGCCGTTATACATCCACATATCCTTAATACTTCCCCATTCTTCATCCTTTTCAATCAAAACCTCAGTCTTTTCTTTTGTTGTTCTAAAAACGCCGTCAGCACTACTTAAAACATACGGTTCATCTTGATGCAAAGCAACAAAATCCCCATCTCCCATCTTGCCATCTTTGCGGGTAACTACTGATTTCTTTGCGAGATTTAAGAGATATACTTTTGCATTTTTGCTATCGAGCAGCGCGAGCGTCGTGGCG
>CAZTOA010000026.1:12091-12636 GCA_964614975.1 uncultured Gammaproteobacteria bacterium | reverse complement strand
TATAAAGCCGATCAGTTATCTGTAAGCTACTATAGTAATTACCCTCAATATTACTGGCATCTTCAGGAAGATATAGCCGCACCCAGGCATCTTTTCTTTCTTCAATGTCTCTGTCGCCTGAATTTAAATAGGTCGTGTCCACTTGAGGACTTATCTCATCTGATCGAATTGTTACCGCAATATCTTCGGGTTTTATGACGCCCTCTGTATCCATACATTAAGCTCTTTAATTATAAAGTCGTGAAAGTTTCTCGTATTTTCCTTCTTCTGGAGCTTGCTTAGGTGCAAAAAAAATAGCCAGGACGTATCCTGCTACAAACCCACCAATATGTGCAAAGAAAGCCACACCTCCACCATTCACATCAATGCTCGAGAGACTTCCGACACCACTAATTACCTGCAGCACAAACCAATATCCTAAAAATATCCATGACGGAAGCACGATTCTATGCATAAGTCCAAAAAATGAAGGAACGAGGGCAACAATCCTCGCATCTTTAAACATATGGAGGTATGCTCCCGTTACCCCTGCAATCGCACCAGAA
>CAZTOA010000026.1:0-12081 GCA_964614975.1 uncultured Gammaproteobacteria bacterium | reverse complement strand
AGAAGCGCCAATAAGGGGTATGGAACTTGTTGGATCTATAAGATACTGTGCAGCCACAGCAAAGATACCAAAGACGATGTAAAAAAAGAGATAGCGAATATGTCCAACTCTATCTTCAACGTTATCACCAAAGATATGCAGGAACCACATGTTAAAAATAATGTGGAGGAACCCACCATGCATCCACATCGATGAAATAATCTGAAACCACGTAGAAGGATCAACTAAAGAAAATCTCGAGGAAATAAAACCATGCGCTAGAATAAAAGCTTCAATATCAGGCGCAGTAAGCTGCAACCAGAATACAAAGATATTGCTAAGAATAATCAGATAGTTAACAAAAGGGAATGAGGTGCGTTGATTTGTATCATGCAAAGGAATCATATATTTGGTTTATTAATATGCTCAAGAATTCGTAGATTAATTGGTATGAGTGTTTGAGTCCTTGCTTCCTCGAGTGAATACCATGCGTGATCGCTTGCTTCTTCGTTAAGAACTATCTGTTGACTTTCATTTGTTGCGTGGCATAAATATGGAATAAAAACGCCTTGCCAGGTGCCACGCACAGAGGTCTGAATACAAGGTATTAGAGATACTATAACTATATCGAGACCAACTTCTTCTTTACATTCGCGAACAACCGCTTTTTCGAGCTGTTCACCAAAGTCAACACCACCGCCAGGGAACTGCCACATATTATGAAATTCCCCATTGTCATCTTCTGACTTCGTATCGTCTCGAAGGGTCATTAAGTATTTTCCGTCTTTTTCTATTACACCAAAGACAACAGGTTGGAATACATTTTGCATATGTACATTATACAAGACCGCAACCTGTTCAGGTTCGGGTCCGAGTCAAGATCACAAGACAGTTTCGTATCCACCGCATCCATTGTAGAGCCAGTGAGCAACTCGTGTTACGGTTGTGGTAGAGACATTTGTTTTCTGGGCAATCTCCTTATATGAGTGACCTTTCTGAAGAAGTTTTGCTATTTCAAGCCTATTGGCAAATTCTTCAATTTCAGCGAGAGTCAAAAGATCTCTTAAAAAGGCAGCTGCAATTTTTTCGTCTTTTAATGAGGCGATTACTTTTACTAAGTTTTTTTCTTTACTATCCCTAGGATGGTAGCTCTCTTCTTGTTTGAATTTTGTATCAACTGATTTTCTAATGTTTGCCATATGAATATTATATCATTTCACCTCTTGACAAAGCAGTATTAATGTATTAACATACTAATACGTTAATATGGAAGCAATTACAATAATTACATTTTTAACCAGTCATCATACCCTCGCAGTTGCGGGGTAGTATTGTATTTTTTGTTAAATACACACCCCGCGAAGGCGGGGTTTTTTGTTGCCATAGCTCAAACGGAAGAGCTTAACAATATGGGTTCGAATCCCATTGGCAACGTGAACCCATCTTTGACGATTCTGGGGTGAAGCGTCAAAGATAGAAAGGAGGCAATCGTGTTTTACACCTTGTTTCGCACGTCGCAGCGGCACAGCCGTCACTCTCGAACCGGTCACTCGCGGACCGGCCACCAGACGATGGCAGTGGCGTCGACGTCCAGCATGCTCAACACCATCGCGTTGATCTAGGCTGAGCCAACCAGGGAGGTAGTTAGGGAATGGGTTATACCCCAAGATGCGTGCATCTTGATTCCATCCTTTAACTACCTCCCGACGTTCCTAAAACATATGAATGAATTAATAGAACGCACACAACACGATCCAAAAACTGATACTCAATTGCGAGCCATATCTCTTATGGATATGGAACAAACAATCGGAAGTACGCCATTAGTTCTTTTAGACGAGAAAGACGGTAATACACTTTATGGAAAAATTGAAGGTGCAAATCCAACAGGGAGCATAAAGGCACGTACAGCGCTCTACATGTTGCGAGACTATATGAAAAACAATACAAGATTAAACAAAGGAATTGTCGTTAACTCTGGAGGAAATTTTGCTCTCGCACTATCAGCTATGTGTGCTGCTGAAGGCATTCCTCTTGTTGTGTCACTTCTTGCAACAGCTCCAGAAGGAATTGTCACTACTCTTGAAGCACTGGGTGCAGACGTTGTGCGACAAAGCACAACGCGAGACGAAAGACGCCAGGCAACAGAAGCCTACGAGCAAGAAGGCTATGCATTTCTCGATCAACACAATAGCCCGCTCGCGCTTCTTGGAATCGGTCAAACATTACCTGCAGAAATTTGGGAACAGACGCAGGGGAGGGTAACCGACGTTGTGGCTGGATTTGGGACCGGCATGACAGTGTTTGGCAACAGCATATATTTTAGAAAGCGCTTTAATGAAGGGGTAATTCCTACTCGTGTAGATATAACCGCTGTTGAGGATGATCTATCGCTTCTTGATTTTCATTTAAGAAGTCTTTCGGTAAAAGACGGAACTAATGAGGAGAGACGCGCCTTTCTTGAAAGATATCGCCAAGAAACAGGAAGAACAATCAGGGCATATCAAAGAAAAGATGGTGGTGTTGGAAAAGTTGTTTTTGAAGTCGGAGACCGAGCTGTTGATGATATTCCCGGTATTGGTATTTCTGGATTGCAACCAGCTGCTGCTGAATTATTACAAATGGATCTTATTGACCGCGTTATCCAAGTTTTGCCACAAGATGCTGTTGAAGCAACTAGAAGTTTACAGCTCCGCGGCCAAGATGTTGGTATAAGTAGCGGAGCTGCATACATTGCGGCTCGAAAAATATTTGAGGAAAAAACTGAAAGAGGGGAATTGTGCTCTGTCGTTACTATTTTCCCCGATACGGGAGCTAATTACCGATCAATATGAAAAAAATTAAAGCGAATCAAACCTGTTATCCAGTATGGATAGAAATTGATCGAAGGAAACTTCGAGAAAATCTAAGTGCCATAAGATCGCTCGCACCTAATAATCCTCTTATGGCGATGATTAAATGCAACGCATACGGCACTGGAATAGAAATCATTGCAAAAACATTAATTTCTGAAGGAGTCAGAATCTTTGGCGTATATGATGCACACGATGCTCTTGTGCTTAGAAAAATGAGCAAGAAAATAACGATTGTTAATTTTTCTCCAAGAACATCTGCAGAATTCGAAGAACTTAAAGGCAAGAATATTACTCCTGTCATCATGAGTGCAGAAGAGGATCTGGCCTCTATAGAAAAAAATGTCTACTTAAAAGTTAACACCGGATTAAACCGTTGGGGTCTATCAGAAAAAGAGACGATAATAATTGCTCAAAAATTAAATGACTCCGGTATAAGAATAGAAGCGCTTTGTACAACACTGTTAGAAACCGATGCAGACAAAGCGCAAATCGCGAAGCTTAAGAAATTAAAGACTGCATTACTTAAAAGAAAAATTCCCTCAGGATACATCAGTTATGCAAGTAGTCAATCTTTAGTCAGCTTACCAATTAAAGATTCATCTATGTTGCGCATTGGCATACTCCTGTATGGCATTTATCCAGATAAAGAATCAGAAAGTGAACAAAAGATTTCTATTTCTCCAATATTTAGTCTTAAAAGTAAGGTATGCCAAATAAGACAACTACGAAAAGGTGATTCCATACTCTACAAGAATAAGTTTACTGCGTTTAAGAAAATGCGAATCGCACTGTTGCCAATAGGATATGCTCATGGCTATCCCGTACAACTTGCTGGTAAGGCAGATGTGCTTGTCCAAGGAACCCGCTGTCGCGTACTTGGAATAACCATGTCCTCGATAATCATTGATGTAACAGCGATAAAAAACATTGCTATGTATGATGAAGTTGTCCTTATAGGCTCACAAGATGACAAATCCATTCCTCCTTTAGAACTTTCCGATATAGCAAACATATCTTGCTATGTCTTGATAAATTCACTTAGCTCAAACATAAAACGCATTAGTGTTAATTGAGTGTGCTATACTTATGATATGGATAAGAAGCTGGTCCAAACGTACGCCGCACTTGTAGCGATTACGATCGTCGGCCTCCTTCTTGTTAAAGAACTCAACATCTCATATCCACTCGATGTGCGCACTTCTCCTCGATCATCAGAACTTTCAGTCGTCGGCGAAGGAAAAATTGAAGCAGTTCCCGATACCGCAACAGTAACCGTTGGCATCTCAGTAACTAATGTTCCGACAGTAGCAGATGCAGAAGCACGTATAAACGAAGTCAACAATAAAATCATCGCCTCGATGGATGAAATCAAAATCCCAAAGGCAGACATAAAAACATCTAACTATTCAATCTATCCTTCATATTCACCAGAGTCACAAACAAAAATCTCGAGCTATAGTGGCAACGTCAGCGTTACAATTCAAACTTCTCAGATTGATAAAGTTTCCGACATCGTAACGCGCGCTACTGCAGCAGGCGCCAACGAAGTCCACGGAGTCAACTTCTCAATAGAGAGTCCAGACAAGCTCCGTGAGCAAGCAAGAGAAGAGGCAATTAAGAACGCAAAAGAGCAAGCACAAAAACTCGCAAAGCAATTAGGCATTAGACTTGGGAAGATTACCAATATTGTTGAAGTAAATAATGGAGGTGCAATTCCTTATTACCAAAAAGCAATGTCTGCTGATGCTAGAGAAATAAGCGAACCACAGATTGAGCCAGGATCACAAACAATAACCTCTACAATTACTTTGTACTTCGAAAAATATTAAGATGAAGAAGCCAGAAATCTCCTATGAAACATTCGCGCAGCTTGACGTGCGCGTTGGCCAGATTACTGAAGCTAAGCCTGTTGAAGGTTCTGAGAAGCTTCTTGAGCTTACTGTAGACTTAGGTGAAGAGTATGGACTTGTCACCATTTTATCTGGCATCGCAAAGTGGTATACCTGTGAAGAACTTAAAGGAAAGAAGTCGCTCTTCTTAGCAAATTTAGCGCCTCGACCGATGATGGGAAAGATATCACAAGGAATGCTTCTCGCACTCGATACTCCCGAACATGAGGCTAAGATGATAGATATAGACCAGGAATTAGCAAACGGTTTAAATCTTTGCTAACTTTCTTAGTTTTAAGCTTTGGGTTTCTATGACAGTATATTCACTATTATTACGAACGGAAATAAATTGTTTCCACCTCACTTATTCGACTGAAAGAAGAGCTCTAAAATTGACATAAATTAGCAGTGTGTTAATTTGTCTGCTAAATAATGGCTTTTGACGCTTTGGCCTATTGTAACTGTCTAATCCTAATATTGACCAAGCGTTTTCTGAAGACTCAAACCTTCAATTATCACCATATATCTCATAGTTTTTTGATTCGGATATTATTTTCTAAGGTTTACGCCTTCTTTCATACCGGCATAGCTATCTGTAACAATGACTATTGTTTTCTTGTTGCTATGTACGTATAACTATGAGCTTTAATAATTTCCATCGTATAATACAAGTATGCAAAAGGCAATTATTATAACTGGACAAACAGGAACTGGGAAAACAAAACGCGCATTAGTGGAAGCAAAAAAAATTAATGGAGAATTGATAAGCGCTGATGCACGATCGGTGTACAAAAAGCTCGATATAATTACGGGTAAAGACATAGGACCTGCGACTTTTCATAAAGTATATGAGCTTCGTTTAGATTCTGGTCGTATAGCCGAAATAGGATACTATACTCTAGATGATATTAAGGTCTGGGGATATGATTTTATAAATCCTGATACATATTTTTCATCCCACGACTATAAGCTAGCTGTATCTTACATCTTGAGAAATACTATACCCGAATCGTCTGTTCCTATAATTGTTGGTGGCACGTACCTATATATAAAGCACCTTGTAGCACCATTCGATTTCGCTGTTGGACCACAATGGGAACTTCGCAAGAAGCTTGAAGACGCATCGGTTTCAGATCTTCAAGAAGAGCTTAAAAACCTAGACGCCGAATTATTTTTATCGATGAACCCATCAGATCAAGCAAACCCAAGACGACTTATTCGAAAAATAGAAATAGCTATGTCGCCAAAGCAAAGCCCCTCCGAACAGGTTAAAGAAGAGGGTATTGAAGTAGAAAAGAAAATTGGTCTTAGGTTTTCTACTGATAAGGATTGTCGGCAAACGATAGAAAAGAGAATTCAACAGCGCCTTGTCGACGGTGCATTACAAGAAGTTAATAACCTCCTTGCTGAGGGATATACCGAAAAAGATCCAGGACTACAAACCATTGGTTATAAGGAGCTAATATCACATGTAGAAGGGAAAGCATCACTGGAGGAGGCAACCGAAAAATGGCTTACTGCAGAAGTCCAATATGCAAAAAGACAACTTTCCTTTATGAAGCAGGATGCTTCAATCGAATGGTATAATATACGCTATGAAAAAAGCAGTTAACAGTCAACTATTTAACTTTTTAACATTCGTTCGTGAACAGGGGGTTGTTGGGCTCGCTATCGGTTTTATTCTTGGTGGAGCTGTAACAAAACTTGTAGCTGCACTTGTTCAAGACATTATTAATCCTCTTGTGGGTATTGCGCTTGGCGCAGCAGATGAGCTTGGTAATGCATACATCGAAATTGGTTCTGCGAAAATCATGTGGGGTCATTTCACTAATACAATCATTGACTTCATCATAGTCTCAATGGTCGTATATGTCGGCGTTAAGATTCTCGGCTTAGACCGACTTGATAAGAAGAAAGAGCCGGCAAAATAGTAGCCACATCAGCATCCTGAATATCCTTGACTGAAATTGAGCAATGTTTTTGTAATTCTTCTTCAGTTTTTTTCATTACTATTCTCATATGTTCAGCCTTTTCTTTTTGCGACCAAAAGTGTTCCTTGCGATCCTTATACCTAACTAACAAATCATCAATCCTTGCATCGAGAGACATAATGCCATACGGACCCACACGAAAATCAGAATAAAACATAATTGCAAAATTTAAGTCGACCGCCAACTCAGAAAGGGCACGAGCCGTATCTTTTGTCAGGTTCATGAAGTGAATAATCTTATCTGATATTCCTAATTCATTTAGAATCCGCGTTGTTGCTTCATGATCGTCTCCACCATACTTCTTAATAAATTCCATCTGAATCTTTCTCCAATAATCTAATTCATTAGCCTTAAGAAGGCCTGGTTTGCTTAAATCAAACTTAACAATATTACCCATGTCATGCAGGAGTAAGGCTTCTGTAATAATATCGTTGTCTACTCCTAAAGAGGGGTCTTTTATCGAACTAGCAATATAAGAACCAAGAGCAGCGACACTATACATATGCATTTGAAGAATCGGGGGGATTGTGTATTGATCGTAGATTCTCTGAATCTGCATGCTATTTTGAACCTTCAAGTCTTTTCATATCAGCGTCAACCATCATGCCTACAAGTTCTTCAAATGAAACCTTAGGTTTCCAGCCTAACTTTTCCATTGTTCGTGATGGATTACTTCGAAGATCTGGAACTTCGGCAGGTCGCATAAAGCGAGGATCTTGTTTTACATAGTCTTGCCAGTTATCAATTCCCACATGCTTGAATGCTGCTTCTGCGAATTCTTTAACACTGTGATTCTCTCCGGTTCCTACAATGTAATCACCAGGTTCTTCTTGTTGCAACATAAGATACATGGCTTCTACGTAGTCGCCAGCGAAGCCCCAGTCACGTCGTGCGTCCATATTTCCTAGTCGTAGCTCTTCTGCAAGTCCAAGCTTAATTCGGGCAACACCATCAGTAATTTTTCGCGTCACAAACTGAATGCCTCGAATAGGGGACTCGTGATTAAATAAAATACCGTTAGCTGTATAAAGTCCAAAAGACTCTCGGAAGTTAATAGTCATCCAATAGGCATAGATCTTTGACACACCATAAGGACTTCGTGGGTGAAATGGAGTATCGTCTGTCTGAATACCATTATCATGACTGATGCCATACATTTCAGAGGTGGATGCTTGATAAAATTTTGTTGTTGGTGAAAAATACTTAATAGCATTTAAGAGA
This sequence comes from uncultured Gammaproteobacteria bacterium, assembly GCA_964614975.1. Lineage (GTDB taxonomy): Bacteria > Patescibacteriota > Microgenomatia > UBA1406 > HO2-37-13b > OLB23. The sequence goes on along the minus strand of CAZTOA010000026.1, from coordinate 4,146 downwards.
AAGAGTACACCAAGCGAATTTACCTCAGTCGTCATCTTTGCAAGATCCCATGATGAACCAACAAAAGATTGCGCAGCTAGGTTATAGATTTCATTAGGTCGCAGAGATTTAACCAGATTCATGAGTGAAGACTCATCCGTCATATCGCCCTCCACATATTGAACCTTACCATGTATGCCAAGATATTCTAAGTTGTCAAAATTTGGGTTTGAATAGCGTCGAGTCACTCCGTAGACCTTATATCCTTTTTCTAGAAGAAGTTTTGCAAGGTAAGGGCCGTCTTGACCTAATATTCCTGTTATGAGCGCACTTTTTGCCATAAGGGAAACTATAGCATAAATAGTATGTGTATACAAGATAATTATATAGCCCATTGCATAGGGTGGAATCTTAAAGTATTATTGGATATATGAAACTAAAAGACTCTCTTAACCAACTTGAGGAAACTTTAGAACTGTATTTTGGTAAAAAAGCCCCAGCAATGCCGCTTAACATAAAGGAGACCTTGGTAAATATAGGTCCTTGGATAATGATGATAATGCTGGTCTTGTCTGTACCTGGGCTCTTAGCAGCCTTCGGCGTAGGAGCTATTCTTAGCCCATTAAGCTACTTCTACGGAAGTGTATCTACAGGAATTAACTTTGTTTTGTCATGGATAATTTTAGTCGCAATGGTTGTCCTAGAAGTAAAAGCTCTTCCAGGTTTATTTAAACGCCAAAAGTCTTCTTGGAGACTTTTGTTTTACGCATCACTCTTAGGCTCTCTTCAGAGTCTGGTTTCATTTAATATACTTGGCTTCGTCGTTGGCTCGGCTATAAGCATGTATATACTTTTCCAGATTAAGCCACTCTACAAGTAAACGTTGATATGGACGGTATCAAGCACCAGTTGAAAGACACGGTGACGAAGAACGTCATTATTAACACACTAGGGAATTACCTTGGCTTTTTCATTGGGGGACTATACACTATACTTCTTTTTCGTTTTTTTGATCCGTATGAATTTGGTATCTTAAGTATCTTACTAGCGCTTTCTTATCTGCTAGCTAACGTATTAAGTTTTGGCATTCCTGCAACACTGTATGCTACTATTCCAACTTTATTACCTAATAAAGATAAGGCGTATGATTTTTTAAAAAGTAATTTTGTTTTCCAAACAAGTCTTGCTTCCGCATCGCTGCTTTTAATATACGTTGTACTGCCACATTTCGACATGCAGCTTTTTAAGCTTGACCTTCCAAATTACTACTATGCAATTACTCTTTTAAGCACATTATTATTTATTTGGCAAAACTTTGTACGTGATGCCATGAATGCGGCTGAAAGATTCCTCCAAATAAATACTGCTTCGAATATTTCAAATATCATAAAAATCGTGCTCATTGTATGGCTCGGCTTTATAGGAAAATTAACCATAGCTTTGACTATTGTGATTCTCGGCATTATTGGACCTGCCATAGTCTTTTTTGCTGTGTTGGTTGGAAGAAGACAATTTATCGCAAGTCTAACTCAACATAAAATTGTGCGAAGCCATATAAAGCTTCGCTTTACGATGCCGTATTTTATATCTACGCAACTATTTAATCTCACAACACGAGCAGATCTTTTTCTTATTGCATATTTTCTAACGACAGTAGATGCGGGTCATTATAGTGTCGCTCAACGAGTTATCTTTGTCATAATAACTTCGATTGATAGCATTACCCAGGTACTTTCAGCAGAATTTTCTAAAGTCTCATTACGAAAAGATGTCATTAAATTAACGAGAAGGGCATTTTACTACATGGCGATTCCAAGCGTTATTCTGCTTATCTTGGCTGCTGCTCCAACATTTCTGTATAAACTTGTTATTCCTGCTTCTTACAGTCCCAGTATTCCACTTATTCGACTACTAAGCCTGACATATATACCTTTTGCGTTCGACGCTGCGTTGCTTTTATTCTTTCTTTATACTCTGAAAAAGCCTGAATTCGTCTTGTTTGTAAATATTCTTATGCTTTTATGCGTGACTATATTCCACATAATTCTTATTCCGCGAATGGGAATTAATGGACCCGTGATCTCATTTGGCATTACCTATGTTCTTATTACCTTTGTTATAGGTGCGGGGCTGCTCCGCGAATTCCGTCTGCTTAAGGATTAAAAATACCCATACCATCAGGAAAGGGTACACGAGCGTATTATCAAAAAGACCAGAACACATATAGGCAACTAGCAAAGGAATCGCCAAATGCGACCTGCGAGCATATTCACTCCACAATGCCCCAAGCCAGTTGATAAAAAACACAAAGCCGATAATGCCCGTTGTTGCAAGAATAAAAAGATAACTATTGGGCACTCCCGATGCTGCATGGGCTGGGAACTGGGAAGACTCTTTCCCAAAATATGATTCGCGTGCGTACCGATAGGTGTTATAGCCAATGCCTAAAAGTGGATTCTCTTTGATAACTTTCGTTGCTTTTTTATATTCCTGAGCACGCGCAGAAATAGAGGCTGTGCGCAATAAATCAACACCTTCTGAAGGAAGTTTTTTCGGAAGCAAAATAAGTCCAGCGGCAAAAATAAGAAGAAGTATGAGAAAGTAATGGAGCTTTTTTTTGGCAATCGTTAGAGATAGCGCTGCAGTAATAGCTACGATATATGCGCTGCGCGAATAGGTTAGTAGTAAGGCGCAGAATGTCAGGATGGCAATTACATAGTCAAGAGGATCGCTTTTTTTCCCATCGGGTCGAATCAATAAAGTCACAATCATTACCACGAAAAGAACTCCTGAAAAATTTGGGTCAAGCAGGCTTGAAAAAAGCCTCAAATAATGATCATCCCAACCGAGGTACAAAAGGTAGCGAAGATTGGGATATAAAAAATATTGCATAAACCCAAGTAATACAAAGCCTGTAATTAAGATGCGAATATGACGAAATGAAAAATGATGCGGCACAAAAAGAATGCTCATGCAACATATGAGCCGCACAAGATATAAGCTACCTATAAATAATTGATTGAATGTGTAAAGAGGTGAAGCAACAAGCAGGGATGCTAATGCGACAACTAAAAATTGGGCTGTTGCTTTAAAAAGTGATTGTTGAAACAGGATTTTGCGATGTCGATATAGATAGGGAACATTGAGAAGAAAAACTAAACCAACGCATATATCTATAAACGAAATTGAAGTAGAAACAAAAAGAGGAATACGGATGATATTGCCCAACCAAAATGAAAGTATGAGTAAGATATTAATCATTAGTTTCTTTTTTCAATGCGCACATTTTTTTGCGCATCCTCGAAAATATGGTATTTAATCTTAGCTTGTTCTACCGGTTCGTTGCCATAGTACCATAATAAATAACGATAGTTTTGTGCAAAATCGCCCTCGAATTGATCATCTAGTCCAGTCCGATGCAATTCGAAAGGTTTTCCTGCCGCATCGCGCACAATTGATTTAGTTACTTTTTCTTGTTGAGAGAAAGGTACTGTATCGTGTGGTATGGCGACAAGACTCCTGTAGCCGTTAATTAACAACAGCATAATAATCCCTATTTTTAGGATTAAGAGATTGTTTAAATTTTTTTCCAAATAATGAATAGCTACCCCTGCATATATGAAAACGAGGGGGGAGAGGGGTAGAAAATAATGATAGGGCGGCTTGCCATGAATAAATATCCCGATCAAGCCGCAGATAAAGAAAATGTGTAAATTAGTATAAAAAGATTTCTTTTTGATTGATGCTTTTCGCGTTGCTTGATAGACACAATAAATTACACCAAAAATAAATATTGTTCCGAAAATAAAAGGAGCTTTAAAAAAAGAAGTGGAAAGAAAATCTATAATTGCTGACATATTTTGTAGCGCTGTAGATGAGTCAACAGTATTTTTTGGATAGAGACCCATAAATCCTGCAATGCGGTAAGGAAACCATAGTACAACTTGACGTATCATCGTAAATCCATGCTGCATATCAGCAATAAAAAGGGGAATATGGGGCACTAAGAATGCTAAAAAGGCTTTTATGAATGCGTTCTTAGGATAAGATTTTCTATCTCTGTAAAGAATGATGAGCAGCGGGGGAATTAAAATGACTGGTGATAGATGAAAATTTAATATGACACCCAATAAAAATGATGTAAGAACCAATCGTTTTGTGGGAGTA
>CAZTOA010000025.1:0-12653 GCA_964614975.1 uncultured Gammaproteobacteria bacterium | reverse complement strand
ATATTCGCTGTCTTAACTTAAATCAAGCCGGAATTGTAACCAGCTATGGCGATCCTATAAATACAAATGGAGCGCCAATTTCACATAGACAATGGAATAAAACGACCTATTCCAAAAATGCACAATATACGCCTGAGTCCTTCCTTGACTATGCACTTGCACGCAAAAAAACAAATATTATTGCTTCACCTGATCAGCTTGTAAACCTGCATGGTGGCGAAATTAATATTCTTATGAGTGATCTTACTCTGAGAGATTCTACTCAAGAAGGTCAAGACATTCTTGACGCACTCCAAAATCCCGCATTAACACCATATGTTCTTATTATTCGCGGTGATTTGACTGTTGATGTTGATTTTAATGTTCCTAGTCCAGAAACAAACTCGCCGCTGCCTATAGCGATCTTTGTTGAGGGCGGCGAAGGAGCAGCTGGAGACCTTAAGATTCACCACTCTGTACAAACAATGGGTGGTGTGTTCATCACAGATACCCTTGACTTTTCATACGATTCAGACCACTCCCCTTATCCACTGAAAATGAAAGGAAATGTTATTTCATATGCGGCAGCAAACCCTCTTAAACGAAATAGAATTGATGACCCATCAAAGCCATCGCTTTTTGTTGTCTTTGACCCGATACTGTATTTAAACATTATGGATTTGTTATCAGTTCGCACATACGACTGGAGCGAGCTTAGTCCTACACAATGAGAAACCTAAGAGCACAATCAGGCCAGGCGTTACTTATAGCGATACTTATTTCATCGGTTCTCCTTACTATTGGCTTATCACTGACAAACACAACCATTCAAGAAACAAAGGTAGCGAAGCTCCAAGAAGATGCGTCGCGCGCGCGCGCGGCTGCTGAAGCCGGCATAGACTATATCCTTGATCAGGAGCCAGAAGGCCAGGTGCAACTTGAAAATATTCTCCCTGTTAATGATGATATTACTGGTACTGCAGAAATTATTACGGAAACCTCGAGCACGTTTACAACGCCACTTATGGCAAAAGATGTGCAATATACAATGTATCTAACAGGCTACAATACCGACACGCATGAAGTTGTTGATGGCGTCTTTAACGATGGTATCGTAATTAATCGGGTGCTTCCTACTTCTTCAGACTGTGGAGTAAACTCGTTCGCTGTTGAATTAACTTTTATTAATGTGAATGAGGGCATAGTAACGCGACGCATTGTTGATCGAGAATGTGACGTTATCGACGGCGAAGCAAATGAGGCTGATTTAGGATTCCCAACAACAATCGACACAAGCTCATTCAGTGCGTCACCACAGGTATTGATTGTGCGCGTAATTGCACCTGATAGCGATTTTGAAGGAGCCAAGCTTGGATTTACACGTCAAAGCGGCCAGCCCTGGCCTGCACAAGGCCGTTCAGTTATATCAGAGGCTACAACAGGCGGCAACGTCACAAAGAAAATTAAACTCTTTCAATCATATCCCCAATTCCCTACTGAGTTCTTTGTGACCACCTTCTAAGACCGTGTCTTAAAAAGATCGTGCCCCCCTGGTATAATAACCTCATGTTAAAAGAAATGGTGCAACATGCTATTGCTGAGGCTCTGGGAAGTGCCGATTTTACCCTCCTCTATCCGCGCGATAAAAGCTTTGGCGATTTTGCTGTCAATGTGCATCAGTTTAAAAAGCTCGGGTTAACGAATGATGAGCTGCTTGAAAAGCTAAAAAGCGTTGAGGCGTTTGAGAGTGCACAGCTCGTCTCAAGCTTTATTAACATTCGCATTAAGCAATCAGTATTAATTGAGAGTCTTAATGCGACGCTTGAAAATAAGTCTTTACCAAAAATTAAAAGCGACAAACCACTACGTATTAGCCTTGAATTTGGTCAACCAAATACGCATAAACTTCCACATATTGGCCATTTATTTTCGTATACATATGGAGAAAGCATGGCTCGTCTGCTCGCTTATACCGGGCACACTATCTTTCGCAGTAACTACCAAGGCGATGTAGGCCTCCATGTCGCAAAGTGTCTATATGTCTTTAGGCAAAAGCCTGAGGAAGAAAAAAACACGCTCAAAAGCCTTGAAGAAAAAGCTGCATATCTTCAAGTATGTTATCAGGAAGGTTCGGCTTTATATGATGCCGATCCAAGCGCCAAAGAAGGAATTGACCTCATAAATAAAGAAATCTATAATCGCGACGAAAGTATTGTTAAGATTTGGGAAGAAACGCGAAACTGGTGCGTTGAGTACTACAAAAAATTTGAGGAGCGACTTGGAACAACATATGACCGCTACTATTATGAATCAGAAACAAGCAAGCCCGGCATAGATTTAGTGCACAAACATACAGGCGATATATTTGAAGAAAGTGAAGGCGCAACGGTCTTCAAGGGCGAAAAATATGGACTCCATACACGCGTCTTTTTAACAAAAAACAATACTCCTACTTATGAAGCGAAAGATATCGGCCTCATAAAACTAAAAACTGAGGAATGGCCATTCGATCAAGCTGTCATTACGACCGCCTCTGAACAAAATGCGTATTGGCAGGTCGTAAAAAAAGCAATTGAGCTTGTCTTCCCTGAGCTTGAAGGGAAAATCATGCATTTTGGGTTTGGCATGATTGACTTAAAGGGTGGAAAGATGGCCTCGAGAACAGGGAATATCATTTCCGCAATTGGACTTGTTGACACCTTAAAAAAGACGGTGCTCAATGAGCTCCTTAAGGAAGATAAAAATGAAGTGGCTGCTGAAGCTATTGCGGTTGGAGCGGTAAAATACGCATTCTTGAAATCTGAAGCACGAAAGAACATGCTGTTTGATATTGAACAATCTGTATCTGTCCAAGGAAATTCCGGCCCATACTTACAATATACTTACGCAAGGCTCCGAAGCGTATTGACAAAAGCAGAATATAAACCTCAGCAAATTAAAATCATGGATTCAACTCTTACCGAAGAAGATACAAATATACTTCGCCTTTTACCAAAATTTGGAGACACAATCAAAGAAGCGGCAGAGTCTTATTCTCCGCATATTATTTGCACATATGTATTTGAGCTTGCCCAAGCTTGTAATCTTTTATACGACAAGCAGAGCATAATCAAAGCCTCAACTGAAGAAAAAGAAGTGCGCCTTGCTTTATTAGAAGCGTCTTCAATTACGATAAAAACGTGTCTTAATCTACTCGGTATAGAGGTACTTGAGCGTATTTAACAGATTTTCCGTGATATACTAAACAGATGAAAAAACTTAAGGTTGGATTTGACCTTGATGGAGTGCTTCTCTATAATCCTGCACGCATCGTACGCGCACCTGTCGTACAATTTAAACATCGTTTTTTTCCAAAAAAAGAAAAAGTGTTCTATGTGCCTTCTACAGGACCCGAACGATTTCTCTGGCACATCTTTCATCTCTCAAGTATCTTTATTGCACCTGGATTCTCTGATATAAAAAGACTGCGAAAAGAAGGCCTCATAGAGCCTTATCTTATAACTGCTCGCTATGATTTTCTTAAGCCTGACTTAAAAAGATGGCTCAGACTTATGAAGGCACATGATATTTTTGAAGGCGTATATATGAATGAGAATAATATGCAGCCACATCTGTATAAAGAAAAGCTTGTTAAGAGGCTTGATCTTGACGTCTTCGTTGAAGATAACTGGGATGTTGTGTCACATTTGAATAAAACGGCCAAGTCAAAAAATCTTTGGATCTACAATATTTTCGATAGAAGTATCCAATATTCAAATAGATTCCCTTCCCTAAAAAAGGCAGTCGCGCATATCGCTAGTATTTCAAAAGGTCATGAAAAAAAGTAAGGGCAATGTGTTGCTTGTCAGTGAATACTTTCTTCCCCATTGGACAGGTATTTCTCAAGCATTCTTTTATCTCGCAAAAAATCTACAAAAACAGAGGTTTACTATCCAAGTGTTAACGACACAATTTGATAAGAAATTGGCTTTAGAAGAGGAAGTTCGGGGCGTTCCAGTAATGCGTTCGCCATATCAGGTTAGAATAAGTCGAACGCATTATTCATTTGCATTGTTGATTAGCTTCATTAAGTTATTGCCAAGCTACGACTGGGTCGTCATAAACTCCCCAAACAGCAATATTCTTTTTCTCTCTGTGTTAACGAAACTTTTTGGAAAGAAGTTGGCAATATATCATCAAGGCGATCTAACATTGCCGCGTCAAACAGGAAATCGTATTAAGCATGCATTTATGGAAAAAGTGTTTGACGCACTTAGTATTCCGTCTTTTTTGCTTGCGAATGTGACCTCAACATATACTCGAGACTATGCCGCGCATTCGCGCGTTATGAAATATGCCCTGCGCACATTTCGGGCGTATATTCCAGATTTTAAGGCCGCGCAGGGAGAACCGCATAAAGATTTTGTTAAGAAAATGGGCGCGCTAAAAAAAGATCGCGTTCTTATTGGAATTGCGGGTCGATTTGTTGAAGAGAAAGGGTATGAAATTTTATTAAAAGCGATTCCAAATATTAAGAAAGCATTACCGAATGCCCATATTGTTTTTGCTGGAAAGCACCTTATTGATTACGAGCCATACTTTGAACTTCACAAAAATTTAATCCAGCAACACAAAAATGTTATTACCTTTTTGGGCCTTCTTGACGAAGGTGACCTTGCACATTTTTATAAATCAATTGAGGTGTTTGTGATTTCATCTCGCTCGGATTGTTTCCCTGTCACACAAATTGAAGCCGTTCATTATGGCGCGCCACTTGTTGTGACAGATATTCCCGGCGCGCGCATGCTCGTAAAGGAGTCGGGATTTGGGGCTATAGCAAAGCCTGAAGACCCAGTTGATCTTGCGTTAAAAATCGTAGATGTGGTCAAAAATAAAAAAATGTACCTGCAAAATGAAAAAAAAGCGATACAATTCTTAAACAAATATGAAATATATCCCCTTAATTAATAATATTTTGCGATCAGAAGTTGATCCTGCTTTTGAAAAGAGAGCAAGGTTTATTCTCGAACATGTAGTTAAAGAAAAACCAAAGCGTATTTTAGAAGTTGGCTGCGGTCGTGGGTTTTATATTAAATCAGTCAGCCTATTCGACTTCCCCGAAGAAATCGTCGGCATTGATGTGAACAAAAAATATCTTGATGCTGCGCGACAACTTAATAAAAACGATAAACGCGTCGCGCTTAAAAAAGGCTCTATTTACGAACTTCCATATCCTGATAAATATTTTGACTGCATAATTTGTTCTGAAGTGCTCGAGCATCTCGACGATGATCTTGCCGGTGCCAAAGAGCTATATCGCGTCCTAAAGCCCAATGGAATAGCCCTCTTCTCGGTACCAAACAAGAAGTTCCCTTTCATGTGGGATCCGTTAAACAAGATTCTCATGCTCTTTGGAACGCACATTCCAAAACATATTTGGTGGCTTGCTGGAATTTGGGCTGATCATGAACGTCTATACACTCCTGAAGATTTTCAAGGAGTATTACAAAAAGCGGGTTTTTCAACTTCACGTGTAAAAAAAGTTGTCCATTGGAGCTGGCCTTTCTCTCATTTTGTACTCTACGGTATTGGCAAAAATCTTGTTGAGCGAGCTGGGGCAAAATCCTTTGATCGTTTTAATTTTAAACAAGGAAAACCGCTTTCAAGCGTCATAGCATTCTTTATGGCAATTCCTTCCAAGTTGCTTGACAGAAAACTCCCTTCAAAAGCGTCAGTTAATTTAGCTATCGCAGCTAAGAAAAAATGAAATCGGTCAGGAGACTATTAATTATCTATGGATCAGTTAGCATAACGTTCTTTTTGTTATTTGTCGCACTATTCGGCACCTCTCTTTTTTCTTCGCAACCTATCCTTCTTTATCGCGGCCTTAACATACTTTGGACTGTCGTAGTAATATATGTGGTGTATGGTCTATATCTTATTAAACAAAAGGCCGCCTTTGCCGAATCATATTTTTCAGCTCTTGCTGTTATAGCAAGCCTTACTCTAACCTTCTTCATTCTAATTCCCGTAACCATTGACCGCTCGGTGAGTACATTCATGCTTAGCTCACTCCAACGACAATATCCTTCGTGCATTGAGGGTGCAACAAAAACTGAATTAACTGCAGCATTCTTGAATGATTATGTACGAAACAAAGGTGCTATTGAGAGGAGACTTGACGAACAAAGTCGAACAAAAACCATTGAAAATGTTGATGGCTGTTGGCGTTTGACTGAAAAAGGAGTAAAAGCTATCGACTTCTTTAATATGATGCCGCTATACTTTGGTACTTCGTATGAAAATAAAAGATGATTTTACCATTAAAATCCTCCTTGTACTTTTTCTCGCCTTCCTCGTCAGAATAGCATATGTTGATAGTCTACCAGCTGCGCTTTTTGGCGACATAATCGAGCATCTCCGCATGGCAAAAAGCGCAAGTGTTGTCCGCTGGGGCGGTGATGGTGCCCTCTTTCCGCTATTAACGTCAATCACTACCCGCATAGGCGGACTTTCTTTTTTGACGCTTAAAATAACATCTGTTTTTATAAGTCTGCTAGGAGTTCTTGCGACAATACTTTATGCAAAAGAACTTACAAAAAAGCCCATCGTAGGGTTGTACGCAGGGCTTTGCATGGCTCTAGGCTTTTGGGACATAAGCATGTCACATTCAGGAAAACCATATTCACTTATTCCGTTTTTCGCCGCGACAATTCCACTTCTTCTCTTGCAAAAAAGACATATTGCCGCAGGAGTTGCAGTAGGACTTTCACTTTATTCTCAAGCCGCCGCTTGGGGTTTATTTATTTTCTCCCTGTTTAATCCGATTACCTTTTTGAGTGCAATAGTTGCGGGCTCTCTTTTCTTCAGAGAAATGATTTTCGCCCCACAAAATTTCTTCTCTGCGGGTTCACATATTGGCGAGAAACTTGCTGTCTCTAAGATTGGTCAAATGGGAATTTTTGACACTTTCCTACTAATCTTGAAGAATTATTTCCTCCAAATTCAAGCGCTTTTCATACACGGCGATAATGGATTTAGAGGCTCAATTCCACTTAAAGCCCATATAGATGAAGTCACTGCAATTTTTATGATCGTAGGTATTGTAGCTATGTTCTATAAAATTAAGCGCGAGACATTAAAAAAATATCTTTTATTTTTTGTGCTTCCTTTTTTAGTAATCCAGCTTCCCGCAGCTCTCGATATTCATAATCCACTTTCTGTGCCTAGTTTTGGTCGAACTGTAGGAATGGTGCCGTTTATTAGCCTCGCTGCTGGATATGGTATTTTTGCTTTTAGCTCGTTTATTAAAAAACGATTACCAATCGTGCTCGTTTTCATTGTCATCGGCTTTATAAACCTTCATCGATTTTGGTTTGTGTATCCGATAACACTGCCAAATCATAACGTGCCATTTGCAGAGATCATTGCTGAAAAAGCCTCAACGATTAGTGAAACAATTCCTGTTTATACGTATGAATGTTGCTGGGGACAATGGGGACAGCCAGAGCCGGGAGGATTTGAATTTTTAGCTCGCGGTGAAACGATGTATCCACCACTTACCGCTCAAGATGTATGTATGCGGCTTGATACAAAAGGTAAAAAGGCTGTCATCTTTTCTAGCCCAGCACAAACCGAATTGCCGGCTTTATTAGCGCAATGCGGATGGCAGATTGAGAAAGAAGAAATTATTTCGCAGAAGAATGAAATTGTTGCAAAGATGTATTCTGTGACTTCAGAATTCGTAATAGCCCCCACAACAGAACCCAGATTGCAAGGCAGATAAATACTGGAATCACTATATTTTCTCTATTCAAGAAAGTGGCATTCAAGAGATCCGTTTTTGAGTTTAATTTCAGAGAATCTATTGTTGTATGATCAACCCAAATGCGGCGTTCGCCAGTTAGTGAAGACTTATACATATTGAGAACGCCGAGCCAACCCATGAATAATGAAAAAATAGTTAAAAAAAACAGGGATAGCGTCACTAGAATGCCTGCGAATACGTTTGTAATCGCGCTCCACAGCTTTTTACACCCCATTGCCGAGGGTACCACTAAAAACATTGCAAAGGGGTAAAAATAGCGAATGTCGTAGGAATTCGCGGCGTAAAATCCAAAGTTTTTTGAATTCATTACTACGCCAATTGCGAATATGAGTGCGCTAAATAAAAGAAATTGGCGGTAGGGTTTCTCGTGCTTTTTTAAGTCTGCTTTGAGGCCAAGTGCGCTTAAAAACAAGAAGGGTGAAACTGAGAAAAGCCCATAAAACATATATTGCTGAGCAAAAGAAGCTGAAAATGCTGTCGCAACTTCTGGATACGGCAAAAAGTGCGTAAAGCTTTCTGGTGGGAGCCTTCCAAAACCAAAGAGCGTATGAAAAAGCGTTGGAAATAGCGGCGCAGAAAGGATAAATGCTGCCCTTTTTGCTTCAGGAATCGCACTGAAAATCGGATAGGCGTGGTAAAGCGTAAAGTTAAAGCTGCCATAGAAATAATAGTGCGAGTACGCAAGCATTACGACGATGATGCCATAAATAAGCCCAGCGAATAATACTTTTCTGTCGTGACGCACATGAGCAGCCAGATAGTAAAAGAGATAAAGGCTCAGAGCAAGAAATAAGATACTATCAAGGCCAAAAGTAAGTGCGGCACAAAAACTGTAGGCATAGATAGCCCAGCGGGCGTTCTTATTAGAATGTGCGCGCCAGACAAAATACATACACGCGCCAATCAACGCCAGCAATATTGGCTGGCGCGCATACATCGTTCCATACTTCCAGGCATATGTTCCGAAAGCCATAAGAAGCGTGAAAAGCACAGAAATCCATGTCGTTTTCACAATCTCTTGCAAAAGCACATACAAAAAGCCCAAGCCAATCACTGTAAATATTGGAAACAGAGCTGTCAGTGCAAGCTCCTTTTTATAGCCAACAGATAAGACTTCTTGCGGCATATTTTCTGTATTAAAAAAAGGTGCAATATTTTCCGCGACCACATGTAGCGGCGTCGACAATAAGCTTATCATATAGCCCCGCATACCTACAAACCTGCCATGAATCGTCGTTACATCCGGGTATACAAAAAAATGCTTGTCTTGCGAAAATGATGACATATCGATCGTGCCCTTTTGCACTAATGCCTCGCCCGTAAAATACTGTGGGGCATCGTTCGAATTATATAAGCCAACTGCAGATATGCTGTAAACAATAAAAATGAAGGAAAAAAGAACCGCCGCAACAAGGAAATTCTTCTGCATGTTACTTTGCCCGCTTCTTAAAAATAGTAATCTTTGGGTGGTCGTATACAGTAAAGGCTTCCTCCGACCATTGGTCATCGAATGGAATTTCCATAAACCCAAGATTTAGAGTTGGATATGAAGTAAATTCGGCGATCTTTTCAAATTCTGTATCGTCTGCAAAAAGTTTTTCATAATATGCGCTCATTCTTGGATAATAATCAGGAATTGGCATTATGCTTGCGTATCCCCTGTTGCTCGTCAAAAAATAATATTCAGCTTTTTCAAAATTTGCCTCAAGGTTCGCCCATTTCTCAGGCGTATCTCCATCAAAAACGGGAATTGAAATTCCTTGATACTCTAAGATTGGCTTATCAGGAAGGGTTAGGGGAAGCCAGTCATCCCAATATTCAGTCGCGATCCTAGATTTTGCCGGGACATTATCTAAAATCCAAGCTGATGCGGCTACTCGTGAATGTGGCCGCGTATAGATTGCCATAAAGCTGAGCGGCCAGATTAAAATTCCTATCATTATTGCGCTGAAGACGATTTTTCTATATTGTTTCTTCGTTTTCGCGACCAATGTCATAACTCCTAGGGCTCCAGCAATAGCTAAATATGGGTACATTGGATAAAAATATCGCATAGTTGTAACGAAGCGCGTTCCTTGATAAAGGAAAAATCCGACCATCCAAGCAACAATGACAATGACTTCTAGCCTTTTCGATAGCCCCATTTTAATAAGTCCGATCATTGAACATATAAAATAAACTATCCCCAACCCGAATACAGCAATATTCTGAAGCGGAAATATAATTGACTTTTTACTGAGCCACTGCACCGATGGCGGAAAGCCAATTGAGGGCTCTGAAAAAGACTTCAGCTGATCAATGTTTTGTTTAAATTGCGGATTTAATGCTATGTCAGTTACGTTTCCTGATGCAAACATTCTTGGATCGCCTATGCGGAGCGCCAAATATGTGCAAGCTATAAAAAGACTGGCGCCTAAAAACCACTCTAAAACGCGTTGTTGCGTCATTACAGATGGCTTTTCTCGAAGTTGAGAAATAATCGTCGCAAGCATTACCCCGATGATAAGCGGCAACACATATATTGCCGAAACCTTACTTGCAAGCGCGAAGCCAAATGAGATGCCGCTCAAAGCTAAAAAGAAAACAACCAAGCCAAAGCGAGCGCGGAAGGCTAAGACAAGAGCGAGCGTGGCGAAAAATGTAACAAACGAATCAACAGTAAAAAAATGAGCATTTTGAATTGGCAATACACTAATCGCGTACAAAAACCCGGCCAGATATGGCAATCGCTTATCAAAACCATGTGCCTTAACAAACATTTGACCCAGAACCATGACAAGCAACAATGTACCAATATCTAGAAAAGCGCTTAAATACCTTCCAGATATCGTAATGCCATTATAAGTATCGTAATCAGACCCCTGCACTGCAATTTTATTCAAAGTAACAGGGAGTGTTCCATAGACATAAAACCCAAAGTCTAAATTATAGGGATTAAGCGTAGATTTTTTTGGATCAAGATAATCAGAAAAGCTTGTAGGAACTTTTGCAGCACCCGCAACCATTGTGAGGAAACGTTCGTCAGGGTGAAGATGTTGGTTTTGATCCCAATTCACTCCGTAAAGTCGAAAAGCCGCAGCGCACAAAAGAATAACCGTAATGTAAAAAACTTGCCTCATATATGGATGATAGCACTATAACGTAAACCGTTCAAAGAAAATATTTTCTGGAAGCACCCCTAGCTTTGCGACATAGTCTTTTAATGAATCTACAGCGACTTTGCTTCCGCAAATATAGTATTCGTACATATTCATTAATTCAGATTTGGGCTTTGCAACAATCTGTTCTTGACCGGCTAAGAATACATCAAGATACTTATTAACCCTTCCCGAGCCGTAACAAACCTCGTCCAAACCAGCAAGGTTTTCTTCTCGCGAGAGACATATTCTAAAATTAAAATTGGGATGACGTGAAGAAATAGCCTTGAATTCGTCGAAAAGATATACCCCACCTCTATTCTTTAGGCCAAAGAAAAGCGTCAATGAAGCATCTGGGGATTCTCTTTCAAAATACGACTCAACCATTGATTTGATTGGAGCAATTCCAGTTCCTGTTGCAAGAAATATTTTGCTTTTTGGTGTTTCCTTAAGCGTAAAAACGCCTGCCGGTCCTTTAAAATTCGTCTTCTCGCCGACCGGCAAATTCATCAAATGGTTTGATCCAAGACCGCCCGGGATTGTTTCGACAAGTAGTTCGAATGAGTTGTGTTTTGTATCTGCTGAAGCGATTGAATATTGTCGATAGTTATTGTCGATCTTGAGAAGCATGTACTGTCCAGCGACAAAATCGAGAGTTTGACCTTCGGGAATAGCGAATGTGTAGTACCAAATCTCGGGGACTAATTCTTTTTTATCGGTTAATGTCACCTCATAATCTTGAACCATAGGTGCATTATACAAGACCGTAACCTGTTCAGGTTCGGGATTTGGGCACTGGCTACGATCCTGCTCAGGTTACGGTCTCCTCAAAGCCTCGATCGCTGGATCGTTTCTGCTTCGACAAGCTCGCGAGGACGGCCATACTTAAGGCGCGAAAGCTGGATAATCGCTTCCGCAATTTTAGGATTCGCCTGCTTATTATATTCAACAATATCGCGCGTCATATCAATCGAAAATGGCGGAATCGGCTCATTTCGCACAATTGTCTTCATATATGCATGATATTTATCAATATTAATGAGGTCGGTTTCTGCAAAAACGGGCTGGAATTCGCGCGCGATATACGACGCATCCGTTACACCAACACGGAAACATACAAGCGTACCAACGTTACCAAAGACCGCATTTTTAACTTCATCATCCATCTGCCCAATAAACTGGTTCGCGACAGTAAGCCCCAAGCGGTATTTACGAGCCTCAGAAAGAATTACCGCAAAGTCAGGAGTCGCGAAGTTCTGAAACTCATCAACGTACAAGAAGAAATCCTTACGTTGTTCTTCTGGAATTTCCTGGCGTGACATTGCTGCAACAAGAATCTTTGGAATGATGACCAGACCAAGGAATGCCGAATTCTCTTCTCCAAGCTTACCTTTACTTAAGTTGATGAGCAAAATCTTACGTTCATCCATAACATTTCTAAAGTTAAACGACGACTCGGACTGGCCAATAATATTGCGGATAACTGAGTTTGTAACGAATCGACCGAACTTTGAGACGATATAATCGAGCGTTTCAGACTTATGAAAGTCACTTGTCTGCGCAATCTGGTCTGTCCAGAAACGACGAACGATTGGGTCTGTTAATTTTGGAAGAAGTTCTTGGACATACTTTGGATCGGTTAATACGCGCACGACCTCGATAAAGGTCGTCCCTTCATCTGCCATAACAGTCAACATAGCATTACGAACGGTATGTTCAAATCGAGGGCC
>CAZTOA010000024.1:8683-13615 GCA_964614975.1 uncultured Gammaproteobacteria bacterium | reverse complement strand
ATTTCTTGCGGAATGATTGGGCGGCATTAAATGCACTATATGCAAATCCATTTTGAACAATATCAAAGCTTCCGCAGAATTCAAAAAATTCGGTACCAAATCCTTCTTTAAATCGAGTAAATCCTCCCCATGCTGTCGAAGCATCATATTCTGGAGGAAGCGATCCCCACATATCAAATATCGAACATCCATTTTTCTTTCCAAACTTAATAACTTCCCACATTAATAAATTAGAAGCCATTAAATTTTTGTGTTCCAAAGAAGAGCCACCGTAGGGATAATATAAAGTGTCATTAAATTTAAAGAGATGATATGCTGACAAAGGAATACCTTCATAAAAAGCTATGAAAATATGTGACATTGTTTTTTCGAGTGTCTTAAATATAGTTTCGTGGTACGATCGTGTGTGACCATGATATTTTTGACGAGCAGTAGTTTCAAAATACAGATTTATGAAGATATTAAAACCTTCGTCATTCGTCATTTCTTTTACAACAACTCCTTTTTTTTCAGCAAGGCGAACATTATAACGAGTTTTTGATTTCATTTTTCCAAGCAAGGAAGATTCACTCACAGTAAGATCTAATTTTTGCGTCCACTCAGGAAAAAGACTGTGCTTAGCTCTTTGGAGATGTCCCATCACTTCCGTATCTTTAATATTCTTCTCGAATTCATCTCGCGAAACATCTGGTTCAAGCTTTACAAAAACTGCATTTCGTTTTTTTGCTTCTTCTTTAATGAGTGAAACCATTTCAACCGAGGGAAAAACAGAGCGTGGAAGATACCCAACAGAAAAAGGCGATCGAGGAATTTTGTGAAACGTAACTTGAAATACATTCTTTAACTTTTCTCCTTCAAACTCACCAAGGCGCACCACTTCGATTCCCATTTTTTTGCGCGCCTCTCCCCATTCCCAGCTTTGCAAAGGATGCAATGCAGCATTATTTATGAGCTTAGGATCAAATGAATCTTCCAGTATCTTACACGTCATGAACTCATTATAGCATTTAAGACCGTAACCTGATCAGGTTACGGTCTTAAAACGTATCGTCTTCAACACTCTCAGAATAACCCGGAACCTTATGCTCAATAAACCGAGAAACCTGCGTATAGCCACCACGACCAAACATGCGTCGGCGCTCAGCGTAAGTTAAATAGACCTTCTTTTTTGCTCGAGTTATACCAACATATAAAAGTCTTCGTTCTTCTTCCAGTTCCGATTTATCAAACATAGATCGTGAATGAGGCAAAATACCTTCTTCGAGGCCGACGATGAACACAAATGGAAATTCCAGACCCTTCGCCTGATGCATCGTCATCATTTTTACTCCATGTTTTCCTTTTTTATGGCGCTCGTTCTCAGAATATTCTGACTCAACGAGCGCAATTTGTTCTAAAAAGCTATTAATTTCACTAAATTGTTGAGCGACTGATCGTAATTCTTTAATGTTCTCCAATCGAGGACTATCCTCTGGATCGTCAACATCATACAACCCAAGATATTGTGTTTCTTCAAGAATCTTTTCGATAAGTCGCTCAGTTGAATACGTTGTTTCTTCAGTTTTCATTGTTTCAATAAAACTGACCAAATTCTTATATCTTTGTTTTCCAATTTTTATTGCCCGCTCAAGAGAAACTTCATCTTCTGGGTTTACTGTCAAACGCACATAAGCCAAAATATCTTTAATTTCTTTTCGCTCATAGAAGCGCGTGCCACCAATTAAAACATAAGGAATTCCATAGTGTAAAAATACTTCTTCAATAACACGCGATTGAGCGTTCATTCTATATAAAACAGCAAAATCGTCATATTCGTATTCATGTAATTTTTTCTTAATTTCTTCAGCAATAAATACAGCTTCTTGCTCCTCATTCATAAGTTGCAGAACTGCAACTTCCTCACCTTCCTCATTATCCGTAAATAATTTTAAAACTGGATGACTTCCATTTTCTCCAATGACTTCGAAGGCAAAGTCCAACACATTTTGTGTTGAACGATAGTTTTGTTCAAGATGAAAGACTTTTACGTCGTTGTAATCTTCCTCAAAGCGAGCAAGATTTCGAATATCTGCACCACGCCAAGAATAAATACTCTGCGCGAAATCGCCAACAACGGTAATATTTCCTGTTCCTCCGGCTAAATATTTCGCCATCGCATACTGTCCTGGATTTGTATCTTGAAATTCATCGACAAGAACATAATCAAACATTTCTCCGTACTTTTTACGAATATGTTCATGTTCGCCACACATTTGTACAATTTTGAAAATTAAATCATCAAAATCGACAGCATTATTTTTTTCTAACCGGCGCTGATATTCTGCATAGAGCTGAGCCATATACATACTGTATTCATCATCAGCAAAAGTTTTTAATTGGGCTGGAGTTAATAAATTATCTTTTGCTCCAGAAATGCGATATTTAACAGATTTAGGAGTAATTTTGCGAAGAACTTGAGGCGGGTTTGCTTTCATTATTTGCTTAATTAATGATTCGGCATCATCCTCATCGTAAATGACAAAATTAAAATCTAAGCCTGCATAGTGTGCCTGATGCCGTAAAAGCTTTGCGCCTAATGAATGAAACGTACCAATAAATCCCAAGTCCTTCTTTACACGCGACTTCATCTCTTGCGCCGCTTTATTTGTAAAAGTCATCATTGCGATGCGCATGGGTTCCACTTTTTTTTCTTCAGTCAGATATAAAACTTTGTTTGTAAGAACGCGCGTTTTTCCAGAACCTGCGCCTGCCAATATGACAGATGGCCCATCCGTATGGGTTACTGCCGCTGCTTGTTGGGAATTTAGTTGTGCGAAGATATCTTTATCCATACTATAATGGTTCCATATTATGAAATATATCGTCGCGAATTGGAAGGCGCATTTTGACCTCAAGGAAATGAATCATTGGATTCGGACCTTCTCTCGGATGCCATTAAAAAAATGTGAAAAATCTGTTGAGATAATTTTATGTCCTCCAAGTCCCTTCATAACGCTCATAAGCGAATTACTCTATGAGCCTTTTATTAAAATTGGCACACAAGACGTATCTCAATTTCCACAAGGAAGTTATACAGGCGAAATTGCAGCGAGTAGTTATGAAGGATTAGTTGATTATGCGATTCTTGGCCATAGTGAACGCCGCGAACATTTAAAAGAAACTGATGAAATAATTCATGAAAAGTGCGAACGAGCTTTTGAAGCAACGATCGAGCCAATATTATGCGTTCGCGATAGTAAAGATATCATTCATAAAAAAGTTAACTTTGTCGCCTATGAACCAGTAGAAGCAATCGGCAATGGCGACAATATGCCATTAGCTGAAGTAGTCGCTCATAAAAAGCTACTCAACTTATCAACTCAACAAAAATTTCTTTACGGCGGATCTGTTCACCCCCAAAATGCTGCCGAATATTTAACTTCAGATGAAATCGATGGTGTAATTGTTGGAGGATCTACTTTAAAGCCTGAAGAATTATTCGCTATCGCACTCGCAGCTAGAACATAAAGGCGAAAGCTATAAGTGCAAACGATAGCACCGCTGCAAATAATCCTGCATTATAACTCGTACCAGTTTGAAGCAATGTTGGGGATGCAGACTTTGTTAATGAAGTAATTTTCGTTGGCGATGGTGTTGTTGGTGTTACGGTAAGACTCCTTAAGACCATTGGAGTCACAGTTGGTGATATGTTCGACTGAATTGTCGGGACAGTCGTTGGCAACGAAATAATTGCTGTTGGACTTGGTGCCTGTGCTAATAGTCCAGCTTCATCCGAACTACCTTCTTCTTCAAAATCCAAAAGCTCAACAGTGTCATCATCTACACCTTGTGATATTGTGGGTGTATGCACTGATGGTCGAACTACACTTGTTGGAATGGGTATCTGTTCAACCAACTCTTCTTCTGGGCTTCCTTTAAACATGATACTAGCAGCAATACCTATGAAAACCAGGGCACACAGACCAACCAACCCAACGACATACTTGGCAGAAATCTGTTTTGAGCTTTTGGCTACTGCTACTTTTTTTACTGGTAGAGGAACATTACTCACTGTATCGTTTGATTTGAATGAACTCTCTTTAAAATCAGGTAAAATTACGTCTTTCTTCTCCGATTTCTTTTTATCTTTTTTAGAAATTAGGAAAAGCTCTATTAAAATAGCAACAAACGTAAAAAGAAATGCTACTATAGCAACCTTACTGATTGATGATAAAAATGATATAAACATGTTTTTATAATATGAAAATCATCCCCGCCCCAATTATTACAAGCATCATACTTATGATACCGAATGGTAATATGTTATTTCCAGTCTGAGGCAATGATGGAACTAGTGTCGGTAAAACTTCAGTAGGCGCTGGTGTTTCTGTAATAAGCTCCGCCGTAGGCGATGCGACTGGCGTAAGTGTCGCTGAAGGCGTTGCATCGCCAAGAACTGACTCTCCACTTTTCTCAATGGAAAACGTGCGCTTTAAAGCAATTTGACCTCCTGCCTCATTTTGAGTAGTAATTTCTAATGTATGTTTGCCAGCGGCTAAATCAAAAGTTGGTTGAAATTGCCATATTTTATTCGAAGAAATTGTTGTTTCAAAAATTCTTCCACTTGGCTGTAATACGGCGCGCAACGGCTTTCCTTCTATTCCTACTCCCTTAATCAGAGGCCTTGTGCCTGGAATTAACGCATTTTCTTTTGGAAAAATAATATCGATGTCCTCAACTTTTTGCACATCTTCTGCCATCTGTAAAAAAGTACTATCAGTTTCGCCCAATATAACTCCCTCGCCGTCTGCATTTGCGTCTTCATTTAACGCAATAACAGACGTCGCGGAATCAATTGTTCCAAGGGTCGATGTAATTTTTTTCGCTACACCGCGTTCATCAATAATTTCGACAATTACCTTCTCGTCGCTTTGAGGAAACATTGGCTCATAC
>CAZTOA010000024.1:0-8673 GCA_964614975.1 uncultured Gammaproteobacteria bacterium | reverse complement strand
ATCGTCTTTCGCCTGCGCCATAAGAGGATGCGCAGACCCTATGTACACAAGCACCACTGCCTCTGGGGAAACTTTTCCACCTTCTTCAATAATCTTTCCAACGATAGGATCGAGGTTGAGTGGATTTTTTAAGTATCGAGCGGTTTTAAATTGAAAGGGAATTTCGGGTGTTTGACCTACAGGAGCATTATCGACATAGATATTGTAGTAATACTGTGAATTTGAAGTGAGATTATTAATGCTCACCACATGATTTCGACGTGGTGTTGTTATGCTGCTTATATCTCGTTTATCAATTACTTTTTCTGCGATTTCGGTAGGTGAACTCCCATACATAAGATAGCCCTCAGTAGGTTCTTCGGTTTGCCAATAAATTGTTGCTGTATTGTCACGAATATTTGCTACTTCAGCTCTACTAATTGCAATGTGTTTTGTGGGAACATCTTTTTTATTTGATTGCGGAGAAAATATCGCTAATAATCCCCCTACCATAACAAATATCGCAACAAGCGCGACTACACCTGGAATTCGTGGTGATTTTTGTTGATATGGTGTGTAATACATAATTAATTTCTTTTCTCTAAATCACTAAAAATTTTTTTATCAAATGTTGTCGTTATTGGTTGTGAAAAACGTACATTTATCTCTTCAACTTTTTGCGTATTTGCAACATGAACAAGGTCAGCTATAATCCAACCTAGAATTGTAAGAAAAATTGTCACAGTAATAATTAGAAGCTCCTTTTGACTCATAAACTCAGTATACGTTACAAATAATAGGCCTGCACGTTCATTTTAACCTTTACAAAGGCGGGGCTTGCCGAACTTGATGCTTTAGGATCCTTATCTAAACCTATATCAACGGATTGAATTGTTTTAATACGTCTTTGTTGCGAAAGTGCTTTTATAAAACGGACCGCATCTTCATAGCTACCGGAAAGACCTAGATCAATTTTCACTCCAGATAACTGACCGGGGACTGCGGCAACAGAAGTTTGTTTACTTTTTATTTCCAAGCCTTCTATAGAAACTGCATCGAGAGTAATGTTTTCTGCTTGAGCAACTTTTCGTATATCAGATATTAATACATCAAGCTTTGGATTATTAGGAAGCGCATCATTAAGTAAATATGTTTTAGGTCTAACGACTTCTAGATCTGCTTGAAGCTGTAAGACTTTAGAAATATTTTCTTCGTAGACTTTATTAATTCTTACAAGATCTTCACCTTCTTTATGTAGAGCGACCGCAATTGATAAAACCGGCTTTATGACAAAAAATGCAAAGAAAGATGAGACTACTAAGAATAAAATCAAATAAGAGAAGTCTTGCACTTCTCTCTTTTTAAAATGCTCCATTAAGCTCTTTTCTGGTTTTATTGTGGGTGTTGTAGTACTCATGGAACAATAACGACCCCAATACCAAATGAATAACTTCCAGCTGGGTTCTGCTCTATCGAAATAATTTTGGCCAGCTGATACTGTTTAATTTGCTTAATTCTTTTATGTAGTGATCGTATTGATAATAAATTTTCCGACGAGCCTATGACTTGCAGTGTATTGTCGGTAACCTGCATTCTTAATACCGAGACATCTTCTGGAATTACTGACGAAAGAAAACTCAAATGATTTAAAGTTTTATTTTGCGTATCAAGTAAGGTGGTGACCTTATCTGTTTTCAATTCAATGGCTTCCGCTTCCTCAACAACCGGAAGCATGATCAAAAGTATGTGTTGTTTTTGTTTAAACGACTCCTTTTGATCAATGATTTTCTGATCCTCTTGGAAGCGGTAAAAAAATACTGAGATAACTACAATTTGAGTTAAAACAATAATGTATCGAAAATAATGCAATATAAAATACAACAGCTTATCAGCTGTTTGTTGCTGTTTTTGTTGGAGTAAATTAATTCCAGCGGCACTCATGCGTTAGCGCGATAATTTAGACACTCTCGATTTAAGTCGAGCGGCCTTATTTTTATGCATAATTTTCTTCTTAACTGCTTTATCAATAGTGGACGTTGCCTTTCTTGCCATATCTTTCTTTGATGCAGATTTTGTTGCTGGCTTGGTCAATTTTTTCAGAGCAGATTTATACGCATTTTTTACAAGCGTATTAATAGACTTTCTTTTTTTGTCTTGACGTAATTTTTTTTGAGCTGATTTTGTTACTGGCATGTGGACACCCCCTTCCTCGAAATATAAAGTAAGAACAAGATAATTGTAAAAAACTTAGTTACAATATACAATACCTTGGCGTATGGAAAAACTTTTACAGAACACAAAGAAACTCTTTTATCAAAAGCAACACGACATCTTATCTTCCGCCTTAATTCTCTCCATAATGATCATTATTTCGCGGCTATTTGGACTTGTTCGCTATCGAACTTTTGCTACATTCTTTACAAAAGAAGAACTTGATATTTTCTTCGCTGCATTTAGACTTCCTGATCTCATTTTCGAAATTCTTATAACCGGTGCCCTCAGTTCTGCTTTCATACCTATATATATTAAGTATAAAAAAGACAATAAAGAGCTCTATTCAAACATTTCGTCAATCATAAATCTCGTTTTTATGAGTCTGGCAGTAATAATAGTGTTCATCATTATATTTGCCGACCCCCTTATTCGCGTTATGACCCCAGGCTTCACTGATGCGCAAATTGAATATGTCGTATACCTATCGCGCATCCTCATTGTTGGTCAGCTCCCATTCCTTGTTATGGGAAATATGCTGTCAGGAATTGCACAAGCAAATCAAACATTTATGATAAGTGCGCTGGCTCCTATTGTATACAACATAGGTATCATTGGGGGGACCATATTGCTGGCGCCGTATCTTTGGCTTTTTGGTCCCGTGATTGGTGTTGTTGTGGGTGCATTTCTGTTTTTTATTGTCCAGGTTCCCACAATGTATATATTGCGATTCAATTATCGCCCATTTATTTTTAACAAAAAGGTACTCAGAGAATTCATCACATTGTTTGTTCCGAGAACATTGTCGGTCATTACAACGCAGATCGATCTAACAATAGATCTAACACTTGCAACACTTTTAGGATCGGGAAGTTACACAATTTTTTACTTTGCGCAACACCTCCAGCTTTTTCCAGTTTCATTTGTAGGTGTTGCATTCGGCCAGGCTTCGTTACCCTATATTTCAAACCTCTTTAAAGAGAATCAAATCGCCACAATCCGTAAGCTTTTTGTAGATTCTATTCTTCAGTTACTATACATAAGCATTCCTCTCTCGCTTTTCTTTATCTTTGCGCGTACGCCAATAGTCCGTATTATTTTTGGAGGACGAAAATTTGACTGGGTCGGTACAAACGCCACCGCCTTAACCGTTTCAATCTTTGCATTATCAATTCCGATGCATACTATCTTTTATTTTATTACGCGTTCATTTTATGCATCCCACGATACAAAAACACCATTTATCATTAACTTTTTGTGTGTGGCTGTCAACGCATCGCTAAGCTATCTTTTTATAACTTACTTTAATATGGGAGTCTGGTCGCTCGGATTAGCCTTCTCTATAGCTGTAACAATAAATGTCATCGCTCTTATTATTGCCTTCCACATAAAAATAAAAGGATTTAACATGCATAAACTCATTCTTCATACAATCAAAATATATATAACGGCTTTCAGCGCATCAATTGCACCTTATCTCCTTCTAAAATTAATGGATGATCTTCTTATTGATACAGCAAGAACAATAAATGTATTACTTCTCGTTACCGTAACTTTTGGACTTTTTGTTGTTTGCTATTCATTCTTTTCATGGCTGTTTAATGTTGAAGAAATTTATATGTTTAGACATTTGGCGGGGAGGGTCTCATCATTCAAAAAGCAAATTGAGGAGGTCTACAACGGGACGGGATCGTAGTTTTATTCATTTAGTATAATATCAACATGAAGAAATTCACCATAGTTGCAATCCTTTTAGTATTCTTCGCAATTATTACTGGTACGTACTATTATGAAGGTAATCTTCCCGTTCAGAAATCGGCTACAGAAAAAAGGATTTTTGTTGTCGCTAAAGGATCAACGGTAAATGATATTATCAACAAACTCGCAAAAGAAGACCTCATTAGGAATAAGGTTGTTTTTCTCTACTTAGTAAAGAGCATGGGCATTGAAAACAAAATTCAGGCCGGTTCATTTAGACTCTCCCCATCGATGACAGCTAGAGAAATTGCAAATCAACTTACAAAAGGAACATATGATGAATGGGTAACTATTATTGAAGGATTAAGAAAAGAAGAAATTGCTGAGATCCTCGCAGATCAATTTGATATTCCTGCGAGTGAATTCGTGAAGCAAGCACAAGAAGGAACATTGTTCCCTGACACTTATCTTATGAGTAAAGATGCGTCAATTGATACTATCTTGAGCGTTTTGAGCAACAATTTTAATAAAAAATACGATCAGTCATTGCGAGCTAAAGCTAAAGCAAAAGGACTTACCGACAATGAAGTATTGACACTTGCTTCGCTTGTTGAGCGCGAAGCAAATTCAAAAGCTTCAAAACAAGAAGTCGCGTCAATATTATATAAAAGATTGGAAAATGATTGGCCACTCCAGGTTGATGCAACTGTCCAATATATACTCGGCTATCAAGAAAAAGAAAAGACCTGGTGGAAAAAATTCTTAACAAGTGAGGACTTAAAGATTAACTCTTTATATAACACATACAAGAATACAGGATTGCCACCAGCACCTATTGCAAGTCCAGGTCTTGACGCAATAGAGGCAGTTATTGATGCTGATGCAAATACACCTTACTGGTTCTATATTTCAAATTCCGATGGATCAAAGATGATCTATTCAAAGACCTTGGATGAACATAATAGGAATATAGACAAGTATCTTCGATAAGCTTTTACATTCAGCATTAGGCTGATTACATATGCAGATCTTCCTCAAGACTTAAGGACTCTTCTGATTGTGGCGCTGATGATGATGCGCGAGATATAAGCTCGCGCGGCTTTGAACCCTGTTGCGGCCCAATAATTCCTGCCGCTTCCAGCTGATCAATAATGCGGGCCGCTCTTGCATAGCCGACCGAAAGTCGGCGCTGGATAAGAGATGCCGACGCTTTACCATCTTGATAGACGATGTCGAGCGCCTGATTAAAGAGTTGATCTTGGCCATCAGCAGAAACATTGCCGCGTCCACCACCGTATGACGAGGACGTCGTAGCTGCCTGTTCAGTGACCTCCTCGGTATAATGGACGACAGGTGTCTTCTGCTTTAAGAAATCAACAACATTACTAATATCTTTTTCTGAGAGATATGGCCCCTGGATACGTTTCGGCTTTGCCTGGTCTGACGGCAAATACAACATATCACCACGACCAACAAGCTTCTCTGCTCCAGGCATATCGAGAACAACACGCGAATCGATCATACTCGGCACATTAAATGCGATTCGCGAAGGAATATTCGCCTTCATAAGGCCAGTAATAACATCAACAGATGGCCTCTGTGTGGCCAATATAAGATGAATACCTGTCGCACGCGCCATCTGCGCGATACGAGTAATATTTTCCTCTGCCTCGCGTGGCGCGAATATCATAAGATCCGCCAACTCATCAATAATAAATACAATGTATGGCACCTTTTGAATATCTGTGCGACTATTGTAGCTCTCAATATTTCTTGCGCCGACTCTTGCAAATTCCTTATATCTCGATTCCATCTCTCCAACAGTCCATTTCAGTGCAGAAATAATCTTTTCAGGTTCTACAATAACCTCAGTAAATAAGTGAGGAATACCATTATATTGCGTCAGTTCAACACGTTTAGGATCTACAAGAATAAGTCGCACGTCTTCTGGCGTCGCTCTAAACAAGAGCGAACAAATCCATGCATTCAATATGACCGATTTACCCGATCCGGTTGTACCTGCAATAAGGACGTGTGGCAACTTCGCGATATTTCCAGAAATTGGATGTCCCGAAACATCAAGTCCCAACGGGACAACGAGAGGATGAGGATCATGCATCATAGATTCAGATGTAAGCATTCGCTTTAGCGAAACAGTTTCTGATCTTCTATTTGGAATTTCGACGCCTACAAATGATTTTCCTGGGATTGGCGCTTCAATTCTTACCTGGCCAGTCGGCGCAGCTAACGCAAGCGCCAAATCATTTGCAAGTCCTGTTATCTTTGTGAGCTTTGTACCCATGACAATCTCAAGGGCATATTGTGTTACTGTAGGACCTTGATTAATTTCTGCAACGCGGGCTTTAATACCAAAACTATCTAAGGTTCGCTCGATTGTATCTGAATTTCTTGCAACATCTCCAGCATCAGCCTTTTGTTCTTTCATTTCTTCCAAAAGATTTAATGTAGGGAATTCCCAATGTTGTAAAGCTTCGCTTGAGAGCGTTTTAATAGTCATTGTGGAATCGACGCCTTTCGCAGGTATTGGTTGTTTAGCTACATTAATGACAGGTTGCACTGGAGGATTGTTTGTAATAAACTCCCCTTTTGTTGCGGTTGTTTTGCTTTCCGCAGCTTCAGGATTGAATATAAACTTTGTGACAAATCCATATAAACCATCGAATATTTTCTTGCATACATTTAGCACGATGACTAAAAATACGTCGACCGCTGTATTAAAAAACAAGATGATGCCGACTAAGAAAGCTATCAGAAGAATAAAAAACGCACCCACGCCAGAAAAATCAGCAACAAGATTTTCAGAAATTGTCCTACCAATTACTCCGGAGCGAAACACGCCAATCATAGCAATCGTAATAAGCAGCATCCCCACAGTTACGTGAGGCTTTATGATTTTTAGTTTTTTTGAATTAAAGAAATGAGTTGAAATAAGGAGTAAAAATGTAGGAAAGAGTATCGACAATATGCCGAACCAATATACGAGCATATCGTTGATCAAAATAAGGACTGTTCCCGTTTTGATATACGATACGTACGAAATGACGGCAAATCCAGCTACCAATAGGCCAAGTATGTTCAAAAACGTGTGTTTTTGAATCTGTACCTTTTTTACAAAAGGAAGCTTCAGGGTAAAAAATTTACTCGTGCGCGGCATATATGTCAACCATTGTATGTAGCCGCGCTACAAAAGTCAATTCATTCCAAGGTTGATTCTTCCCCTGTCATCAATCTGAATAACCTTTACCTTAACCCTCTGGCCGATTGATACGACATCATGAGGATCGCGGACAAATTCATTCGATAGCTTTGAGACATGAACCAAACCTTCTTTTCCTGGAAGGTACTCAACCATAGCTCCGATTGGAAGGATTCTCTTAATTTCTCCTTCAAACTCTTCACCAAGGTGAACTTCTCGATATATGCCTTTAACAGCTTCTACAGCTTTATTAACTGCATCGCGATCGACGCCAGAAATACTGACCTGACCATCATCATTAATATCGATCTGAGTATTTGTAAGAGCAATGATTCTCTTAATATTCTTACCACCTGGTCCAATAATCTCGCCGATCTTGTCTTCTGGAGGTGTAAGTAAGACAACCTTAGGTGCGAATTTAGAAACTTCGGCACGTGGCTGACTTATTACAGCATTCATTCTCTCAAGAAGGAATAATCGAGCAGTCTTTGCCATATCAAATGTCTCTGAGATCATTTTGTCGGTAAGACCGTCATTTTTTACATCGAGTTGAATCGCGGTTACACCTTTTGTTGTACCGGCAACCTTAAAGTCCATATGACCTGCAAAATCTTCTATTCCTGCAATATCGGTCATAAGCTTATAATCCTCATCGGTTTTATACATAAGGCCGATTGAGATTCCAGCTACTGGAGCTTTAATTGGCACACCTGCATCCATGAGTGCGAGTGTTGAACCACATGTTGACGCCATTGAAGTTGATCCATTTGAGGACAAAACTTCTGATACGACACGGATAGCATATGGAAAGTCCTCTTTTCTTGGGAGAACTGGCTCAAGTGCTTTTTCAGCTAACGCACCATGTCCAATTTCACGTCGTCCTGGACCGAAAAATCGTCCTGGTTCACCATAAGAATATGGAGGTGAGAAGTAGTGGTGAATATAATGCTTTGATTCATCACCTTCTGGTGTTTCAATAAGTTGCTCAAGGGATGTTGATCCAAGGGTAGCAACTGACAAAACCTGTGTTAATCCTCTTTGGAATAACGCAGATCCATGAGTTCGTGGAAGAATTCCAGATTCAATGGTAAGCTCGCGGATCTGGTCCATTGGACGTCCATCCATACGGCGATTTTCATCGAAAATCGCATCGCGAACTACATCAAGAATTGCATCTTCAATCGCGCCAGCAACAGCTTTTTTATCAAAGCCTTCATTTGCGGCAACGATTTCTTCAATCAGTTTACCTGTTAGCTCACGATAATCTTCATCATCATCTGCATTTTTTTGTGCGAGGACTTTGATTTGATCAGCATAATCTTTTTTAAGTGTATCTTTTATTGCTTTTACTGCTTCATCGGATGGAACCTCTTTTTTAGGCTGACCAACTTCTGTACGAAGCTCTTCAATAAGATCAATGATCGTATTATTTACTTCAACAGCCTTTTTAATTGCCTCTTGGATTATGTTTTCTGGAAGCTCTTCTGCCTGCGTTTCGATCATCATTACCTTTTTTCGACCTGATGAAACGACGAGATCAAGTTGTGAAATATCTTGGACAGCTTCTA
>CAZTOA010000023.1:0-14261 GCA_964614975.1 uncultured Gammaproteobacteria bacterium | reverse complement strand
CAACGAGATTATCGTCTTATTCCTATTTCCTTTTTGCAACAAAAATGCATGAACGCTATACCTTACTTATTTTACCTTTCTTACTTCTAGCAGCTTTTACTGAACGAAAACTACTGAAGTGGTTTTATGGATTATCTTTCTTAAGTTTTATTAACCTCTATCGAAGTTGGCCGGTACCGAAAGTTGAATTATTATTCGAGGCATTAAAAAGTCCAGCTGTGTATCTCGGCCTTACAGTGATTAATTTTCTAATTTTCTTCTATCTATTAACACAATACTCTTCAAAATCGAGCCAAAAAGTTGCATAGAAGCACGGTGATATAATGTCCATAAGCGGAAGACGTTGATTTCCGACCGACCAGCAGGGTCCTTGTATCCTGTATGAAAGGAAGGAAAGGCGGTGCAACAGCCAGTAGCCATTAACTACGCGGATCACATTTCCGGATTCAGAACAGGCAGCGGTCCAAGGTTGGCTGGGTTTTTTGCCAATCGGCGGCCACTGGCACACGACGAGGTTGAAAGGGCGATCGCTGAGCGCGAGAGGACGGACGAGGAGCTTACAAAGGCTCGCCACATCTCTCGTGAATGTCTGGACACCGAGTTCACCATCTGATCTCCCAATTCAAGAAAGGAAAGTCATGGGACATTCCGATGACCAAAGGGAAGATTTGCTGGCACTTGCCGCAGCCAGAGTCCGTGCGGTCATGAAGTCGCCAGAAGAGATCCGCGAAGGTCTCGCAAGACTGACCTCAGAGGACCTATCTGATCCTCGCCTTGCTGAAATATGGCGAAGGGCCGAGACGCTCGATCCAGACGCAATGAGTCGAGTAATCTGGCACTCTGGAATTGACAACTGACATCGCCGACGTTTTCGTTCGAGAGCGGGCCCTGCCCGGCCCGCTCTCATCTTCTATTAATGCTTCTTGCAATTTAAAAATCCATTTCGTATAATTCATGAAATCTAGCCCATAACAGGAGTAATTTCTGTTGAGGGCGTTTGTTGTTAATTAAAAGTTACACTTTAAACCACATAAAATGGCAAAAGGAACATTTACGCGAAATAAACCTCACGTCAATATCGGTACTATTGGTCACGTTGACCATGGTAAGACTACTACAACTTCAGCTATCCACACTGTTCTGGCGAAAAAAGGATTGGCAGAAGCGCTTAAATACGAAGACATCGATAAAGCTCCAGAAGAAAGAGAAAGAGGAGTCACCATTAATGTCCATCACTCTGAGTATGAAACAGAAAAGAGACATTATGCTCATATCGATGCTCCAGGTCACGCAGACTACATTAAAAACATGATTACTGGTGCCGCCCAAATGGATGGTGCTATTCTTGTCGTATCTGCTCCAGACGGCCCAATGCCACAAACTCGTGAGCACGTTCTTCTTGCAAAGCAAGTAAACGTTCCAGCGATGGTTGTGTATCTTAATAAAACCGACATGGTTCAAGATCCAGGAATTCTTGAACTCGTTGAAATGGAAGTTCGTGACCTTCTTACGAAGTACGGATACCCAGGAGACGATGTTCCAGTCATCAAAGGATCATCCCTTAAAGCTATCGAAGGAGATCCAGCAGCTGAACAAGCCATTCTTGACTTGATGCAAGCTGTTGATGATTACATTCCAGATCCAGTACGTGATACTGAAAAGCCTTTCCTTATGCCAGTTGAAGACGTCTTTACCATTCAGGGTAGAGGTACAGTCGCAACAGGTCGTGTGGAAAGAGGAACTATTAAGACCAATGACGAAATCGAAATCGTCGGACTTGGCCATGATAGTAAGAAAACCACGATTACTGGTGTGGAAATGTTCAGAAAAACATTAGACACAGCAGAAGCTGGTGATAACGTTGGACTTCTTCTTAGAGGTGTAGAAAAAGCCGATATTGAAAGAGGACAGGTTATTGCTAAGTCTGGAACAGTTACACCACATACCGAATTCGAGGCAGAAATCTATGTCTTGAAAAAGGAAGAGGGTGGACGACACAGTCCTTTCTTCAAGGGTTATCGACCACAGTTCTACATCAGAACAACTGATGTGACTGGTGAGGTAACACTTCCAGAAGGAGTAGAAATGGTAATGCCAGGTGATAACATTAAGATCAATGCAACACTTATTTACCCTGTTGCGATTGAAGAAGGTCTCCGTTTTGCTATCCGAGAGGGTGGTAAGACTGTTGGAGCCGGTGTTATGACAAAGGTTAACAAGTAATTAGTTTTAGGTTGCCCAGTCCTGACGAATAGTCGGGGCTGGGACCAACCAGATTATAAGCACATATACATACAATGCCAAAAGGAAAGATAAGAATTAGGCTTAAGTCATTTGACCATCGTCTCATCGATGAGACGTGTCAAAAGCTTATCGATACCGCTACAAAGACGGGTGCTTCCTTTTTGGGTCCTATTCCCCTTCCTACAAAAACAGAAAAATACGTCGTCAACAAAGCAGCATTTATTGATAAAGATGCTCGCGAACACTTCGGATTGAAAACCCACAAACGCGTTCTTGATATTGTAAATCCAACAAATCAGACAATTGATTCACTTATGCATCTCGATCTTCCAGCTGGTGTCAGTGTGGAAGTGAAAATGGGATAACTAACCTATGGCGATGTCATTATCTGGCAAGCAAATCCTCATAACCGGCTCAACTGACGGACTAGGCAAACACACTTCTCTTGCACTTGCAAAACATGGCGCACACTTGGTTCTTCATGGAAGAAACGAGGAAAAGCTTACAGCAACAATTAATGAGGTTAGAAGTATTAATTCTTTAGTTAATGTACAGGGAGTTCTATGCGACTTAAATAATCCACAAGAAGTTGCTGAAAGTTTTTCCAAAATATCAGAGCTAGACATTCTTATTAACAATGCCGGAGTGTGGCTTGAGGGCGATACAATCGACGCCACTCCTGAGAAAATAATAGAACTGACAAACGTAAACTTGCTTGCACCTTTACTTATTACCAGAACCGTTCTTCCTCTTTTATTAAAATCTGAATTTGCACAAGTCTTAAACGTTGTGAGCATTGCTGGCGTTGAAGTTCCCATGGGTTATTATCACACGATTTATTCTGCAGTTAAGTTTGGGCTTCAAGGATATTCTGAGACTATGGCCAAAGAATTCTTTAATAAGAACATTCGCGTCATGGGCTATTACCCGGGTGGGATGGAAACGAACCTTTTCAAAAAAGCTGGCCATGATTATAAAGAACATGAAACATGGATGTTTAATCCAGAAGAATCTGTCGAAGCAATAACATTTATGTTAACAAGAAACAAGAAAGTCAGTGTTAAAAGAATGGATTTAATTAATCAGCTGGAAGTTTAACAGTCTGTTATTCAAGTTCCTCTGCCACTCTCAAGCAGAGCTCATCATAGGCTTCTCTAAAGTAAGATATCGCAGATCTGCCGGTTTTTAATTCTTGTGTGTGCGTACTATCATAGAAACCAGCTCTTATTAGACCCAGGTATCGTATGCGTGGATCAAATAATAGTGGTAGTAAGTCGTCCATACTGCCCTCATATGATCTTGCCAAGCCACGAAGCAAATTTTCTAAATAAAAATTCTTTGAATCACTCGGTAGTTTTAGTCCGGCTAAGATACCAATATCGAGTGCTAATGAGCGGATTGGTTCCACTGAATTAGGAACCAACATCCGATGTCGGGCTGCAATATAATCTTGCACTTCTGGATCGCTATCCTTTACTGGTCCAGAATAATTTTCGAAATCAATGAGAGCGAGATCATTCATACCATCTGGGTTTACCATTACATTGCCGCAGTGATTGCATTCAGGAACAATACCACGATTGTAAAGCATAGCAGTCCACGATCCATATGCCTCAATAGATTTTCCTAAAGCTGCACGTTGCTCATCATCTATATCTGACATATCAGCTAAAAGTTCAAAGAGACTAACATGGTCATGGAGTCTTTCCATGACTATTGAATGATCTGTAAGTTCATCAAATTCGACTGCTCGAATTGACACACCATCTATTTCATGTCCGACTTGGTCAAGAATATCTGCAACTGTATACTGATAGATCCATTCTCGTTCTGCCCTTACATCTGAAGTCATAGCTAATGGCCACTCAAAGAATCTTTTACCAAAGATGGGGTATTGTGCAAATCTAGAAAATGTTTGAGCGGTCATTGCATAAATCAAGCCTCTCGCCCCGTCAAATTCCTTAGTCACTGTTTCATCCTGATGTGAAACCCCGTTATGTTCAATAACCATAAGGGATTTATTATACTATAAGACTAATTTAAAGCAAAACACTCTATTTATCAACTTTCTTGATATAATTCTTTTTTATGAAACAGCCGCAGTTTCTCGATGACGCATTCTCACAAATTTGTACTCAACTCCTGACAACTTTTATTCGCAAGCACAAAGATTATGGTAAAGATAATATTCTCGATACTGGCGAGATGGGAATAATTTTTCGTATTAACGACAAGGTCAACCGTCTAAAAAATCTTCAACAGAATAATAAGGAGCCAGAAAACGAGTCATTGGAAGAAACATGGATTGATATAGCAGTGTATGCTGTAATTGCTATCATGTATCGTAGAGGCTGGTTTCAGAAGCTTAATCTAAAGGAACTTTCCAAGTAGCGCATACTTTGTTTATAATCAAAGTATGGCTGAGTATAAAGGTCTCTCGCAAGAAATCGTTCAGAAAAAACTCCTGGAATTTGGTGAGAATAAGCTTCCGACTAAGAAAAGATTGTCTGTTCTGACGCGTTTTATTCATCAGTTCTCTTCACCACTTATTTATATTCTTGTTGCTGCAGGCGTCGTTACGTATTTATTGGGTGACTATACAGATGCGCTTATTATTTTTGTCGCTGTATTCCTCAATACTATTCTCGGCTACTATCAAGAAAGTAAAGCAGAAAATGCATTGGAAGCATTAAAAAGTATTATTCAACCTGTTACCAATGTCTATAGAAAGGGACAGCTAGAGAAGATTCCAGCCCATCTTATAGTTCCCGATGATGTTGTTGTATTACACCAAGGTGATAAAGTACCCGCGGACGGTGTGATTCTTGAATCAGTACAACTTTCAACAAATGATGCAATCTTGACTGGCGAAAGTATTGCTATACGTAAGAAAGATAACGATATGGTTTACATGGGAACCACCGTTTTGACAGGCCGCGCAGTATTTCGCATTACCGCAACAGGTGTCTCAACAAAAATTGGGTCTATTGCTGACAAATTATCTTCAACAAAGGAACCACTAACCCCACTTCAACAACGAATTCAATCTCTTGCCCATGTTCTTGCAGCAGGTATTGTCAGCATTTCTTGTGGTGTTTTCTTGATCGGCTTGTTGCAGGGGATTCCAGTTCGCGATATGTTTACGACATCAGTCGCGCTTGCGGTCGGAGCAATACCAGAAGGTCTTACCATTTCACTTACAGTAATTTTATCGCTTGGAATGCAACGCATTTTAAAAAAGAAGGCATTAGTTCGACGTTTGGTAGCAGCTGAGGCGCTAGGATCAGTAACAGTGATTGCAACCGATAAGACCGGAACCCTCACTGAGGGCATTATGCGCGTCACAGAAACTAGACTTAGCAATCTACATGACGCGCTTGATGTTGCGTGCTATGCAAATAATCTAGACGATCCGATCGAATTTGCACTTTGGGATTGGGTTTCGGATAACAAAATAGATCCAGAAACAAAGAATAAAAATATTGTTCGTCAAAAAGAAGTTCCTTTCGATAGCGTCAATAAATACATGAGTGTAACGATCGAAGGCGTGACCTATTTAAAAGGTGCTCCCGAAGTTGTTATGAAGCTTTCACAACTTTCCGCAGCCGAGAAAAAGAAAATTATTGAGGAGCTTACAGAATGGTCAATGAAGGGACTTCGAGTTATTGCGTGCGCAAAAAAGTCATCAAAAAGTAAAAAATTTGAGTGGATTGGACTGATCGGTATTGAGGATCCTGTAAGAAATGGCTTGGGGAACGTATTTGAAGAATGTAAGAAGGCTGGTATTCGTATCATAATGATGACAGGGGACTACGTGGGCACTGCAGAAGCCATCTGGAGACAGATTACTCATGGTGCAGACGAGGAGGTCGTCACGGTAACAGGAGAAGAATTAGACAAGATGTCGGATGAAGAAGTTCTTGATCGTATCGGAACACTAGATATTTGTGCACGCGTCTCCCCCATGCAAAAATTGCAACTTGTTCAAGCACTCCAAAAGAGGGGGGAAGTTGTGGCGCTTATCGGCGATGGTGTTAATGATGCACTTGCGCTTAAAGCCTCGCACTTAGGCGTTGTCGTTGGCGAAGCATCAGATGTTGCTAAAGAAACAGCGGACATGGTCTTATTAGATTCAAATTTTAGAACGATTGTACAAGTTATTCGAGAAGGAAGAGGAATTTTTGATAACATCCAGAAGGTGATTTTATACCTCTTGTCTGATAGTCTAAGTCAAATAATGCTGGTTGTAGGTACCATACTTTTAGGCTTTCCTATAGCTCTAACTGCCGCCCAAATATTATGGATTAATATTATCACTGATGGACTTCCTGCGCTCGCGCTCACATTTGAACCATATGACGTATCACGAGCGCGAAACTTCCCAAGAGCTCAGAGTTCACTCTTAAGTATTCCTCTTATTGCTTTTATGTTGTGCGTCAGCTTTATTATTGGGGCCATAGGCTTGGGGTTATATACATACTTCCTCAACATAACGTCGCTAGAAGTCGCCAGAACTGTTGTGTTCAGTTATCTTGCTCTTTCTACACTTCTCCTGGTCTTTCCTTTAAGAACTCTTCTCTTACCAATCTGGAAGGTATCATTCTTCAACAATCCCATCCTTCTTTTGTCAGTTGGTGTAGGTATTCTTATCCAATTATTTGTTATACAACTGACTTCTTTGCAATTTTTCATTAACACAGCACCACTATTACTCAGCGAATGGATTTATATTTTTGGAGGAGTTGCTTTGGTATTCGTCTTGGTCGAATTCTTAAAGGCTATAATGCGCCATTTTAAGTTAGATGTTCGTTGACTTGTATTATATCTTGTTATATAATGCAGTTTGCATGTTTTGCCTAATGCCACACTCAGCATTTAGTACATAGCAGCATCAGATTGGAAAGCTTCTAAAAAGCCCCAGTCTGGGGTTTTTTTATTTAAAAAAGTTCTATGATCGCCAAATTTATTCTCGGTACAAAAGGAGCTACGTCACAGGTGTTTTCTGACAAAGGAGACAGAATGCCCGTAACGTTCATTAAAACAAGACCCTGTCATGTGGTAAACGTGAGGACTATGGATACTCACGGCTACTGGGGACTTCAACTTGCATTTGGTCAAGCAAAGAATATTTCCAAGCCAACACAAGGAATATTAAAAAAAGCGGGGGTAAAAGCCCCGCTTCGTTTTTTAAAAGAAGTACGACTTGGAGTATCAGAGCTTGTTGAAGAAGGAAAAAAGAAAGGTCTGAAGGTTGGCGAAACAACCTTTATGGTCGGTGACGAAGTCCCACCAACCTATTTCGCAAAAGGCGATATGGTTACCGTTACCGGTAAATCAAAAGGTAAAGGTTTTCAGGGTGTCGTTAAGCGACATAAGTTTGCAGGTGGTCCACGAACCCACGGTCAATCTGATCGTGAAAGATCACCGGGATCAATTGGACAAGGAACAACCCCAGGCCGTGTTTACAAAGGAAAAAGAATGGCTGGTCGTATGGGATATGAGACTGTTACAGTAAAAAATCTTTTAGTTGTCGATAGTCTTGAAGATGGCATACTTGTCAAGGGATTAATCCCAGGGGTAAAAGAAAGCCTTATTGCCGTTTCATCAGCCAATGCTGTTGCCATGCCTATTGTTGTAGAAGAGGTTGTTGAAGAAGTTCCAGCAGAAGTTGTCGAAGAAGCAGAGGTAGCAGATGTAGTCACAGAAGAACCTAGAGTCGAAGAAAAAGAAGAGGAAAAAGTAGAAGAACAAGTTGAACCGGAAACCGAAGAAGTTGAAGCAAAATAACATGGAAAAAACAAAAGAAAAAATTACAACTAAAGTAAAAAAAGAGGCACCAATTAGTAAATTGTCTGCAAAACTTTATATGGTTTCAGGAGATGAGGCTGGTACGATGGATCTTCCTGAGGGTATATTTAACGTAAATGCATCAGAAAAACTACTCGCACAATACGTGCGCGTATATCTCGCAAACCAACGACAAGGAACACACAAAACAAAGAAACGAGGAGAGATTAATGCTTCGACAAGAAAGATTTATAAGCAAAAAGGAACAGGACGAGCACGACATGGTGCAAAGAGTGCTCCAATTTTTGTCGGAGGAGGAGTAGCGCATGGTTTAGAACCACGAGATTACACTCTTAAAATGAATAAGAAACAGCGACAGAAGGCTCTATATACGAGCTTAACGCTGAAGAGAAAAGATGAGGCACTTATGATCTTAAAAGATGCAGCGACAGCAAGTGGAAAAACAAAAGAAATGAGCGCTACATTAAAAAAATGGGGAGTCGATACAAAATCAAAAGCGCTCTTTATTTACGCACATGAAGAAAAGGATTCGGGATTTGGTTTAAGTTTAAGAAACATTGATTATGTACATAGTACTGATTGTCACCTCTTAAACGCATACGAAGTTTTGAATGCGAAAAAGATTTTGTTCACACAAGAAGGACTAACTGAGTTTATTAAGTTCAGAGGATTTGCACAATGAGAATTCAAGACATATTAATAAAGCCGGTAGTTACAGAAAAAGCATTGAGTGGAAATGCTCAACAAGTATATGTATTCCAAGTGCAAAAAGAGGCAAGTAAGCATCAGGTTAAAGCAGTGCTCGAAAAGCTTTTTAAAGTAGAAATCTCAGGTATTACCTCAGTTACCACAAAAGGTAAAGTACGACGAGTTGGAAGAAGAATGAGATCAAAACAACTTTCGAGCGTAAAAAAGATGTATGTGACAGTTAAAAAAGGAACTATTGATATAGTCCCAAGTTCAACACAATAACATGGCAATTCGATTTTCAAATACAAAACCAGAAAAAGGACTAACCTATATTCTTCCAAAGAAATCAGGAAGAGATAATACGGGTTCTATTTCTGTACGACATCAAGGTGGTCGTCACAAAAGATTCTATCGTATGATTGACTTCAAAAGAGATAAATTAGGTATTGAAGGAACTATTATTTCAGTTGAATATGATCCAAACAGAACAGCAAATATTGCACTTGTAGAATATAAAGACGGTGAGAGAAGATATGTACTTCATGCAGTCGGCATGGAAGAAGGAAACAAGGTTGTTTCTGGAGTTCATGATAATATGCAGGTTGGAAGTGCTATGCCACTTTCTGCAATTCCTTTAGGAGTTGAAATTCATAATATTGAGCTTTACCCTGGTAAAGGTGGTAAGATTGTGAAGAGCGCTGGTTCAACTGCTACTATTATTGCTAAAGATGATAAGTATGCAGACGTAAAGTTACCTTCAAAAGAAGTCCGAAAGATTCTTCTTAAGTGTATGGCGACTATTGGTCGCATTAGTAATATTGAACATAAGCTAGAGAATTTAGGAAAAGCTGGTAGAAGTCGCCATATGGGTATTAGACCAACAGTCCGTGGTGTGGCTATGGCACCTCGCTCGCATCCACACGGTGGAGGAGAAGGTAAGAGTGGTCAGGGTATGCATCCAAAGACGCCATGGGGTAAATCAGCAAGAGGTACACGCACAAGAAAACCAAAGTACAGTGATGCATTAATCGTTAAGAGAAGAAGTAAATAAATATCATGGAAGCTAGAGCAACAATAAAACATAATAAGATTTCACCAAGAAAATTGCGTTTCTTAACAGACGCAGTAAAAGCTATGAAACCAGCAATTGCTTTAGAACATCTTGGCCTTAGTCAGAAGAGATCTGCAAAGATCCTTTGGAAAGCGATAAAGTCCGCTGTTGATAATGGAAAAACAGTTTATAATATGGTTCCTGAAAAGATGGAGTTTAAAACGCTTGCAATCGATGAAGGAATATATTTAAAGAGATATCGAGCAGGATCAAGAGGAACAGGCAAGCCTTATAAGAGAAGAACATCGCACATTACTGTGGTGCTTTCACAAAAGGAGGGCTCAGTAAAAGTGGTAAAGCCTGAGGCGAAAACTGAAAGCACAGAAAAAGTTGAAGAAAAACCAACATTAGTCGCAGACACAAAGAAGAAAGTTACAAAAAAACAATAATATATGGGACAAAAAGTTAATCCAATTGGTTTCAGAATGGGGATCACCCGAACATGGGATTCTCGTTGGCTTTTCCCTGATAAGAGAACCTTTAAAGAGAATCTTATTTCAGACATTGTGATCCGAGCTGGAATTTTCAAGAAATTTAACTTTGCTTTAATAACTCGCGTTGAAATTGAGAGAGCTATTAATAAAATTGTCGTAATTATTCATGCTGTTAAGCCAGGTATGATTATTGGCCGCGGTGGAAAAGGTCTTGAAGATGTAAAAAAGTTCATAGTTGATAGTATTGGTCAAGATAAAGTTGAGAAGGATAAAATGAAGATTGAGCTTAGAATTGAGCCTGTAAAGAAACCACACTTGAACGCATATTATATTGCATATGATTTGGGAAGTAAGCTTGAAAGAAATCTTCCTCATAGAGCCGTTATCCATCACACAATGGAGAAGGTTATGGAATCTGGAGCAAAAGGAATAAAGATACAGATTGGTGGAAGAATTCGTGGTGCAACTATTGCACGTTCTGAAAAATATTATGAGGGAACAGTTCCAGTTTCGACAATCCGTGAAGATGTCGATTTTGCAACATACCCAGCGTTAACAAAATCAGGATATGTCGGAGTAAAAGTTTGGATTGCGAGAAAACCTGAGGAGGATTAAACATGTTACAACCAAAACGATTAAAACATAGAAGACAATTTCGTGGAATATACAGAAGAGTTGCTATTAAAGGTAATCATGTAAATTTTGGTACCCATGGTATTAAGACACTTGAGAGCGGCATGATAACAGATAGGCAGATAGAGGCTTGCCGCGTCGTAATGGCGAGAGCAACAAGAAAAGCTGGAAGATTCTGGATGCGTATTTTTCCAGATAGACCATATACAAAGAAACCCCCAGAGGTAACGATGGGTGCTGGAAAAGGTGATGTATCGCACTATGTAGCGATTGTTACACCTGGAAGAATGTTGTACGAAATTGAAGGATTAGATGAGGCATCAATAAAAGTGATGCACAAAAATTTAACATCAAAACTTGGACTTAAAACAAAAGTTATTTTACGCCATATATGAAATCTAAAGAATTACAGAAATTAAGAGATCAAAATGTTACTGAGCTTAGACTTGGTGCACAAAAACTCAAAGATGAAATTGCACGATTGAGTATTGAAGGTTCAATAAATAAACCAAAAAATTCCAATGCCTTAGGTGAGAAAAGAAGAGAATTAGCAGTGACATTAACAATTATTAACGAAAAAAAATAATAACATGGCAAAAGTATTAACCGGAAAAGTAGTTTCGACAAAGATGGAAAAAACCGCCGTCGTAGAAGTCGAAAAATCATTTAAACACAAACTTTATCATAAGATTTTAAAGAGACATAAAAGATTTAAAGCACATTTGGACGGAACAATTTCGGTTCAAGATGGAGACAGAGTTGATATAGAAGAAACAAAGCCAATCTCAAAAGATAAGCAGTTTAAAGTTATTAAAAAGTATTAATTAAATAGAACATGTTGCAATTACGATCAGTTATGAATGTGGCCGATAATAGTGGCGCTAAGCAGGCATATGTTGTTGGTATACCAGGAAGAGGTAATATGAAAATTGCTCATATTGGCGACATTGTTACTGCAGTTGTAAAGAAAGCCGATCCATTCGGACAAGTAAAAAAGGGTGAAATCGTTCACGCAGTTGTTGTTCGCACAAAAAAAGAAACACGAAGAAAAGATGGAAGTTATATTCGATTTGATGACAACGCATGTGTATTACTTACCGCGCGCGATTCAAAGGATCCAAAGGGAACACGATATTTTGGCCCTTTGGCACGTGAAGTTAAGGAGCGCGCATTTAATAAGATTGCAAGTTTAGCGACAGAAATTTATTAACTATGAAAATTAAAAAGGGCGACAAAGTTCGCATCATAA
This sequence comes from uncultured Gammaproteobacteria bacterium, assembly GCA_964614975.1. Classification (GTDB taxonomy): domain Bacteria; phylum Patescibacteriota; class Microgenomatia; order UBA1406; family HO2-37-13b; genus OLB23. The sequence continues at coordinate 2,092 of CAZTOA010000023.1, read as the reverse complement.
CTGGTAAGGATAAAGGTCGCGAAGGTACAATCGAAAAGGTTTATGAGGCTAAAAATAAGGTCTTGATTGCTGGAGTGAATATTTATAAGAGACACGTTAAAAAGAGTGATCAGTTTCCACAGGGAGGAATAATCGAACTTCCACGACCTATGGATGCATCAAATGTCATGCTTATTAGTCAGTCAACAAAAAAACCTACTCGAGTCGGATATGTTATTGAAGGTAAAAAAAAGTTTAGAGTTGAAAGAACATCTAAAGAAAGAATTAAATAAAAACTAAATTACTATGAAACTTAAAGAATATTACACAAACGAAGTTGCCGACAAGCTTTATAAAGAGCTTGATCTAAAAAATAAGCATTTGGTGCCAAAGATTCAAAAAGTGGTATTAAATATTGGCTGTGGAGAAGGCGCCACAAGTAAAGCTGCTGTTGAACACGTCCTTAGTGATCTTGCGCAAATTGCTGGTCAGAAGCCAATCATAGCTCATGCACGCAAGTCAGTCGCTGCTTTTAAAATCAGAAAAGGTATGCCAATCGGCGCCAAGGTTACTCTTCGAGGAGATAAAATGTATGATTTTCTAGAGAAATTCTTCAAAATCGTTCTTCCTCGTATCCGTGATTTTAGAGGTATTCCTGCAAAAAGCCTAGATGGACGCGGAAACCTTAATATTGGCATGGCCGATCAGACGCTGTTTCCTGAGATAGATTATGATAAAATAGACAAGATTAGAGGATTAGAGATCACTCTTGTGACATCTGTAACTTCAGATGTTCATGCCCGAAAACTATTAGAAGAGATGGGGCTAGTTTTTGTTGACTAAAAAATATGGCTAAAAAAGGAATGCTCGAAAAAGAGAAAAGACGAGAAAAACTTGTTGCAAAATATGCGGCCTTGCATGATGAGCTAAAGGCTAAGGGTGATTATGTATCCCTTGCCGCGCTTCCTAGAAATGCGAGTGCAACACGTCTCAGAAATAGATGTGGCATAACTGGCCGAAGTAGAGGATATATGAGAAGATTCGGCCTTTCAAGAATTGTATTTAGAGAAAAAGCATTAAGAGGAGAAATTCCTGGAGTTAAAAAGATTTCTTGGTAAATTATGTCACGATCAGCTAAAAAAGGTCCATATATTGATGCGAAGTTGCAAATAAAAATCCAAAAGCAAAAAGATTCTGGGGATCGTTCAGTTATAAAAACCTGGGCAAGACGTTCACAAATTTCACCAGACTTTGTTGGTCACAAGCTTGCAATTCACGATGGAAGAAAATTTGTAGAAATTTTTGTGAGTGAAGGAATGGTTGGGCATCGATTAGGTGAATTTGCATTAAGCAGAACATTTAGAACACACGGAAAGGTTACTAAACGTGTATTAGAAAAGACTTAATACTATTATGACTAGCTTGATTATTGATCTTGTAATTAGAATAAAAAATGGCTACATGGCTGAAAAGCCTACAATTGCTTGTCGTTATTCAAAATTAAATACGAACGTATTAACCCTTTTGAAAAAGGAAAATTATATTAAGGACTTTTCTGTACAAGAAGATGGAGCTAAAAAAGATATAACGATTGAGCTTTTATATCCAAGTAACAAGCCTGCATTAAAAGGTGTAAAGATTTTATCTAAGCCTGGTAGAAGAACATATAAAAGACTCCAAGATATGAGACCTGTATTGGGTGGTCTTGGCATGTCGGTTCTCTCTACTTCTAAAGGCATAATGTCAGATAGAGAAGCTCGTACAAACAAAATGGGCGGAGAAATTCTTTTTCAAATTTGGTAATCATATATGTCACGCATAGGAAGCAAACCAGTAATAATTACAGATGGTGTTCAAGTCAGCTTGACAGATTCTGTTGTTAGTGTGAAGGGATCACAAGGCGAAATGTCAGTAGAGGTTCCAGAAGGAATCATCGTTGACATAAAAGATAGCTCTGTCGATGTAACAAGATCCAATAATGTAAAGTCGACAAAAGCTTTACATGGTCTTATTCGATGCCTTATTCAAAACGCAGTAACTGGAGTGACAAAAACTTGGGAAAAGAAGCTTGAGGTTATTGGAACAGGATATAAAGTAAAACTTCAAGGTAGAG
>CAZTOA010000022.1:9370-14612 GCA_964614975.1 uncultured Gammaproteobacteria bacterium | reverse complement strand
ACGTAGTTATAGTGGAAACAGCGGAAATAGAAAAACTTCAGCGATATTTAAAAAGACATAAATATGTTCTATATGTTATTGTCGGATTTTTAGCTCTTCTTACATATCTTCTCATTGTAGTGGCAGGCCAAGTTTCACGTGAACAAGCTTTTCAGGGTCAATCAAAAGCATTTGATGGAGGGCTTACAAATTATGGAGATGGCGATCAACAACAAGGTGGAGGACAATTTGAGACCGGCGGTGCAACTATTGATAGTAGCGCTCCAATCTGTGGTACCGACCCAACAGAGACAGAAGAATGTCAATGTAAGGTTGTTGAAGATCCATATAACCCACCTCGTTCTTGCGGTCCTCTAGGATTTTCTGGTTACATTAAATATCAGTGTCCAGGTGATCCAAATGTAAAATCTATATATGTAAATTGTCAGTCAAAGGAGTGTTATACGAAGAAAATAGCTTCGATGGATAATCCATATTGTCCAGAAAAGCCTTCAGCGGGTGGCTTACAGGTCCCTTCTCTTACACCAACACCAGGTCCAAGTATTACACCTTCTCCGACGCCAATACCAGGATCCTGTAAGGCGCGACTAGCCAATGGAAATCCGGATCCAGCTCCAGGTAATGGTCAATGTGCAATTTACAGCAACCCTAATAAACGATATGCAGAATTATGTTTCTCTTGTCCAAATGAGCCTGCAAACACCTGTGATCATACGGTAAGCGCAACAGAAATAAAGAGTACTGATGGAAGTGGAAAATGTTATATTGATCAATATACGAGAAAGAAAGTTTGCTATAAAACCTGCGCGACATTTGATGAGCTGCAGGAGCGCGCAAATGAAAAGTGTAAGAATATGAAAGCCTGTCCAAGAAATTAATACGCATGCTATAATACTTCTATGTTCACGTTTTGTTGGAACCATTGTATGCCCGCAATTTTTCTCGTCACTGACGAGAAGTCTTGTGGTGGCTCGGTGGTTGTAAGCAGAATATAAAGAACAGAAAACAAAAGACCAACGAGCCAGCCAAAGAGCTGGTTTTTTTTTGATCAAAAAACGTATGATAAAACTAATGATTAGATCATTGCAAAATAAGTCACAGACTATGGTATGGCGCTATTATGCGTTTACATTTTTAATGAGTCTGCACTTTTTCTCAAGTGTGCTTGCTCCCTTCTTAACAGATTGGGGAGGAATTTCGCGTTTCCAAGTACAGCTTTTACAATCGTGGTTTATGTTGTGGATTTTCTTGCTTGAAATTCCGACCGGTGTTGTCGCAGATTACTTTGGTAGAAAATATTCTCTTGCTCTTGGAGCAATTGCATTAATTTGTGGATCCATAATGTATGGGACCGTACCCCATTTTGAAACATTTCTAATAGCAGAATTCTTGTTCGCAATGGGTGTTGCGTTATTTTCTGGTGCAGATTCTGCATTGTTATACGATTCACTAAAAGAAGAAGGACAAGAAGAAAGAAGCAAAGAAATCTTTGGAAGGGCGCACGCAATTCGCATGACTGGATATCTAGTTTCTGCGCTTATTGGTAGCAGCATCGCATCAAAATTTGGACTTAATGCGCCAATATTATTTTCTTCAATTCCATTTTTAATAGCGGCGATTATTGCGTTATCAATGCGGGAGCCGTCAATTCATAAAGGCCCATCCGAATCTCAGAGGTATATAGATATCGCCATAAAAGGTACGAGGTATTTTCTTACACATAAAAAGCTAAGAGCGGTAGCGCTTGATGCGACGATAGTGGCTTCTGCTTCGTATTTTGTTTTATGGCTGTATCAGCCAATATTACAAAAATTACTTGTCCCGATTGAAAAATTTGGGTTTTTTCATGCCGGACTTGCAGGGATTCAAATTATTATTGCCGCGAACTTTCTACTTCTCGAAAAAATATTACGCGGTCCTGTTCGTTTTCTGAAATTTACTGCCTTGATGACTGGCGGTACATTTATATTGGTTGGATTATTTCCAAATATCTATACAGTGATAATTTTCCTAACATGCGCGGGCGGCTTTGGATTGACGCGATGGGAATATATGAGTAGTTATATGAATAAACTGATACCTTCCGCAGAGCGCGCAACAGTACTGTCATCGGTTTCGATGTTTAGGCGACTCGCACTTATTTTTCTCAATCCGATTATAGGAGTAATAGCGGGAAATTCGCTGCAAAATGCGTTCCTTTTTGTAGGGCTTCTTCCATTGGCCTTAATCGGATTGCAGCTGGTTTTTATGAAACTCGATGTGTCGAGGAGTAATTCGCATAAGAATTAAAGCTACAACTACGCCAAATATTCCGACCCCTGATATTGAGGCAGCATTCCCAAACAGATCTGCCATAAGGCCTGCTGCCATTGGTCCTAATATATAGCCGAGATTTGTATAAAAATCTGTGAGGACTTCAATTTCTTCCTCATATTCACCTTGTTCTTTAATAAAATCGGCATACACGCCGTTAACAGCTGGAAGAGCGAGCGATAAAAATACCGAAGATGTAAACACAAGAGCAAGGGCAGCATAATAATTTTTAGCAAAAACTAGAGTGCTTAATAAAAGTGATCCAATAAGAAGACTTATAAATGCAGTTTTCTTTTTACCAAACTTTACTGTTGCAAAGCTTATTAACCAGCCAACAATTAGTCCAGGAAATGTATAAGCTGCGAGTATCAATTCTCCATGTTGGCCAGGCAGACTAAATGTCTCGGCAAACAGCGGTCCAATTGTCCAAAAAAATGCATCGATGAGATATAGAACAAACGTCATAAGAAGCACTGGGAAAATAATGCGATCAAGTGAATACCAAGAACGAATACTTAAGATATTTTTTCTATGTTTTACTGGCACAGGAGCCTGCTGTGTAAATTTATTGGAAATAAGGATAAGAAAACAAATAAAGGAACAGCCAAGAAAGAGTAGCGAATATGAAAATGGGCGCCACGTGATTGTTTCGAAAACTATGGCGCCAGCAATAATTGGCGCAATTAAATATCCCAATGATTGAAGAACCTGAACAACACCAAAACTAGATGCATGTTCTTTTTCAGGTGTATTTCGCGCAATAAAATCAAAGAGTCCGAAGTTTTTTAAATCGTAATACACACCCCATATTGCCATCGCAACTATATAAATAACGATTGTTTTTGCATTGAATAAAACAAAAGGATAAATAAGACAGAGAGTAAACATAATCATAAAAACTCTTCTGTAATGGGTCGAAGGAAGAACGCGAATTGCAATAGTATCAAAGACAGCGCCAAAAATTGATGAAGAACCAATAATAAAGCCCATGTAAGTTTTCGAGAAGCCATGTTCGGTTATGATAAGAGGACTTAAATACGCAAGAATGCCATCAAAAACTGACCAAAAAAACATGAGAAGGCTAAGCAAATAAATCTGCGGATGTTTTAATCTGCCCATATCAACAAGGATTTGCGGTGAAGTGGCAAGTGACGTTTCCAGACGGCATCAATGTCTGTGGAGGTGTGTAATTCTCAAGAGGAATTTCTCGTTTCCCTTCTTTAACTAAGTTTTTGTTTACGTCCAAAAGGACTTGTTTACATGTATCTCCTCCAGCTTTCGTATAGACGAACTCTTCGGGTTTTCTGGGCCCCTCTTTACAAACATCAAACGGGTCATCGGCAGGCTCCTTATACGGAACACCCAAGAACACATTGCATGTATTATTTAGGCTGTCACGACAATCTACAAGATAATCAATTTGATTTCCGAAGCATTTTTCGAATCCTCCCGGAGGGAAGGCAAGTGTCGGGGTGGGGACTGTGTATGTTTTGTATTGAACTGTTGAATGGCTTCCATCACCCTCCTTAATATTTAACGAATCTTTTTTTTCAGGTCCAGAACAAAGTTCGTCAAGATCTTTTTTTGATACGGCTGGGAAAACGGCAACGACTCTTTTTCCAGATTGCGTTTTCCCGCTTGTGATATAAGTTGGTGCATAGGCGCATTGTGGCATATCCCCACCAATATCTATGTAAGCCAAAACCGATTCGTCAATGGTGACATCATTTATAATGTCAGAATTTCCGTCACCAAAAGCAAAGGGAGCAATGATCGAATCAGGATTTTCAGCCAGCGCTTTTTCAAGAGAAATACTTGGAAGTTTTACCGTTTTATCGATAAGTTTTATTTTGGAATTTATATTAGTAATTATTCCATCAGTTGCGAGATCGACTTGAAGATTATTTGTATCTTGTGCCGCCTGAATATCACATACAGATTCGCTTGCTCCTAAGCCATCTATACTTGTTCTATTAACTACGTCGTATGATGCCCACTCCTTAAAAAATTTACTTGAAAATGCGTTGTTTGGTGTTTGTAAATGCTCAAGGGTTTCAATAAATTTCAAATTCTTGAGAAAAGAATAAGAGGATATCGTTGTTTTTGCTTTTCCTTCTGCAGCAATTTTATCTATTGGATCTCCTGTTTGGGTTATTGCATGGTGATATAAAAAGTTGCCATTACTTTCTGAAAGAATAACATAGCTTCCTGGCTCTTTTGGATTTACGAGGAAGTATGAAAAACCTCCATCATTTGATGGTGTTGCATACGCATCATATGATTCGACGCCTAGCTCTTTTGCAATGTATAAAGCTGTTTCTTTTTGAATATGAACTTTGAGTTTGTGTACATCGACCATTGCTGGTGCGGTTGTTTCTGTGCACCCAGCTGCAAATGCAGGCTTTATAAAATTAAATGGCAACAAACTAGAAGGTGCTGACCCACTTTTAAGTTGGGGTGAAAGCTTGTATTTATACTGAGCTATTTGTGGTGTTGGCGAAGGTAGATTAAATTTTTCCAGATCGTCATTAAATTTTTCTTTTACCCTTTCTAGATCTTTGTTAGAAATAAGAGGATTATTTTCACTTACAACAGCTGGATTACGAAAAAGATAATTTTCTGTAGATTGTGTGTCAATATTTTTTGAATCGTCAACTTTAGGATTCTGGCTTTGTGAACGCAAGAGAAGAGTTGTTAATAAAGCAAGAAAAAAAACACAAACGCCAACTCCTATAAAGAGAAATTTCTTATGATGTTGAAGATCATTGATGCTGAAGTTTTCTTTAGGTTCATCCATACATTAGTTATACCAGAACTACTCGAGTTTGTTAAGGTATGATGCGTTCGCTTCACATACTGCGAGGCATTGTGGTGAGGTTTCTGCGCAGGCCATAACACTAGTTTCTCCATTGATGAGGATTTCTGCTGC
>CAZTOA010000022.1:5643-9360 GCA_964614975.1 uncultured Gammaproteobacteria bacterium | reverse complement strand
ACAGGTGTAAAAGCAAGATACGTTATAAAACTAAGAGACATAAGACTTAAAAGAAGTCTCACTTTTGACAGAGTCTTTTTGTAAGAATTGTGCTTATCAACGAGCAGGGCAATGCGTGCATCAAGAAGATCCGCGGCGGCAAAGCGAGGAATAAAATGTGGTTGTGGTTCAAGTTGGGAGCTAAGAACTTTTTTAAGAGACGATAAGACATGTTTGTTCGTTTTTTGAATACTCACCGCAAATTTATCCGCCTGCAATTCTCGATCAATGCGCATGGAAATAGTAAATTCCTTCATTGAAGGAATAAAAGAGAGAGATGTTTCAATAATAAATGCGATGAATAACTTTAAACCGTCAAAATCTTTTACATGCTTATATTCATGCAAAATAATTGCCTCTAATTCTTTAGTACTTATTCTGCTTATGAGCGAAGAAGAAATATAAATGTGCCTTCTCAAAAAACCCAATGAAAATGCTTGGGATGATTTTGTTACAACAACGCGAACCTCAGGGAGGAATGGATGTTGTTCTCGCAATGCAATAATTCGTTTATCGTTATCTTTGCGCGAACGATTATGTGTTGCGGCGATCTTTTTATAGTGAAAAAATGCCGCCGCTATCTTTAAGGCTGTAAAACCAATGTAAACTACTCCGACAATAATTATTGATTCAAGAATGGAATGTGGAACTTCTCTATATGTTGTTGATGCTAATACGCTTTTGCACATGTATACAGTTTTATTGAGCAAAAGCGGCGTAAATTTTGCCATTATTAAGCTAATTAATGCCAAAATAAGGCTAAATATACCAATCATTGAAAAGAGATATTTGTCACTTTTTCTCATACTGTTTTATTGTCTCAATAAGACTGCGACGTTTTTTTTCTGGGAGTTCTTCAATCGATTCAGCAAATGAAGCGATTGCTATATCACCGAAGTTTTTCATGTATCTCTGAAGAAAATTACTGGCAACCTGCTTACTAAATTCCTCTTTTGTTACCTGCGGTATATACACATATTGCTTCCCTTTTTGAACTCTTTGTAAAAATCTCTTAGCATATAATCGATCTACAATAGTTCCAATTGTCGTATATGCAAGAATTTTCTTACTTTCGCGCGCCTTGATTACATCACGCACAGTACATTCGCCAAGGCGCCAAATGATTTCCATTGTTTCCTGTTCAAGGTTGCTGAGACTTTGTGTGAGCATGTGTTATTCCGTAAAGTGACAGATGTATGATGCGTGACCGCTTGGTGAGAGTACTTCTTTCCAGTTTTGTGTTATTTGTACGCCCTCATCGGTTTTAAATACACAAGGAATGCCGGTGTTTTCAAAGTTGTATTTTAAGACCTTGCCGGTTTCATTCGGTACCCCATCAGCCTTACATGTTAATGTAATATTGCCATTCTTACTTCTGGTAACAACTGCTTTGTAGCCTTCTGTTGTGAAAATATTCATGTTGCCATCAAACACTGCGCATTTTTCATCAGAATGAATGACAATTGCGGAATTTTGGGCATTAATGCGAACAACAGCAGTGAGAGCGATAAATAGGGTGATGAGAATTCCTAAGAATACAGGTTTTGATATCTTCATCTTGAATAAAATGATACGCTCCCATTTTATGAATTGCAAGAATTGATTAGCGAACAGGTTCATAGCCACCTTTAGACCAAGGGTGACAGCTTAGAATTCTTTTCGTACCTAAGAAAACTCCTTTTAGAACCCCGTATTTTTCGACTGCTTCATACATATATTCGGAACATGTTGGTTGAAATCGACACACGGTCTGTCCGGGAATAAACATTTTACGGATCGGATTGTCGATAAGTTGTGACGACTGATAAAGACGTACTAGCTTAAGAATAAGTTTGCGCGGCATAAAGCATAGTATAGCTTATAATATAGACATGAAATGCACTATCATAACGCTCTTTCCGAACATGTTTCGAGGGTTTCTTGAAGAGAGTATTGTACAAAGAGCTCAGGAAATGGGAAAAATTGAGATTGAATTTGTAAATCCACGAGATTTTACCGTAGACGCCCATAAAACCGTTGATGATCGTCCGTTCGGTGGTGGGGCAGGAATGGTTATGATGGTAGATCCAATTTCACACGCGATAAAGAGCGTAAAAACAGACAGTAGTTACGTTGTAGGAACTTCTGCTCGCGGAAAAGTTTTTTCTCAAAAAATGGCCCAAGAATTCTCCGCGAAGGAACACCTTATTATTCTCGCTGGCCATTATGAAGGGTATGATGAACGGGTTCGAGGACTGCTTGATGATGAAGTTTCATTGGGAGATTTTATTCTCACAGGAGGAGAGTTGGCAGCCGCATGTATTATCGATGCCGTCGCAAGACTTCAAAAAGGAGTTCTAAAAAAAGAAGCCGCGACAGAAGAAGAGAGTTTTTTTGAAGTTGATCTCGATGAATTGATAAAAGCCGTGGGCGAAGATCACTTGCTAACAACACTAAAAAATAATGGTATTGCACGTGTTCAATTACTTGAATATCCCCAATACACACGTCCCCAAGACCATGAAGGAAAAATGGTTCCAGAAGTTTTAGTTTCTGGTGATCCAAAGAAAATTAGAATGTGGCAACTTCAACAGGCATTTAACGTAACAAAAAAAGCTCGACCAGACCTGCTTACTCCATAACAATTATTTAATTGTCATACCGTACTATGCGGTATATGGCAGTTACATATTTTTCACTCCTAGACATATTTTTTCCGAAGCTTTGTTTTAATTGCAGAGCAATAGGAAGATATCTTTGTGCTAAATGCAAAACAAAGCTTCGATATGTAGCGAGCGATATTTGTCCTTATTGTGAGAAACAAAGTGGATATGGATTAACACACGGAACGTGTCGTCGACTATACGGGTTAGATGGCATGTTGAATATTTTTTACTATGATGATACTTTTCAGAGAGCTTTGAAGGCCATTAAATTTAGACGAATTAGAGGCGGTGTTTCTGCTCTTGTTGATAGTATCCCCGAAGAGTTTTGGAAGAAACTTTTAACGACAAGTGAAATCTTTTTTAAAGATGCGGAAATATTGGCAGTCCCACTTCATAGAAAGAGACTTATGGAGCGAGGTTTTAATCAATCAGAAGACATCGCACATGCGTGTGCCATTATGTTGCAAAAAAATGTAACAAAAATCGTCGCAAGAAATCGTTATACCCAGCCACAATCGCAACTTTCATCCGCAACAGAACGGTATCTAAATATTCAAAAAGCTTTTTCACTAAATCCACGCATGTCGATACCGCGGAGAGTTATTATTGTTGACGACGTATGGACTACAGGAGCAACAATTCGAGAAATCGCATATACATTAAAATATGCTGGTGTCGATAGGGTTTATGCCATAACTTTATCTAGAAGAGCTCACGCACAATATAGATAATAATGCTATAATCAAAATTGATATGACTCAACGTATAGAGATATCCTGGAAAACTATAGTATTCACCGTTGCCTTTCTCATTGGACTGCGTGCCCTCTGGCTTGTAAAAGAACTAATTTTCACTCTTTTTCTTGCATTTATATTCATGAGTGCTCTTAAACCGATAGTTAATAAGCTGACGAAGCGCGGACTTCCTCGTACAGCCGCTTCGTTTTTAGTATTAGCCTCTGCTGTTGTATGGCTCTTTTTTGTACTTGCGTTTATTTTGCCACCAATAGTTACAGAAAGTATTTCGTTTTTAA
>CAZTOA010000022.1:0-5633 GCA_964614975.1 uncultured Gammaproteobacteria bacterium | reverse complement strand
TTGATTGACGCATTTCCATTTTTCGAAAAAATATTTACTGCAGAATCGGCAATTAGATTTTTCCCGAATATCCCACAGAACATTTTTAAGATCGCAAGCAGTCTTTTCTCCAATGTCTTTTTTATAGTTTCTCTCATCTTCTTTACGTTTTACTTTTTGCTTGAAGAAATATTCTTGCAAAAATTTTTACAGAAAATTATGTCTCCACAGGAAGCGAAGAGAATCACCGAGTTTACACAAAAACTTGAATTGCGTATGGGTGCATGGATGAGGGGACAGCTTATTTTGATGTTGGTAATAGGATTAACGACATATATTGGACTTTCGCTTTTGGGAATACGGTATGCGCTTTCATTAGCAGTTTTGGCTGGATTGCTTGAAGTTGTTCCTATTATCGGGCCTGTTGTGTCGAGTATACCTGCATTTCTTGTTGCTTCAGCAACATCTATGTTCGCAGGAGGAACGACACTTGTCTTGTATCTTATTATTCAGCAACTAGAGAATAATATTCTTGTTCCATATGTTATTAATAAGACCGCCGGCATAAATCCAATAATGACGCTTATCGCTCTTTCTGTTGGAGGAAGAATCGGTGGGCTATTAGGTGCTATTCTTGCTGTCCCAGTAGCAGTAGTTGCAGAGACGATTGCATCAGAATTCTTCGATAGGCGTAGTTCATAATTTCTTTTTAACTTCTTAGTTGTACCATGCTTTTCATGGTATCTAAAATTCATTCGGCAACAATTTTTGGTATTCAAGTAATCGCTGTTACCGTAGAAACAGACATTGCCGAACGTGGCTTTCCCCAGCTGAAAATTGTGGGCTTGCCAGGTAAATCCGTAGAAGAAGCAAGGGAACGGGTGCGGACAGCGCTGATTAATGCCGGCTATGAAATTCCTGCGAGAAGAGTGGTTGTTAATCTTGCTCCTGCTGACGTTCCAAAACAAAGTTCTCGATTTGACCTGCCAATTGCGGTAGGAATATTAGCTGCGCAGGGTCTTATCGATAATAAAGTGTTAAAAAAATCGCTTTTCGTGGGTGAAATTTCTTTAAATGGCGAAATTATGCCTGTGAGTGGCATAATGCCGATTCTTGATTTCGCCCGCCAGAGAGGATTTTCAGAAGTGTATATCCCGAAGCAAAATAGTAGTGAGGCAATGTTTGCGGGAAGCGAAATGGGCGTGTATGGAGTTCGCTTTTTAAGCGAAGTTATATTACATTTGCAGAGGTCGCATGTGACTGAGCCAATAGCATTAGACGCCTTTGCACTAAGCGAACAATCAAACGAGAGCGGCGCAAGAGAGCATGATTTTGCACATATAAAAGGACAGCAGCATGCAAAAAGAGCACTCGAAATTGCTGCCGCCGGCGGACACAATATTATTCTTCGGGGTCCGCCGGGCACTGGAAAGACTATGCTCGCCAAAGCATTTGTTTCTTTGCTTCCGCCACTTACTGAAAGTGAGAAGATTGATATCGCAAGGATTCAATCAATAATGTTTGGCGGAAAAGGTGGTGGAATTTCTATATCGCGCGCGTTCCGCGCGCCCCACCATACAATCTCCCGCGCCGGCATGATAGGGGGCGGCGCGGATCTTGTCCCGGGCGAAGTGACATTAGCTCACCGCGGAGTGCTATTCCTTGATGAATTCCCTGAGTTTCCGCGTTCGATAATAGAAGCACTTCGCCAACCACTCGAAGATGGGTCGGTAACAATTACGCGGGTCCACGGTTCCGCGACGTATCCGTCGCGGTTCCAGCTTATTGCCGCTGCAAATCCTTGTCCTTGTGGTTATGCTGGCCACAAAGAAAAACGTTGCATCTGCAATGCCCTACAAATTAATAATTACAATCGACGCCTATCTGGCCCTATTCTCGATCGAATAGATCTCCATATTTCTGTGCCGAATATTCCTGAAGACGATTTGCTTCGTTCTGATTTCGACACAGAGCCTACTGAAAAGATAAAATCTCGAGTTATAGCCGCTCGAGTCATTCAATTCGACCGCTTTTCCACCCTTCCAGATATAAATTACACAACAAATGCCGAAATGACGTCTCATAGCGTAAAAAAATTCATTCAACTCGAGCCAGATGCTCGTGTATTCCTTACAAATGCGTTTCAAAAGCTCCATTTTTCACCACGGTCCTACTTCAAAATCCTTAAGGTCGCCCAAACGATTGCTGATCTTGAAAGAAAACGATCAATTTCGCAACAAATAATCGCAGAAGCAGTGCAGTATCGGTCCTTTCTCTATAAGTAATCTTGTTTTTTTTAGAGAGCTATGATATAGTATCTGCTGTATCATATGAAAAAGGAGGACCTAAACAGATGCCAGCAAAAAAACTAAAGACTACTTCGCCTAAAAGCGAACCTACTACGACTAAAGCAGAGAAACCAGCAAAAGTCACCTCAACAAAGAAACCTACATCGATGGCGGATTTATTGGGCATGAAGCCCCTAACCCCACCAAAGAAAGGCGCCATCATCCAAGCAAAGATCGTAGATCTTACAAAAAAAGGAATTTTATTCGATATCGGATGGAAATCCTACGCAGTTTTAGGGAATATTGAGGCCCATGATCTTGGCTCCTACCTTCCGTATCTTACCTCTGGTGACACTGTTCCCGTAAAAGTCGTTGTCGAAGAAGCAAAAGATGGCTTCCCAGTCGTCTCTATGCGCACTTTCTTTGAAGACGGTAAGTGGAATATTTTGATCGAAAAGCACAAAAATGAAGAGGAAATTGAGGTTATTTGTGGTGAATATGGTAAAGGTGGCGTATTTATTGAATTCATGGGAATTCGCGGCGTTATTCCAAAGATTCAACTTACTGAAGAATATCTGCGCGATCCAGAGCAGCTTATTGGAAAGAAAATTAAAGTTAAGGTTCTAGAAGTTGACCGTGAGAAAAATCGTCTTGTCGTATCACAAAAGGCTTCAGTTCTCGGTATTTCTTATAAAGATATTAAGAAAAAGTTTGATGAAGTTGAGGTCGGCAAGGTCTATAAAGCAAAAGTCATTGGATTCTCCGACTTTGGAGTCTTTTGTGAGGTTAATAAAATCGAAGGCCTTATCCACATATCAGAAATTTCTTGGCAAAAAGTCAGTAACCCACGTAAATATCTTAATGTCGGTGATGATATTGATGTCATGGTAGTCGAAAAGAATGAAGACAATCTTAAATTAAATCTTTCTATCAAGAGACTTGAAAAGGATCCTTGGGAGAGCATCGAAGAGCGATATCCAAAGGATAAAGAAGTTAAGGGTGAAATTGTTCGAAAAGAAAAATATGGCTACATTGTCCGACTTGAGCCTGGAATCGAAGGCCTTATTCATATTTCTAAAGTAACCGGGCATGAAAGTATTGAAATCGGTAAGCCAATAACTGTATATATTGAAAAGATTGACGTGCGTCAGCGACGTATCAGTCTTGTCTTTGCGCTTGTCGATAAGCCTGTCGTATATAGATAATCTTGCCTTGACTTTGGACTATCCTACTTATATAATATCTCTTGCCTTGGTGATTTGAGCGACTTGGAACCACCCCTTCCCATCTCGAACAGGGACGTGAAACGAGTTAGCGCCGACAATACTTACAACGGGACGATAGGTCATGGCCGAGGCATTTTTTTTGGCCTAAAACATTTTTTCGAGGCTAAGTCAAAGTTGGTGTATAATATACATACATGCCGCACACACTTGTAGGAAGCAGTCGTCACCATAATCATATTCTTGCTAAAGAACGCCATTCTCGATACCTTAATGCCTTTTGTGTCTATCCGAAGACACGTTTTGAATCACAAAATGATGACGAGCTTATTGTGCTGCTTCTGAGAGCTCATCCGATAACATTTGTTCCGTGGATTGTGACAGCTATTGGTGCATTTTTTTTGCCATTACTCTTAAACTTTTTTCTCCCCGGGTTTCTTACTGTGGCACAAATTCTGTTTTTAAACGTATTTTGGTATAGCGGATTAATTACATACGTTTTTCTAAAAATAATATTTTGGCTTTTTAATGTGGGCATTGTGACTGACCAGCGCGTTTTGGATGTTGATTATTTTAATATTATTCAAAAATCGATAAGTGCCACTACGCTCGAAGAGGTATCTGATGTAGGAGCGAAGACGTCTGGTTTTATTCGCTCTCTTTTCAACTATGGTGATGTATTAGTCCAAACAGCAGGTCCTTCATCTGATATAGATTTTCTTGCGGTACCTGAGCCAGCAGAAGTAGTAAGTATTATTAACGAAATGATGCACTAAATATGATAGATATATTTTTAAATGGTGATATTTTGGGGCTTTTTATTAAGCTTTTTGGAATAGTCTTGGGAATTCTTTATATGTTTTTCTGCATCATTCTTATTCGCCAACTGAGCACAATGCGAAAGACCCTGGCGATTAATGATGGAGGAATTCTTGATCTGGTTGCGTATATTCAAGCTCTGCTTGCAGCGTTCCTTGTGTTTTATGCCCTATTTGTACTATAAATAGAGTATACATGTGGGAATATAGTATCTACTTAGGTAATGAATCTGACACTATTCATGTCGATTTTGTATCGACCGATAATCTTTTCGTTGTGGCTTCGGTCGAAAATTCTATAGAGAAAGAGGCTTTTAAGGAGCTTTTTGAGAAGGTGCGCGACGCAATTACTGCGGAGCGCGTACACGATCTCGCGGCTTTTGAAAAAGTTATTGATCGCGAGTTTAAAAAAGTTGAAAAAAATCCCGGCTTTGCGCTTGCAGGCTCACTCTCTGTTGATAATGTCCTATATCTTGTGACCCGAGGAAGCGGTTCGATCTTTATCGATCGCGGCCCAATATTCCAAAACTTAATTTCTGGCGATAATACATCTTCGGGATATCTGCAAGAAGGCGATCTTATTGTTTTAACGACGGCCAGTTTTATTGCCCGCGTCAGTTCCCCTACCCTACAAAGATTTATTCAAGGCAATGCGCCGCAAGAAGTTGTTGAAGCACTTACACCTGATCTGAAAGGAAACGATGATACAGGATTAATTGCACTCTTTAGTCGACATCATGAGCGAGCTGCTACTGAGGAGACGATGGAGGAGGAGGCGTCCGAGGCAGAAGAACAGGAATACGAAGTAATTCCGTCGCCTAGCGAGGCTCCAATGTATGCAAATCCAACACAACATGTAGTTGCAGAAAAACCACAATCGAGGTTTTCCTTAAAAAATCTTTTGACAGGGATTAAGCCCGGAAGCTCGATGGGAAAACGCATAACTTTTGTACTTCTTATCATTTTGGTCGGAATTTTTATATGGAGTGTTGTATTGGGGGCACAAAGAAGACAGAAAAATGCATTTATTAAAAAGGTTGAGACGCAATCTGCAACAATCGATTCACAGCTTGAAGAAGCGTCATCGTTAACAACAACAGATGTTGATAGATCGTTAGAGCTCTTGGCCTCTGCAAAGCAATCTTATGAAGCTTTAAATGAAGAAGCTGTCGAAAAGAAATTAAGCGATTTGGAGCAACTTAAATCTATTGGTGTAAAAATCGCAGAATCTGAAAAATCTATTAAAAAAGAAGAAGAGACCGCGTCTGAAGAATTTTATGATCTTAATCTTATAGAAAAGGGGGCGGAGGCAAAGAAGATGTATT
>CAZTOA010000021.1:0-14756 GCA_964614975.1 uncultured Gammaproteobacteria bacterium | reverse complement strand
TGGGAGTATATTTTTTTTTATCAAGGAATAGATATAACATGCAATAGGTGAGTGGCAAAACCATTGAAAAGAAACGCGATTGGCGCGTGATTAGTAATAAGTACGGCGACGCTATTAAGAGTAGAGTCGAATATGTCGCTGCAAAAGGAGATATATATTTCTTAACAAGAAGATAATGTAGTATAGGAACAATACTTCCTATCAGTCCAAAAAATACTGCGCCGACAAGTGGATGATATCAACCGATTGCTAAAACCGGACCAAATAGCCAATAAAAAAGTGGTCCAAAGGATAGCCATTCATGAGATGTGGGAGGTCCCATTAATGGAAAGGTACCACTCCCAATGAAGTTTTTTATCGCAAGATAATTATGGCCAAGCTCACCCTCAAAAAAAAGATTCTGCTCAATATGATAAAATCGAAAAAAACTGGAGAGCAGTAAAATAATATATATCATGTTTCCTGAAGGTATAGTATAAATCAATATGTTCAAAAACTTTTTCCAACTTGAAAACTATCGAGAAGAATGCGCGCTAAAGAATGATAACAAGGCTTTTCTTGCAACCTATAAGAGTGGGGGCTTCCCAGAAATTAAGAATGAAAATACAACTCAAGAGTGGGAAACACAACTTCATGATATAGCCTCTGAACCGGATTACATGACCAATGATCGTATAGAAAAAACAGCGCGACTTATTAGAAAAATTTCTTCAGTTTCTACAATTCTTGATATTGGCATCGGAAACGGATGGGTTGAAAAGAAATTGTTTTCGCAGGATAGCAAAAGATATTCTTTCACAGGATTAGATATTACACCTGAAAATTTAAAGAAACTTAAAAAATCATTACCTGGCACGTACCTTGTAGGTGATATTACTGCGGTGCCAAAAAAACTTATGTCGAGTAATTTTTCTTGCTTACTTTTGCTTGAAGTATTAGAACATATTTCTCCGAAAGACACCTTCAAAGCACTAAGAAATGTAAAAAAACTTTTACATAAAAATGGCCATTTCATCATTTCTATACCTATTTATGAGGATCTCAAAGAAAAAATTCAAGAGAATAGAAATGTTAGTAAGCATGTTAGGCGTTATACGCCAGCAATTGTTAAAAAGGAGCTCGAGTTAGCTGGTTTTAATATACAAAGTATTTCGTACTTTTATGCATTTTCTTCACAGTACGTCCTAAAGTCTTTAATAGCTAAAGCGACAGGAATTCGTAAACCAAATGTCATGCTTATCCATGCGAAGCGCTCTTAATTCTGAATGCAAGTATTGCTGCAATGCACGCTGATACACAAAGTGTACTCTGTGTTATTAGAGTTGCCCAACTTGCACCAATGTATGAATGCGAAGGAATAAGGTAATAGTTCATTCCGATATTAACTATCAATGTTGCGAGTGATGATATAAGAATATAATTCTCTCGTTTTTTCGCTAGGATTATTGTATAGGCAAATCCAGCAAGAATTGTACTCATGGCAGCACCTGATAGTATGCGAAGAGCCTGAATAGAGGCTCCATAATCTGATCCACCGATAATACTAATTATAAACGGTGCTCCTATGTAAAGTAATAACCCGAGAGCTATAGCAATGCATAATATCTTCAAGAATGATTGAAGAATAAATGTGTTGTTGTGCAATTTATCTGCAAGGTATGGCAATAAGGTTTGTGTGTAAAGACCCCCGATTACGATTGCCAATTCAAAGGGACGATAAGCGATTGCATATAATCCTACATCTGGAAATTTGTCTGGAGGAAAATAATGACCGAGAAAAACGACATCTAATTTTAGATATGCAAGGCTAATAAGAGCAGCAATTCCCAAAGGTAGCGTTTGCCAGAACAAAGTAAGTATTTTTTTGACGGGGGTAAAAGATATGGAAAGAGAAGTGTTTTTTTTGACAACAAGAAATCCAACGAGAGAAGCAACTGCTCCAAAAACAATGAATTTTTCGGTTGATGCTCTTACCAATATGCCAAGAAAAATAGCACATAGCATAATGAAAGAGATACCTATCTGAAAGATGCTGGCTCTAAAAAAATCCTTTTTACCTTTTAAAAAGGAGAGGAAGTCATTCGTTAAAAGAAAAAATAGATGGCCACATCCGGCGATAATAAAGGGAATTCCAAGAATACTAACCTTAAAAAAAGTAATGGCGATAAGACTACAAATGATTAGGAAAAAAGCTAAGAAGAAACGCAAGCCTAAGTAGTATGGAATTACTGCATTATTTTTCTGTGATGATTCACGAGTAATTAAAGAATCTATGCCAAAGTCAGAAATGGTTAAAAGTAGTGCTGATATCGAAATAATATAAGTATATGAACTCATCGATGTCTGCGACAATGTTCGCGCAAGTAAAGAAAAGGCAATGAGACCAAAGAATGATGAGCCAATTTTCCCGAACACTTGCCAAAAGGCTCCTTTTGCTATATGTGCTCTATCAGCGACGCCCAATGTCATTCCAGAAAGCACAGCTACATCTGAAAAAAACTGCAAAAGAGGAAGAATGTATAACGCCTGAATGTTTTGGACATATCGATAATTTTTTATGATTGCCCAAAATACGTAGGCAACAAAGGCGGCACATAAATACATCCATACTGAAGGATAAAAAAAACCAGCAAATAACATAATTAGACCCACAAGATAACGCCCAAAAAGAAATGGCGTTTGTGGGCGAATGTAAAAGGCTTGACCATCGCCGCGCGCATATGAAAAGAATTGTTTTGCCGCGGCGAGTAATGTTTTTTTCTGTGGCCACGTAACAATAGCTTTCTTTTCTAGAAAAAAATTGAGGCCAGCATTTTTCATATTCCTTGCAAGTACAAGGTCTTCACAATAGTCTAAATGTTCTGGATATCCTTGGACTTTTTGCCATGAAGATTTTCTAAATGCAATCGATCGCGAAGAGGGGAGAAAATCGTCAGTTAGCTTATCCGGCATGACACACGTATAAGCAGCTAGACATTTTTGAAAAACAGTGCCAGCGTCTGCTTTATAGTAGCCAGATACTACTGCGACTTCTTTATCATCAAATGGCTCAGTAATTTTTTTCAGCCAATCACGATGTAAACTACACCCAGCGTCGCTAACAACAATTATCTTATGTGTCGCTTTTTTAATTGCAATGTTTCTTCCTCGTGCACGGTTGCAATTTTTCCTAATAATGACGAATGGAATGCTTTTCTTTTTAAAATTAGCCTCATATTTCTTTAAAATATCTCTGGTACCATCTGTACTCTCAGCATCGACAACAATAATTTCATCAGGAAGCTTTGTTTGTAAAAGCAATGATGAAAAAAGCATTTTCGCACCGTTCTTATCATTTTTTGTAGTTGTGATAAACGTTATCATTTCCATAATTCAAGATAATCTTTCGTAATACTGTCCCATGAAAATGTTGACTGCGTTTCTTCAATAATTTTTTGGGGACTTCTATTTTTACTATGATCTTCAATTTTTGAAACAGCTTCATCAACACTATCGCTTACAGCTATATATTTAAGAAGTGGAAATCCAAGGAGATAATCTTTCTTTAGCGGATTGTTATAAAGAGCCAAAACCGGCTTTCCAAATGAAAGTGCGTCAATCATTGTAAGATACGAGGATGAACATACAACATCTGCCTTGATTATTGCCTGCATTGTTTCATTAACAACTCCATGCACACGCCCATATTTTTCAATTTTCTTTTTATATGGTCCATCGCCATACACATCAAGAGTAAAAGGAATCTTATTCTTTTTTAGATTTGCAAAAAACTTAATATAAAGTGGTAAACCGATATCTCCTGTTAATCGACCAATCAATGCAAATGAAATGCGTTTTTTATTTTTTGTCTCCTCGATAGGTTTAGAAATAATATATGTTGACCCACCATAGATAACTCTTGCAGGATGTGTGCCATACCATTTTTGAATATAAGATCCAACTTCTATTGTTTTTTTTGAAAGAAATTCACTTAAACGCCTAAGAAAAATGGATTTTTTTGTTGGGGGAACAACTCCTTCATATCCGTGAAATGTCGTAAAGACCGGCTTAAAAAATAATACTGCTCGTACTGGTAGGTACCAGAAAAATACATCATGAATATGAATGACATCAGCAGAAAGAAACAAGGGAATACGTCGTAACATTTTTCCCCAAATACGGAATTTTTTCATAAATCCCGTCTTGCCGAAGTCCATGTATATTACATTATCTCCATTGTTAGAATCTCCCTCGCACACAATAGTTACCGAATGATCTTTGGCAAGCAACCGTTCAGAAATTTCTTCTACATGGCGCTCGACACCACCAATAGATGGGCGATATCGAGCGCAAATAAAGACGATTTTCATGTTCTCATTGTATCAAAGACCTATGGTACACTTTCTCTAGATGTTGGGACTCATATTATCACTGGGTTTGATCCTTCGTTTGATTTCGCTTAATCAGTCATTTTGGCTTGATGAGACAGCCCAAGCTGTACTTTCCCGCGCACCTATTTTCAGTGTAAATTATGCCGCAGATTTCCAGCCACCATTGTATTACGTGGTCAGTCATTATTGGATGATGCTTGGAAATCTCATTTCTATTGATACTACCGAATGGTTTTTACGTCTTCCTTCAGTCTTCTTCGGCATCGCAACAATTTACTTTACATATACACTAGGAAAAAAATTGTTTGATGAAAAAACTGGTCTGCTAGCTGCCGGCTTTATTTCTATAGCACCCTTCCATGTGTATTATTCTCAGGAATTCCGTATGTATTCGCTCCTCACATTGCTTTGTTTGCTTTCATGGAATGCAGTTGTTAATAAAAAATGGAAAGCACTCGGATTAATTACTGCGCTGAGTATTTTTACACATTATTTTGCATTCGTAAACGTTATCGCAGTAGCCAGCTATCTTCTTTCAACAAATCAAAAGAGGGGATTCGGTTATCTTATTGCAGGGCTCATCCCGTTTACATTATGGATACCCACATTTTTAGAACAAACACAAACAGCAAAGCAATTAGTGTCTCTGTGGCCAAAATGGTCAGAAGTTAGCAACATTGGATTCTTTAAATTTTTTCCTTTGCTTCTCGCAAAGTGGACCGTTGGCATGTTAAGTCCAACAAGTAAATTAATCTATGTTATTGTCGTCGGACTGTTTACATTGATTGCGGGAGTTGCAGTGATTAGGAAACATCATTCCAGGCTATTATTGCACTACGGCATTGTGCCTCTTTTGATTGCCTGGCTTGGGGGACTATGGCTTCCTGCTGCAACGCCAACACGTGTACAATTTGTACTTCCTGCGATATACCTTATGATTGCATCTGGTTGTATGCGCGTAGTATTACACGATAACAATAGAAAGATAGGGATTACATTAATCGCTCTTTTCTGTTCGATACAACTTTTCTTTACGATAGATTATCTTTTCAGCCAAAAGCACCATAGGGAAGATTGGCGCGGAGCAATAGCATATAGCGATAAAGCAATTGAGACAAGCGAACAAAATACTACAGTTGCACTCTCAATCTTTAATGACAAGTGGGCGCCGATGGATTGGTATAGTCAATATCCAGAAAAATACACTGGTGGAACAATCTATACAAAAAACTTTGTCAACGATCCAGCTGGCCGAGTCGTCTTATTTACATATTTATTTGAAGTTTTTGATGCGAATAAATCTGTAGAAAATTCTCTCATTAAAGATTACTCGCTTGCTGAAGAAATGGATTTTAGAGGAGTAGGGATCATAAAAACCTTCAAGAAGAAGTAGAATAACGCTAGCGGAGGGGGGGGCCGTGCACACCCCCTCCGCTAGCAGCCGGTAGCCGACCCGATCAGGCAGTCCGTGAGACAACGATCGTGCTGTGTTGATCGTCCATCTTGAACGTGCCCTGAATGGCACCGATCTGGATCTGAAGGAGGGAAAACTCTTCCGCCCCCAGATCTTGCTCGAACTCTAGGTCGACCGAACCGCCAACCTCAAGAGCTTCACAAGCAGCTACAGCTTGCGCGACGGAACTAACTTTCATAGCATGCTCCTACTTGATGCGACCGGTTTAGACCATTAACTATATCAAAGCATATCTAAATAGTCAAATCGCACACTGGAGTGAATGGGGGGGGTATTATGAAGCTTTCTTTGCCACTGCTTTTTTAGCAACTGCCTTTTTCGTGGTAACTTTCTTAGTTACGCCACCAACAAGCTTCTTCAAATCTCCTTCGAGATATGCAGTAAGTTTTTTAAGTTGATCTTGTGGGACCTCATGATCGTCTTTAACTTTATCAACAGCTTTCATTGCTATATCTTTATACTTTGCAGTATCAAGATCTTTGTAATTGTCGGAGACTTTATTTAATTGTGCGACAACTTCTTTTTGTGCACTTTTGTATAGATCAAGAGATTCTTTAGAAACCTTTCCAAATATTTCTTTTACAGCTGCCTCTGGGTCTTTTGTGACACCATCATAGAGTTTTTTTGCATCCTTACGAAGTTCTTTTCCCGCTTTTGGAGCTAAGAATAAGCCTGCTACAGCGCCTACCGCTGCACCAACTAATATACCGACTCCGATTTTTGAAGATTTCTTTGTTGCTGTCATAGGTTCAGTATACTCTTATAATTTGAAATTTCAAGCTAACGTTAACGATCGTTCACGTATGTTGTAAGTAATGTTTCCATTTTTTTACGAATCGCACGATCAAGATCTACACCAAGCGTATTCGCCAAACTCGCGGAAGCAATAATAACATCACTAAATTCCGCGTACAGATTTGCCATCTGAAATTTTGCGAGCTTTGATTTTCGTTGCAAAGCGAGCACCGCTAAAATTTCATTAGCCAATTCACCAACTTCTTCTTGAAGTTTTACCGTCTTCATTAAAATATCTTTCTCCTTCTTTGTAAGAGAGCGAAATTCAATGCGCAAATCTCGTTCGTTGTCCGCAAGTTTTTCTTGGAGACCCTTAATTGTTGTGGGTTCTTTGTATTGTTTCATGCATCAAAGTATACCAAATGAGGTATAATAACGCTGTTTACGCAGTTCTCGTAGCTCAATGGATAGAGCGTTGGTTTGCGGAACCAAAGGTTGGAGGTTCGATTCCTCTCGAGAACACATATATCATGTTAAAGGAACTCGAAAAAGAACTTGACCAGCTCCAAGACCACGAAAGAGGCGGTCTTCTTCAACGATTCTTCAAAACCGGAATAGGCCAATATGGAGAAGGCGATGTTTTTATAGGGCTAACTGTTCCTCAATGTCGCATTCTTGCAAAAAAGTATGCGAGCATGTCATATACAGACATCTCCAAGCTGCTCGCATCACCCATACACGAAAAGCGACTTATCGCACTTCTAATCCTTGTACACAATTTTGAGAAGGGGAGTGATGAAGAAAAAAAACAGATCTTCAATTTCTACATAAAATCACTGAAACACATAAATAACTGGGACCTTGTGGATCTTTCTGCGGGCAAAATTGTTGGCGCATATTTGTATGAAAAAGACTGTACTCTTCTATATGATTTAGCTCGATCTGAAGACCTATGGAAGAAAAGAGTAGCAATTATTTCTACATCCAATTTTATAGGAAAAGGGCAATTTGAGCATACGATTAAAATCTCTGAAATTCTTTTGCATGATTCGCATGATTTAATCCATAAAGCTGTGGGTTGGATGTTACGAGAAGTGGGGAAGAGGGATGAGAAGAGAGAAAAAGAGTTTCTTGATAAACATGCGGGTGTTATGCCGCGGACAATGCTTCGCTATGCGATAGAGAAATTTTCTGATGAGGAAAGACGAAAATATCTGAATGCTAAGCTCTCCAAGTAGGTTGCTTTAGTTTCTGCCTAGCTCTATAATAGCCTTACAGATATTTATTAGGGGTGTAGGCCAATGGTAGACCGTCGCTCTCCAAAAGCGAATACGGGGGTTCGATTCCCTCCACCCCTGCAAGATATGACCCAAAATACTTATACGCCTCCATCAGCTAAAGAGATTAAGAAACGACAGGACGAAAATGATTCGCTACGTCTCTTACTTGCTCAACGCAAGCTATATTCAAAAGCAAAGCAGTGGCTCTCGTTACGCCTAATGGGTATGAGTGCGATTGCATTTCTTGCCCCAATAATTGCATTCATTTGGCCTCAATCGGCTGTAATAGTTGGTGCAGTTTCTGGTGCATGGATATTTCTTGGTAGAACATTATTTTCAAGTCTTGAAAAAGGATTGTCTTCAAAAGCGGCAGCTGTACAGGAAATGTTTGACGTCCGTGTTTTCAAAATGCCACATCTTGCTGATAGAACTCCTTCTCCTACCCTAGAAGAAATAGCAGTAATTACGGGAGCGGACGGTACAATAGTGAAACAGGCAAAAGATGAAAAACTACTGGAATGGTACGCAGTCAATCCGAGTGATAATGGCATTACCACTGTTGCGATCTGCCAAAGAATAAACACTTCTTATTCAAAATCATTACTGAATACTACTTCAAAAGTATGGTTGGGATTAATTATTTTTTGGAGTCTTATCCTTGTAGGTGTAAGTATTTATCTCCAACTGTCACTGAACACCTTCATTTTAGCGGTTATGTTGCCTTTACTTCCAGCTTTTCTAGACAAATGGGAGTTTCGGAAAGGATTCAAAAAAGCAGAAAACCAACGTGATTCGATGACACAAGAGATTGAGTCAAAGATAAATAGTAACTCTGTGAGTAGTAATGATTTATTAGTTTGGCAATCAAGAATGTATGAACTTCGCCGTGACATGCCGCTTGTTCCTGACAAAGTATATGGTTTTATGTGGAACGTAAATGAAAAGGCAATGAAAGTTGCAGCAAGACAACTGTCAGACAAATCTAGAGGTAATTAAATATGAGCGATATAACTGTTGCACAAGCATTTACAAACTTTTTAATAGACATCAGTGCCACCAAATATCATAACGAGACACTGATACCTGCAAGGAAAAGGTCAGTATTGGAAAACCTAGAAGAGACATTTCCATCTGATAGCGATATGCCTTTCTGGAAAGCATATCTCATTGGATCTGCTTCAAAAGGAACAATCATAACACCCATTGAGGATGTCGATGTTTTAGCTGTATTTACAAACGAAAAGAATGCCTACGATAAATACAAGTATGACTCACAAGCTTTTTTATATCGTGTAAAACGTGCGTATGATGGTGTCTCAACACAAGAAGTGGGTGCCAGAGGACAAGCTATCCGTGTGTTTTTTGAAAATGGTGGTTACGTGGATGTTGCCCCTGCTTTTTGGCAAGATGGAGAAGACTACATAATTCCAGCAGGAGATAAAACATGGCTAACAACAAGCCCCATTAAGGCAAATGCATGGTTTGAGGAAGAAAATAAGGAATTATCCTATCACCTCAAGCTTATCGTTCGATTAGTGAAAAAGTGGAATAAGGAGCATTCATCGTATTTTAGTTCCTTTCATCTGGAAACTATGGTTGCTAATACCTTCACGAGTCTTGGGAGTAACTATAGAGATGCATTAATGAAATTCTTTTCCTGGGCTCCAAGTTCTATAAATGTCTTTGACCCTGGCGGACATAGTGGTGATTTGAGCTCTTATCTGTCGTACCAACAGCGTGCAAACGCAATTCAAGCACTCAATACCGCACATGAACGAGCAAGAAAAGCGGTAGAAGCCGAAGAGGCAGGAGATCACAAGGAAGCAAAACGACTCTGGTCAATAGTTCTAGGCAGTGATTTCCCACAATGAAACTCAATAAAATAAATCCCAACTTCCTCCCTTTTTTTGTTCTAGTATTACTGTCCCTTGTTTTAGTTGTTCTTGCTTACTTTATTGCCAATCCTTTTCTGCAAAATATCTTTAGCAATATGGCGGCAACATCTCTTTACGCAATTATTGCTATCTTTACGTATGATCGAGTAAAACATTTCTCTGACCGACAGAAGACGAAAGAGCTTCGGGAATACGCCGAAAGTGAAATAGATCCTCAAATCATGTCAATTTTAGTGACTGTATCAAAAATAATTTATCCAAAACCAGCTCATTTCACTTTAATGAAGGGTTTGGATAAGATTTCAAAAGTTAAAATAAAAGAATCCATCAAAGAAAGAGAGTACATGGGCTTTGAGCTTTTCTGTAATTCTAGTGAAACAACAAAAGATGTTAAAGAATTACTATCAAATAACTTTATTCGCCCGCTTTTAGATGATGATTTAGCTTTATTACTTCTTAAAATTACAAATAGGTTGGACAGGCTCTTCAAATTATTATCAGACCAAAAGAACTTACAGGAAATAAAAAAGGATAACACCGATACCTTTACGATATTCGGATCAAAAGATATCTCTTCATACAATGCGAGCTATCCAAATAGAAGGTTATTAGTAAAAAACATTCCTGGAAAAGAAGGGATGGGAGTTGTAGAAAGTTCAGCTGATTTTTCTCCTGAAATAGAAAATGATATTTTGGTCAAATACTATAAAGTTAATGAGGCTAGTTTAAGTAATATCACCGATACTATTCAAGAAATTGTTGCTTTAAGCAAATCTTGGATTGCCAGAAGGTAGGATATTAATAAAAGCACTAATTTTTCCGATCTCAAAAGTACTAATTTGGTGCCATATTGTTCGAAGTTCGCTTACTAATGCCTGCACTCTGGTCGTACTATCATCGAACTCTTCATCTTTGATACAATTTAAGTATGCGGAAAATCATAACTACTACAATGATTACCCTTGACGGCGTTATGCAGGCTCCGGGTGACTCAAAAGAAGATACTGCCGAGGGATTCAAATACGGAGGCTGGATGGTTGGTTGGGATGAAGAAGCAGATAAGATAACAGACAGAATTCAAGCCGAACCTTTTGATTTACTCTTTGGAAGAAAAACGTATGATATTTTTGCCGGATATTGGCCGAAGCATGAAGATGAACCACATTGGGGAAAACCATATAGTAAGGCGAAAAAGTATGTTGTCTCGCATAGACCAACTACTCTCTCCTGGGACAACTCTGAACTTATTACAGGAGATGTAGTAGAAGAGATAAAAAAACTGAAAAATTCAGAAGGTCCCGACCTGTGGGTATGGGGTAGTAGTAATCTTATTCAAACACTTCTTGAAAATAACCTTGTAGACCGAATGCACCTTTGGACATTCCCCATCACTATTGGTACTGGGAAAAAATTATTCGAAGAAGGAACACATCCAGTGCGTTTTAAGCTGGTGGATGGGAAAATTACCTCAACCGGCATAATATTTGCAACATATGAACCTTCGGAACCGCTCACGTTGATTTAAGTTTGTAAAAGAATAGCTGTTGATTTTGGATTTAGGAAATATTGAATCCTTTCAATATCAAAAGAGCTAATTCTATTCCAAATCGTTCGAAGGTCGTGCACTAATGCCTGCTGATATATTTTGATGTATTTTGATTCCATTGGTATAATTGTCTTATGATATCTGAGAGGCAAAGGCCACCTATTGAAATACATTGTGCAAATGGAAACTTATTTGATCTAAGCACACTGATAACAGCGCTACTTCCTGCTCATGGACTTGTAGACATGATTAAAGAAGCCGGATATGCAGGTTTTGAATGGCACCCTCTTCGAGGACTAGTGGGAGCCGAACAGCTCAATCATGGCTTGGTTAGTCGATATGTCACAGATGCGATCGGCTCACTTCATCAGAGTTATCGCGGAGAGGCAAACTTGGGAGAAGCATGGAGACATCCAAATAGAAAACTAGCCATGATCTCATACGCACTTTTGCCAGAAAGAGTAGCTTCTTTAGATGATTTGGAGAACATACAACAAATCGTAGGTCGAGAACTTCCAATAGTGCTTTATCCTTCACGCCCCGATGAAGAATCCGGAACTAGTAGACCATTTACACAAAAGATGTTTCAGCCGTCATCCGACGTTATGCAGCAATGGGGAGTCCATAAAACAGGAGAATTAATTAATGAAACATATAGGCGGGGATATACTGGCTTTTGTCTGGACCTTCTTCACATGAGGCGAGAAGCAATAGACGACGTTGGACTTTCTCTCTGGCAGGAAACCTTACCAGAGCTTCTTCCACATACCCAAGAAATCCATATTTCAGCAGGTAGGTTTGATCAAGCACAAAATCCGGTGGACAGCCAACGAGAACTTCAAGATTTGTTGGCGGGAAGAGGAGATTCAGATTTACTACGCATGTTAGAGGAAATTCGAGAATCTGGGTGGAGTGGACGCGTTGTCACGGAAATTCCTGCCACTTCACTTCGTTCATTACGAAGTCCAAAGGGTCCATTTTCATCCATAAGAGATTTAGTCGATGATCACAAAAGAATAGTGGGGAATGTCCAGGATATTCTATCCTAGAGTGATGGCAGTGAGTAATAATACGTTCCAACATAGCTTGCCAGCTTTTACATACCCCCTACTTAAATAACTTCAAGAGTGCTATACTAACATCTTTCTTTTTCAGAAAATTAAAATCTTATGTTAGACGCCATTGTAGTTCCTGGAAGTCAGATGTACAGAACAAAGCCAGATTTTGGCAATCTGTGGTATGAAACGCTTGCCCAACGACTAGGAAATGCTGCCTTACCAGACCTTCCAATACCTCCTCATCAAACATGGGATAACTGGTCAGAACAGATTGAACCATTAGTTCGCGATTTAAAACCAGGAGGACTTATCGTTGCACATAGTCTAGGAAGTTATGCTACATTGTTAAAATTACAAGAATTATTAGATGACGGGGAAATTCCAGATTGGTCAATGCTCATGGTAGCCCCATTGTTCAGAGTCCCAGATGTATTAAAGCCACTCGATACACCAGAACGATCAAATCTTAGTAATTTTTTACAAAGACCGGTTGAACTTCAAAGAGCCAGGAACGCTCTGGGTCGCGGTGTACGTTTAATATATACGATAGATGACCGGATAGTACCTTTTGAAACACAAGATTATCCAGCACACGCAGAGCGACTTGGTGGGCAGTTAATTGAGCTTCCCTCTGGCGGACATTTTCAAAAAGAAAATGCAGGGGGTCATATAGACCTGCTTTTCGATGAATCTCAAAGGCTCTTGGATCCATGCCTAAGAAGGGGAGTTGAGCGATTATAAAGCTAAAAAGATAAAACGCTTGTATAATGTCATAAGATACATATGAAAACACAAGTAACTGCACAAAGCGCACCTCCGACAAAAGGCTTCCCACTTTCACATGCAATCAGTACTGATTCTCTTGTTTTTACTTCAGGCCAAATATATTTAACTCCCGACATGAAGCTTGTAGAAGGATCTATTGAAGACAAAACTCACCAAATAATGAAAAATCTGCAAGCAATTCTTGAGGCAGCAGGTGTTTCGTTTGATAACGTGGTTAAGTCTACAATCTATGTGACCAATATGGACATTTATGGAAAAG
Source organism: uncultured Gammaproteobacteria bacterium (assembly GCA_964614975.1). GTDB lineage: Bacteria > Patescibacteriota > Microgenomatia > UBA1406 > HO2-37-13b > OLB23. The sequence goes on along the minus strand of CAZTOA010000021.1, from coordinate 1,353 downwards.
TAAATGAAGTCTACGCGAGCTATTTAAAAGAACCATACCCAGCTCGCGAAGTTGTATGTGTAGCGGCTCTTCCTCTTGGAGCAGAAATCGAGATAAGCATGATCGCCGAAAGATAATTATTCTTCAACAGACTTTGTATTGACTTCCTATGCTCACGGCTGTATTATTTTTGATATGCCTGATGATGTAGATGCAAACGGTACAGATATGCGTGGAGTAACTGACGAAGTTGTTGCTACGGTACAAGAAGCTCGTGATGTAGTTCCAGAAGCACAACAAACACGTACCGAAAAACTAACAATGATGCGAGGTGCCATGGCAGCAATATTAGAGGCACGACAAACTAAAGGAGTAATTGGAATTCAATTAAATGCGGCAGGACAATCAGGTGGATTAAAAGACGAAAGAGGTGTTGTTGTGTTGCGACGCACGACAACCATACCTGGGGATCGTGGCAGAGAAATATTTGGACGAGCAGTACAAGATAAAGCTGAAAGTGTAAGGGTGGGGGTGGCGCTTAGCCAAGAAGGGTATCATTTAATTCCATTACCTACTGTTGTTCCTGGTGAAGTTGATAACTCGGGTAGAAGCCAAAAATGGGATGAAGCCATACATGGTGGCACTATACATGGATCATTTCGAGATTCAACTTCAAATGGTCATGTCCAAGGTCTTTCAGAAAATTACGTAAGAGACATGAGGGGAGGCAAAGACTATACTAGCGATCGTTGGTTAGGTATTCCCAATGGTGATTCCGGTCAAGTTACAGAATTTCGTTTCCAAGAAGCCGGAAAAGCTGAAGCAGACATTATTGCAGAAGCTCTACAAGCAAGTATAGTGGAGGCCCAAAAAACACAGGTTAGTCAAATCGAAGCTGACACAGCAACAGCAGATATTGGCTCAGCGATGATTACTGCTCTCTCACTCGTCTCTCAGTAATAGAATTACTAATGTTATTTTTCTTTATGACCGAGAATGTCAAATCGAATAATCCCTATGAGAACCGATGCCCCTATAAATAATTCTGCAATCATACCTGCATAAGAACCGACACTAAAATTATAGATAAACCATAGTGGTCTTGGGATGAGCATGATAAATCTAATTGCTCTTGGACGAGTTTGGTAAACTGCGATTGTACCTGCAATTTGTGCCAATATTGGAAGACAATCAACAATATTTTTACCGACAATTAATCCTGTAATAATGAATGCAGATATGAAAAAGATGGGCCACCATTTGTGCTGAGCCCATTTTTCTGTTTCTTTCTTATACGCCACAAATACTACACCTGCTTCAATCAAATTCATCACAGCTCCTATTCCTGCTCCAAGTAAAAGATAATGCCCTACA
>CAZTOA010000020.1:0-14769 GCA_964614975.1 uncultured Gammaproteobacteria bacterium | reverse complement strand
AGTAAAATCAACCAATGGTGATACTCATCTTGGAGGAGACGACTTTGATCAAACCCTTATCACACATCTTGTTACTGAATTTAAAAATGAGAACGGCATTGATCTTGCAAAAGATGCGCAAGCATTGCAAAGATTAAAGGAAGCCGCAGAAAAGGCAAAAATTGAGCTGTCTTCATCTCTCGAATCAGAGATTAATCTACCGTTCATAACGGTTAAAGATGGTCAACCACTCCACTTTGTATATAAGCTTTCACGAGCAAAAGTCGAGTCATTGACCGGTGATCTAATCAAGCGCTCATTTACACCTGTTGAAAAGGCTCTTAAGGACGCAAAGATGACTGTGAAAGATATTGATGAAGTAATTCTCGTTGGAGGTATGTCACGCATGCCTAAGATTCGAGAAGAAGTTAAAAATTTCTTTGGCAAGGAGCCCAATAAATCCGTTAACCCGGATGAGGCAGTTGCAGTTGGCGCAGCAGTCCAAGCAGGCATTATCGGCGGGGAAGTTAAGGACGTCGTTTTGCTTGATGTAACACCTCTTACATTGGGAGTGGAGACCTTGGGCGGAGTTTCTACACCGCTTATTGAGCGAAATTCCTCGATTCCAACATCGAAGTCCGAGGTCTTCTCTACTGCCGCTGATAATCAGACGCAAGTGGATATTCACATCTTACAAGGTGAGCGACCGTTAGCTAAAGATAATAAGTCGCTAGGTCGCTTTATCTTAGAGGGCATTCCACCTGCACCTAGAGGAATGCCACAAGTCGAGGTTATCTTTGACATTGATGCAAATGGTATCTTGAGCGTTACCGCGAAAGATAAAGCAACTGGTAAGAGTCAAAGCATCAGAATAACCGGATCGGCTGGATTAACAGATGCAGAGGTTGAAAAAATGCGCACTGATGCTGAACAAAATGCAGCAGATGATGAAAAGGTTAAAGAGCGCATTCAAGCTAAAAATCACGCCGACAGCCTCATTTATACAGCTGAAAAGTCTGTGAAAGATGCTGGTGACAAAGTAGACCAAAGCATTAAAGACGATGTCGAAGAAAAAATCAAAGCCTTGAAAGAGGTGCTTGATAAAGACTCAAAAGAAGACATCGAGCAAAAAACAACAGAACTTTCTGACTCGTTACAAAAAATCGGTGAAGTTATGTATAAGCAACAAGCTGAACAGAACCAAGCTGCTCCTGAGGCAACTGCCGAAGAAGCTCCAGCTGGAGAAGAGGGTGAGGCAAAGACCGATAAAAAAGACGTTGAAGAAGGCGAAGTTGTTGAATAACAAGACCTGGTCTTGTTTAGGTTCGTGCCCTAATTATGAGAAATTATTATGATGTCCTTGGCGTTTCTAAAACAGCGACCAAAGCAGAAATCAAATCAGCTTATAGAAAGCTAGCTTTGCAGTGGCATCCGGACAAGAATAAAACGCCGGAAGCAGAAAAGAAGTTTAAAGAAATAAATAACGCTTACGAAGTAATCTCTGATGAAACTAAGCGCAAAAACTACGATCAGCTCGGCCATGACGTATATACAAAAACTGGCGGCCGAGCTGGCGGGTATGGTGGCGCGGGACAACAAGGAGGCGGAGCCTATCAAAGTGGCCCATTTTCTTACACCTATACAAGCGGTGGCCAAGGACAAGGCAATCCATTCGAAGGTGTAGACTTCGGTGGCTTTACCGATCCTTTTGAAATCTTCGAATCTTTTTTTGGTGGCGGAGGATTTGGACAACAACAGAAAAGACGCTCCGCCTATCAAATCTCTATTTCATTCGACGAGGCAGTTAATGGCGTTGAGAAAAACGTCGATCTTGATGGCAAAAAGCGCAAGATTAAAATTCCGGCGGGCGTAGATAATGGTATGCGCATTCGATTTGACGATTTTGATCTTCATATTTCTGTTGGCAGCGACAAGCAGTTTAAACGCGAAGGCCAAGACGTCTATTTAACCGTTGACCTTCCTTTTACTCGTGCAATTCTTGGGACACAAGTCAGCATTCCAACCCTTGAAAAAAAACTTCTTAAAGTTAAAGTTGTACAAGGAACAAAACATGGCTCAATGCTAAGACTTCAAGGAAAAGGAATCACCTATCCACAGTCAAATCGCAAAGGCGATATGTACATCGTTTTCAATGTCACTTACCCACAAAAAGTAAATGCAAAGCAAAAGCAGCTCCTCGAGGAGTTCGATAAGACCTGGTAAAATAAAACAATGATTACCACAATCCTTTCAGATTTTTCTAATGTTATCCTCCACTTCAGAAAGCCTAGTTTTACCGCCTCTCTGAATGGCCTTTACCGAGAACTTACAAACAGCGGCAAACCATTTAATTTCCTTGAGTATTATGAGTTCAATAAGCCACTTCTTGAGTATTATCAAAGTTTAAAACCGAATTATTCCATAAATATCTTTACGACAAGTCAGGTGCAGAATGATCCAAAGTCCTTGGAAGTTATCGACGGTATCTTTGATCAAATTCTTTCCGCAGAAGATCTTGGAATTAGTAAAACCGACCCAGCATCTTATATTTCTATTGCTCAAAAATTAAGTAAAAGTCCTGAAGAGATTGTATTTATTGACGATCAAAAAAATAATGTCGCAGCTGCACAAAGTGCTGGATTAAAAGGGATTCAATACAAAAGTGTTGATGAATTAAAAGAAAGTTTGAAGGAACTTCTCCATGGATAAAATTCTCGTCTTCGGTGATAGTATTGCTTATGGAAAGTGGGACAGCCAAGGCGGCTGGGTTTCACGATTAAGAAGCTATATCGACACAACTCATAACCTTAATAAAGAAGGAAATGTTCAAGTATTTAATCTTGGTATTCCTGGCGAAGTTATGCCCAGACTTTCTAATAGATTTGATGAAGAATTGACGATGCGTACATTCCCTAATGAAAAAAGCCTCATTATCATTGCATGTGGTATTAATGATAGTTGTTCAAACAATTGGATGACCGAGAAACAGACTGATATTAATGAATTTGAGGCAGCGTATGAAAAAATGATTACAATTGCGCGCGATCATCATTGCGAGATTGTTGCGATTGGACTTACTCCGGTTAATGCTGAAAAATCGAAAGGTCTTTTATTTTCTAATGAAGATGTGAAAAAGTATGACCATAGCTTACATGCTATATCGACAAAAAACAATGTTCCGGTTTTGCAGTTGTTTGATGAGCTTTTAGAAAATAATTTCTCAGACTTGCTTGTTGATGCAGTACACCCCAATGATAAAGGCCATGAGATCTTGTTTACGAAAATTAAGGACTTTTTAGGATCTCGCCTGTTATAATATCCGCATGAAAGTCACGGCCAGCTCACTAAAAAAAGGCGATTTTATCGATCTAAACGGAGGTATTTTTACTGTTGTGAAATTTGAACATAATTTTCATGGACGTGGCTCCGCAAATATTCGTATAAAGGTAAAAAACGTCGCCACTGGTGGCACTACAGAGAATACCTATAAGCCAGATAATCTTGTTGAGCAAATTTCTGTCGAAAGCATACTAATGCAATATCTTTTTTCTGGGCCAACAACTTTAACCTTCATGAATGAGCAAACATACGAACAACTTGAGCTAGATAAAGCAATGGTTGGCGATTTTCTTCCATATCTTAAAGAAGGTCAACAAATGTACATAATGCTTCATAACGATGTTGCAATCGCTGTTCGCCCTCCACAATCAGTGAGGCTTCAAGTAGTCGAAGCTGAAGATGCCGTAAAAGGCGATACCGCTACAAATGCAAGAAAACCTGTGAAGCTCGAAACCGGTGCAACTGTATATGTTCCACTCTTTATTAAAAAGGGCGAAACGATAACCATTGATCCAGAAACAGGAGATTACATCGAGCGATCTTAAAGCAGATTCTTCTTTCGCAGATCCTTATATACTTCAAGCTTTGTATTCATCAATACGCCAACACCGAGGAGTGTAACTACCATTGTTGAAAGAACATTAACGACGGGAATAAAGCGAAGGAGGAAAAGTACTAATAAACCAATAACAAAGGCTAGAGCGTCGTTCCACTTTTGGTTAAAATGTTTCGCTGCGAGTTGACCAAGCGCAAGCATAACGATGACTGGCGACAAATACATGGCTAAGATATAGCCTACCAGGAAAATAAACGCTACTGGTAACCCGACAATTGTAGAAATAAGTGCAATGATCAAAATTGGAGTAAGGACAACAACGAGGAACCCAGTTCCTAATGATCGCCAAGGTTGAACTCGGAGATTATTTGCTGCTTTTTTACTGAAAGCTGGTAAGACGTGGATAAAAAGCAGACCAATAAATAGCTTTGCGATAAGCCCAAGCAAACCTACAAATGCGAACGCTCTACCAACGACATGCTCGGTGCGTTCGCGCTCAGATTTCTGAAGCTCTTGAGGTGGAAATTTATGCGCTACATTTCCAACAACGACGTCTTCGTTAACAACAATTTCATTTTCTGACATATACGAAAGATCGCCTCCGATTTGTGCAGATTCGCCAAACGACATTTCGCGAACAGCAAGATCAGCGCTTCCAACTACTGGTGCATTAAGAAAAAGCGATCCCGTAGCAATCTTTACATTCTTACCAACCGGAGAAAGAAGATGCACTTCTCCACCAGCTGCGGTAACACTTCCTGCAATGTTTGCAAACTCATGAACCTTAATGACACCTCCAACTGCAGTCAGATTTCCATTTACTGTACCTTCAACATGAACTTCCCCACCTGCAGCACGAACGTCTTGTGAAATGACTGCTTCAGGATCAATATGAATATTACCACCAGCAGCGAGTACGTCACCATTAACTTGGCCTTTAATCACAACTTCACCGCCAGCAACATACACATCGCCATTAATTGTTCCTTTTATTTCTGATCGATCTCCATAACTAAACACATCATGGTCAATTACAGCTGCCTCGTCGACAACCATAATATTATCCATATCATAATCAAGTTTTTGTGTATCTTGAGCGTAGGCAATCGAAGTCGTAACAGAAGCACCAAGTATGAGGATTGCAATGATGAACCTCTTAAAATTCATATTGAATGATTGTAGCACTTAGAGAAGTTCTGTCAAGTTTTCGCCTCAACTCATCTTATAGGCTAAGGTTTTTTCGGAAAAATTGAAGGTCTCGCAGCACAAGTGTTGTCCAGCTACCTTTTGTAAAATTATGGTCCTCATCGTCATAGATAAAATATGAGTATGGCTTTTTTAGCTCATCCATTTTATCTGCGAACACATTGGACCATTGCAGCGGCACCGCGTCATCCGCGGTGCCTTGATGCAGCTGAATTGGCGCCTTAAGCCAGCCTAAATACTGCGGCGGCGAATACAATCGCGGATTATATTTCTGCACAAAATCCCCTACTATTCCGCGGATATACGTTCCTCCATCTTCCATTTCATCTGCAAAGAATAGAATTGACTCAGGAAAAGGATGTGTCACAGGTGCCCAAAGAGTCAGCGGATATTCTTTTCCTGTAACTTCCAGGGCGCTTATGGCTATTTGTCCCCCATTACTGTGCGCCCAAACGGCAACTTTCTCAGGATTGGCTTGTAAGCCTTTCTGAACTTCTGGCAATGCATCGTTGATATTTCCCAAAGAAGCAAATAATGAAAGCGCTGTTGTATAGGTCTGAAAACGCGATTCTAGCGAATCGTTTGATACGGGATCTGAAGATCCATATCCTAAGAAATCTGGCGACAGTGTTATAAATCCATTCTTTGCAAAAAACTCTGCTGCTCGCTGCGTTCCTATTCCTGGTTGATAGATTTCTTTGTCAACATACCCGCGGAACATGAGTACGATGGGATACGTTCCTGGCAACTTTGGGGCATTAAGAATGCCGCTGACTTTCTTTTCTCCGTCGAAAAAGTAAAACGTGTAACTGAGAACTTGTGGATCTTTTTCTACTTTCTCAATTATATGTATTTTTGAGGATGGAAACGTTGTTTTTTTGAGCTCAGGGAAGGCGTATTTTTCGAGGCGTCGATCATCGAGTAGTTCGGGAACTGGATTAATTAGTTTTTGTACTCCTTGTTGGAGAATAACAAAGACGATTGCGGCTACAACTCCGAACATAATGCCTATCACCATCGACTTGCTCACGATCATATCTTCAATTATAATAGAGCGACGTAAGGACTTGCACTATCCCCTGTAGCTCAACGGTAGAGCATTCGACTGTTAATCGAAGGGTTCCTGGTTCGAATCCAGGCGGGGGAGCCAAGCACGAAATTAGTATACGTGAAGTAGTCTTATTATAACCTGCCAATGGCAGGTTTTTGCTTATCTATGAAAATACTCCTGCTTGATTGTGATAAAAAATTAGAGAAAGCACTTCTTGATAAAGGATATAAAGTTGCGTCGGGCACCTTGGGATTTGATAATGGGAAAAGGGTTATACCTCACGCTTTATATGAACAAGATGTTATCGTTTTTAATCCAACTTCAGCCACATTCGTAGAGCATAGGGAGGTAAAAAAAGAAAACGATAATCTATATTTTCCCTCTATCGGACAACTTACACCAGAAGTCAGAAAAACGGACATGGACGATTTTTTTGAAAGAGGAGGGGTTTGCCTAATTTTTTATAACGACCTATTACAAAATAGATTTAAAGAGTGGGCAGTCTATCGATGGCTTATTAATACCTTTGTTCCATCACCTACAAACGATAGAGACACAGAAAATGTAATGTTTCCTGATGATGAAGAATATACTCCTTTCAAGTCTCTTCTTAGGGATTTCAAGCCTAAATTACCTGTTAAACGCAAGCTAGATAATACTGACCAATTTACTTATCCACGCACCTTAATAAGAAACAAGAGAAGCGATGTGCTAGCAGCGTTCCATAAATACAAAGACGGGATGGTTATTGGCTTACCCACCTATGACAACAACAATGAAGTTATTGTTCACTTCTTGACACATGTATATCCTAGGCTTTATGAAATAACTCCGGAGCTTCCTTCCATCTTAGACGTTAAGAAATCATCCAAACAACTAGAACTTGAAGCGCAAATTGCAGAGGCTAAAAAATCCATTGAGGAGTCGGAGAAGAAAATAGAAGATATAAATGCAAGCCTCATAGAAGAAACCCAGAGAGTGGAAAGAGTTGTAGGATCAGATGAAACAGGAAGAGTAATTATGGGCTACCTTGATGATATTCTCGCGGATAAGAATGAGGCATGGTTTCCTGCATATAAGATAACAGAAAGACTTTTTAAACATTATGGGGGAGAAAAAGAAGCCAATGCTGCTTTAGGCATGGGAAAAGAAATAACCTTTATTCGAAGAATAGCGAATGAAGGCTACAGAGATACAAGACATGCACCAAAAGTAAATGAGGTAATAAAACCACCTACGCCTGAAGAGTCAAAACAAGGGGTAGAATACTCAATCGCACTTGTGAAGAAATACTTGGAAAGTTTAATTTGATTTTGTAGCGTCAGTAGCTATTCCGTTTCTCAATTTTTTTATCTCTTTCCATCTTTCTCTCAATTGTCCAATGTAAATCCTGTTCTGAAAAGAGGAGGTTATAGCAGCGAAATCAATAGTTATATTAGTCCAAGGCTCTGGGAGCCAGAGATATGTTATCTGGAATTGAGTTATAGTCCTTTCTGAATTTCTTTCAATAACTTAACGTCCTTCTTTTTGTAAGCATCATTAACTTCTAACATTATTGCATGGAAGATCTTTTTCAATGGTTGGCTGTTTGTTTTATCAGGATGATAGGAGGAAACAAGCGCCTTATATAGATATGATAAAACAGGTGCAGAGCTGTCAGAATCACCATTGCCGCTAATCTTGCAGCCTATTGTATGTTTGAGTTGGTAGTATTCATTCTTAAAGTTTCTATTGCAGTTAGTGCATTTCCATTTCTTGTCTGAATGTAAACAAATTCTCTCATGCAGTTTAACTTCCTCCTCCAAGGTAAATTCCATGTCGCAAAAGTCACACAACCAAACTTCATCATCCATAGTGTCCTATTATAACCCTTATCTGCTTTTTTTTGCCTTAGGTACTTGCTCCAAATAGGAATAAAGACAGCGTTTGTTATAATACGACAAGCCAACTTATGAAAACTTTGTTAATTTCCGCTTTTGTCTTCCTCACTATTACCTCCCCCGTCTTTGCGCATCCTGGCAATACGGCTTCTGATGGTTGTCATTATTGTCGAACAAACTGTGACAAATGGGGAGTTGCTTGGAATGAACGTCACTGTCATGGAGGGACCGAATCAGCTCCAGCAAAACCAGAAGTTGAAAAAGCCATACCATTACCTACAAGAAAGCCTACACGAATCCCCACGACCAGACCAAGACCAACTAAGAAACCATCTCCAACAACTATCGCTCCAACACGAAAACCAACCACTACTTCTCGACCTGTAACGAAAGAGGTTTTGAATGAAGCTAATGTGGTTGATCTAGTTCCTAAGAAAAGTGGATTTTGGGAATTGATACTGAGTTTAATGAGATAATAAACATATGGCTATTCAAGACCACATAAAGCAAATAATTAAGTTTCAGAAAGCCCGGGATTGGAAGCAGTTTCATTCACCAAAGAACCTAGCTATTTCTCTCGCACTCGAAGCAGCGGAAATTATCGAGCTATTTCAATGGTCAAAAGACAATAGCTTACCAAAGGATAAAAAAGCGGATCTTGCCGATGAAATTGCTGATACATACTACTACCTTCTTCTCCTGTCTCACGAAACCGGCATAGACATACAAGAAGCCTTCGATAAAAAAATGAAGAAAAACGCAGATAAGTACCCTGTCGAAAAAGCGAAAGGAAACTCTACCAAATACAATAAACTCTAAATGATTGTCTACTCATCAACTAAACAAGGATTTCTTGAAGACGCGGCATCAGGTATTGAGGACGTAATGAGAGAGGCGGTTCTTGAGAAGCTTCACATAGATAAACCTCCTGGTAACAGTGAATATGAATCCTGGAAAAACTCACTTGGAAACGCAATGTTTCATGTTTTGAACACCGACCAAATCCCTAACGATGCAGGTGTTGCCATTGAATACTCAATCCCACGTACAAAAAACCGAATCGACTTTATCATAACTGGCGCGGATGAAAAGGGTGAGGAAAAAGTAGTCATAATTGAGCTTAAACAGTGGTCAGAAGTCACACTTACAGACAAGGACGCAGTTGTCTCAACTCGCTATAAAAGTGGACCTCGAGAAGTGCTTCACCCCTCTTATCAAGCTTGGTCATATGCCACTCTATTGCATGGATTTAATGCTGTCGTATATGAAAAGAAGATAGGCCTCTCCCCCTGTGCTTATCTGCATAATCATCAAGATTCAAACACAATCACCAACGCTCAATATGCTGATTATCTCGAAAAAGCCCCTGCATTCTGTAAAGGAGATAAAGAGAAACTTCAAGAATTTATTGCTCGCTTCGTCAAATATGGCGATAAGCAAAAGACATTGTACAAGATTGATGCTGGTGATATCAGACCATCAAAGGAGCTTGCAGAAAGTCTTGCCTCCATGATAAAAGGCAACCAAGAATTTGTAATGATAGATGATCAAAAGATTGTATATGAAAATGCACTCGCATCTATTCGAAAATCTAGCCCAAAAAACAAGCATGTGCTTATTGTCGAAGGAGGACCAGGTACCGGAAAGTCTGTTGTTGCAATAAATCTTTTAGTTGAAGCGACGAAAAAAGGTCTTAACGCACAATTTGTCACGAAAAATGCTGCCCCACGGACTGTGTTTGAGTCAAAACTTACAGGAACACTTACAAAAACACAGTTTTCTAACTTTTTCTCTGGATCAGGTGCATTTATTGGTCTCGAAGAAAATACATTTGATGCACTTATAGTAGATGAGGCACATCGGCTGAATGAAAAGTCTGGGCTGTTTAAAAATTTAGGTGAAAATCAAATAAAAGAGCTTATTGAGGCATCAAAGAGTTCAATCTTCTTTGTTGATGATGATCAAAAGGTTACATGGCATGACATTGGTAATAAGGAACTCATTGATTCATGGGCTCGGCAACTTGGAGCAAGTGTGCAGCATTTAAAACTTGAGTCACAATTTAGATGCAACGGCTCTGATGGCTACATTGCGTGGCTGGATAACGTTCTTCAAATTAATGAAACGGCGAACATATCCTTTAAGGATGCAGAGTATAACTTCCAGATTGTAGATTCTCCAACTGAATTGAGGAGTACTATCTTTTCGAAAAATGCCAATAATAAAGCTCGTATCGTTGCAGGCTATTGTTGGAACTGGGTGAGCAGAAGAAATCCTAACATATATGATATTACCATTCCAGAATACGGATTCAATATGAAATGGAATCTTGCAAGCGATGGAAACAAATGGATAATTTTACCGGAGTCAATAGATGAAGCTGGATGTATTCATACATGTCAGGGTCTTGAGCTTGAGTATGTTGGTGTCATTATTGGACCAGATCTCATCGTTAGAAATGGAAAAGTTATTTGCGATCCTTCTAAGCGTGCACGAACAGATAAGTCTCTTCATGGATATAAAAAAGATCGTAAGGAAAATCCAGAAGCTGCGGATAGAAAAGCAGAAGCAATTATCAAAAATACTTATCGGACACTTATGACGCGTGGGTTAAAGGGATGCTATGTGTACAGTGTAGATAAAGAAACCGAAGAATATTTTAAAGAGATGGCAAGTTTGTAATATGAATTCTATTCCAAAACTGCTCTTGGCCGAGAGCCATCAGCGGGTCCTACAACACCATCACTTTCAAGCCGATCAATAATTCGAGCAGCTCGAGCATACCCAATAGAGAGCGTTCGCTGAATAAGAGAAGCAGAAGCCTTCCCCTCTTTTATTACTATCTCCTTAGCTTTTTCATAAATAGTATCACTGTCACTGTAAAAATCTTCATCCTGCACTTCTTCTACAAGATCATCGATAACAGATGAAGTAGCCTCTTGTTTCTTGCGTAAATCAGTAAGTGAATTTCCTACTATTTCTGCTAATTGCGAAACCTCAGTCCGCAATTCATCGAGATGAGAATTTGAAGATTCAATTCTTGATGAGATTCTGTGGAGTGCTTCGATGATACGAAAGACCAGGAAGGCAAAAACAGCTATACAGGCGATTATAATAAGCAGTATTGTGGTAGGGCTCATATAACTACTATAGCAGATTCATTATTTGAGCGATACGTTTGCATGTGCACAGTTCGAACTTGATCCAGTCGCTGGAGCAAATTTAGTAAACCAAGCTAAGTTTACTTTTTAATCAATCCGAACTTACTAAATAGCTGATAGAAATTAATTGTATATCCCCAACCAAAAACATGAGGAGTAAAAATCCTTTTATCCTCTGAGTTCCACACACGTTCTTGCATCCTTGCTAGAGTAGGTTTTCGAAAATCGTACGGTATTCTAAGGAATGTTCCCTGCTTTGATTTATTCATACTGATATTGTACTACTTGTTAGAGAAATCAGTCAGAACCCGGTCCAATCGCTGGAGCTTTAGATTGCAGTTGGGGCTCAAACACCAAAAATGATTGATGGGTATACCAGTCCTTTTACAAAGTTAGATCCAAATAAAGTAGAAGTCATTTTTAGAAGCAGTCTTGGAGTATAATGAATATTACATCCCATATTCATGAATTATTTATAATAATATGGTTCGCGAACATAAAGTAGTCATGCGTAAGAACATTAGCTTAAAGAGTTCAACTTTTATCCTTAAGATATTGCTTCCACTCATCTTTTTGGCAATTTCTATCGTGATTGTTTCATCAAGAACCAAACTTGAACACAAATCGGATGCTTCATATCAATTACCTGGTGCATATGTTGCTAATGAAGGAGAAAGGCTATCTCTTATACAGGAGATTAAAAAAATTGTTAGCAAGAATGCGGCGGTACTTACCATAGATCAAAACACATGCTCGCAATTTGGATCAATATGTACAACAGAAGAAATGTGCACACAAGAAGGAGGTTACAGCTCGCATACAAAATGTAATGCAGGTGGATCGACAGATTTAATTTGTTGTACACCACGAAAAGTTATCGATGAGAACCGTGTCGTGTTAGAAAGTCAATGTACTGATGTATTCAATGGCTCATGCATGAGCAATACGGAATGCAAAAATAATAATGGGTCAATTGCGGGAACCTGCTGGGACGGTGGCATTACTACGACAGGTGTATGTTGTATAAAAAAAGATACTACACCACCAAAACTTGAAAAGGATACGCTTTCGTGCCAGTACAGATCAGGCTATATTGGTGATCCGAGCAGAGATATTTTTTGCCGCGATTGTGCAAAATATTGCTCAGCTTTTGTAAAAGATGCTGCATCTTGTAATAATCCAGCCGGATCATCACATGTTCGTAGCTGTTGTGATGATAATAATTTTGATGGAAAATGCGATGGAGGTCCTATCGGATTCTGTTGCAAGACACAATAATTCTCTTATAGCCTTCCATCTATGTTCTGGTTTATGATCGTTGTAGGAAATGCCTTTGTTGGAAAGCTCATAACTGGCGTAATTTCTATTCGCTCCCCTCTTGGACATTCTTGAAACCACCCTGCTTTTAGCTTGATATGGGTGCCAGAATCAATATATTTGAAAAAATTGTAGCTCCAAAGACTATCCAGTTCGATATTGTCGGGACAGCACTTAAAATAATAGTCATCAGTAGGCCCGCCGACACCGTTTTCACACTGTTTTCCATACAGGCTTCCGCAAACTTTGTCACAGATTGATTTATCTCTGGCATTAATGTTTATTCTCAGACATTGCTTCTTTTCAAGATACGGTGCATTGCAAAAAGTTTTGGCAAGATCTTCCCAGTGAATTTTATCAACACAACTTCTCGAATATAGCGGATTTGTGTTGTGATCAGTAGGGGTGGGTGCTGGTAAATAGCAGCTGCACTTGCCACTTACAGGTAAAAATTGACAAACTGCGCCCTTATTGCTTCCTTGAGCTACGCACCACGATGATTTACTAACCTCATCGGGTAGCTCACCAGGAACATCTAGTAACTCGCGTGTACCTTCTACCCAGTTAAGCATTCCTCCTTCACAGACTTGTGTCTCCTTATTTAACACACCCCCAAAATCGCAGGTCGAATACAAGTCTTCTAAAATTCTGCCATCGGAACACTTAATTCGCTTTATATGATTGGCGCAATTAGGATTGGAACTATTCATAACAAATGGATTGGATTTTTCCGATTCATCATACTCAATCTCTGTAGTTTGTTCAGATAACAATGTATTAGAGGTACACACAGGAATTTTTCCGAATCCACCACATTGATTGCATGATGTTGCTCCCTCATCGTTCATAGTACGATTTCGCAAACATTTGCAACTGAAACTATCTTCATCAAATCTACATTCTTTGGTCTTTTCAAATGGAATTTCTCTGCAAGTGCACGAATAGCTCTTTGGTTCAAAACCAAGATTATAATAATCTAAATCACAATAGGGAAGATTATTATCGATGCCGTACTGTTGGCACTTTTTATCTGCATCATCTTCGGACACATTACCCTTTTCATTATCGATAATAAATTTTTTCGAATTTCCCTTAATAGAGAGCCCTTCACAATAATTCTTTTCTGCTTCGTGCCTTGGGTCTCTGGTTATATTTTTTGGTATCTCAATTGTATCTGTGAACCGAGTATAACCACCTACAAAAGTATACTCGGGGCATCTTGGATTATGGCAATACTGATCTTTAAAACATTTTGAATTTGTACAGATTTTACCGCATGTTAACCCACCACATTCGGTGTTACTTAAGCATTTTTTACCACATGAGTTATTTGACGAGTCTGTTTGGTTTGTTACAACGTCCTTTGAAACAACAAATGCATCAGAATTTTTGCCATACATATTATTTCCAATTAGCATAAATGAGAGAAGCAAGATGATTACCCCAGAGGAAAGAAGTAGCAATAACAGAATACGATCTTTTTCGGACAAATAAATGAACAGATTCTTCATTGAGAACTAGTCTTCTTTTTTTAAGCTAATGGTTTCATTATACATAAAAGTACACATTGAGAATATATATATCCCTTATGTTCATATCGAACGTCTTTCTTATGATTGAGTCATAGATTCATTATTTGAATAATGACATAACTCTTGTCATTCGAAGGGTATGAAAAATTAGTTTAAACTTGGTTCAGTCGCTGGAATCAAGAAATCTCTTTATCAATCAACCCCGATTTGATATCATTATCAAAATATGAGCAAACTAATTACATGCATCTGGTTCGCCAACAATGACGGAGAAGAAGCAGCAAACTACTATATAGATACATTTAATTCAGCTCCCGGTGAACACACAGCAAAAATTGGAGACATCACAAAAAATCCTAAAGCAAGTGAAGAAGTTTCCGGAAGACCCGAAGGATCAGTTATGACAGCAGAATACGAGCTTGATGGAATAAGCTTCATGGCTCTTAATGGAGGTCCTGTTGATCAATTCAAGCTTAACGGAGCAACTTCATATATCGTAGAGTGCGAAACACAAGAAGAAATTGATTACTTCTGGGATAAACTTTCCGCCGTTCCTGAAGCAGAACAATGTGGATGGTGTACAGATAAATTCGGAGTTACATGGCAAGTAGTCCCGAGGATTTTAGATGAAATGATGCGTGACCCTGAAAAAGCAGAGGCAGTAACTGCTGTATTCATGCCAATGAAAAAACTTGATCTTGAAGCAATCCGAAAAGCTGGGGAAAAAAACTAGATCTCCGAAGCCTTG
>CAZTOA010000019.1:9709-15525 GCA_964614975.1 uncultured Gammaproteobacteria bacterium | reverse complement strand
GGGGTGTTTCTGATTCGCCACATATATAAAGTTTCTCGATGGCGAGTCCGTCGGCGAGACGAAAAAGTCCTCCTATATTATATGTGTCATATATATTGTCTAGGATAAAGAAAATAGGGTGGCGGGGAATCGCTGGCGGAATTTCATCTTCCTCAAGACTGCGCAGTGCTTTTGCATCAAGCTTTTTCATGTGGATATTATACAAGACCGTACTACTATGTCATATTTCTGTCTCGTAAGATAATTTGTACGTCGTCGAACTCGAATATCGTCATGGTTGGAGGGTGTAGCATCGAACGACTTGTACGCTATTCAAACATGCGACTCCTTTCAAAAATCTCCCACATCGACAAAATATAGCATTAGTTGCGGTCTTTTTTGTTTTCATTTATGATGAAAGTATTCATGAAAAAACCGGCGCGAATCATACTGGTTATTGCTTTGTTGGCAAGCGTATTCTTGTCACTTTTTGCGCCTTTAGTTAAAGCTCAATTTTATCCTCAACCTGGTTCGCCACTATCGGATCCGACGCAATTTGTTGAACCAGAGCCGTGTGCGAGTGGTCAAGGCGATAAGCCTTCTAGCGCGCGGCAAGGTTCGTATTGTCCGAACCTTGCCGCAGCATGTATTATTGATCCGGCGTTACCGGCGGATCAAAAGAAGGCGATCGAAGATCGCTGTAAAAAAGAATCTGATTTGTACGCCACGAATTGTGCAAAAACATATTCAGAGTGGCTGACTGATAAGAACAAAAACTTTTGGGTCGAAGACCCAGAAATTACTGCGCTTGGAAAAGGCGGAGAGCGATCGCGACAATTTTTACTTTGGGTTTTGACCAGGCCTTCGATTGACGATCATCCTACAATTCTCGAAGTCTGGAAACTCTCACAAAATGTCGCTTTATTCTTTATTTTGATTGTCGCACTTGTAATGGGGCTCGGCATCATAATAAGTCAGCGGAATAATTTTAATCTTGGTATTGAAGTAACTCCGCTGGTTATTCGTCTTGCGATCCTTATAATTTTTGTGCTTTTTTCCGCCCAAATTGTACTCCTCATCATAAAGCTTTCCGATATTATTATGGAATTCTTTATTCGTACGCTTGGTGTCCGCGAGCTCTTTAATATCTTCTTTGTCGACTTTACAAAGGGAGACGTGACAAAAGTAAGTGAACAAGCATACAGACAATTTATAGGCTGCACAAACTGGAATGCCGAAAACTTTGAGATGGTTCGCACCTCAAAATTCCTTGTTAAATTTACGAACATGACCTATTACTTCCTCGGCATCATGATGATTCTGCGTAAAGTCGTCTTATGGTTCCTCCTTATTGTGTCGCCATTCTTAGCAATCCTTGCTCCTTGGGTATTCATCCGCAATATAGGGTGGATTTGGGTTGGCGTCTTCTTCCAGTGGGTTTTCTATGGTCCGCTATTTGCACTTTTCCTTGGCTCGCTAGCAAAGATTTGGAATTCGCCATCGCATATTCCATACGTATTCGATTTTTCAAGGACGCATCAAATGTCGCAAGCTGTCTATCCGACATCAATAAATATTTTGTATGGAGGCCCTGCGCAAACATTAGGAATTTGGAACACATCGAATTATGTTGATACGTTTGCGGAATATGTTATTGCACTTATTATGTTGTGGACCGTTCTTATATTGCCTTGGTGGCTCCTGCGTATATTCCGAGATTACTGTTGCGATGGCATATACGCGATGAAAAATATTCTTTTGTCTATGTACGACACCTTACGCAACCCGCCGGGCAGCCCAACACCAGGCCCTGTTCCGGCACCAACTGGTACGACTGGTTTGAGTATGAAATTGCCAAAGGATGTTGAAATGAAAGCAAAGATCAGACTTGAAACTGTTCAAGATGTGCGCCAAGCAAAGACAGAATCGATTGTTCAATCAATGAATATGAAGGCATCGAACATAACGCAAATTGCGCGACTTGAGACGAATCAAGCAGAGAATCAAGAGGCTCGAAAGAATCTCGATAAGATTCAAAATCCATTCAAAGCAGAGACACCAACCGAGCGTCAAAAGCTTATGAATGTGCGCGACGAAATTCAGAGCCGCGCTATTCGCGGCGATCAAGATGCAAAGAATTTCGCATCAGTAACTTCAAAGTCAGTCGCGCAACAGCAAGCCTCAAAGCAGCGTATTTTGCAATCCATGCCACGCATGGTGCCAGTTATCCAAAATATTGCAGTTAAATTTAGCTTGCCAAAAGAAAAGACACGCGATATCGTCAGTAAAATCTTCAGCAACATCGCGTTCGACCAACACATGGTCCAGACGATTTCTCAAGAATCGCATCTTACGCCAGCAAAAACACAGCAAGTTCTTCAGACCGTTAGTACTCCTGATTTGATTGATGGTCCATCCGTAGAGCTCGTCCAAAAGACAGCCGATGCAACTGGTCTGAAAGTCGAACAAGTAAAGATGGTTATTGCTAAGACGGCGGTTATTGTCAGAACAAATCCTGCCGTATCACAGCAAGTCGCACAATCAGAGCAAGTCGAACAAGAAACGGTAAAGAACATCGCACAAGCACAGCTAGAAGTCGCCACAGCCCCAGAGAAGCACATTGAGCAACATATTCCAGCTTCTAAGAAGGTTTCTATCGAAGATTATGAAGAAGTTAAAAAGATGTGGATTGCGCAATATGAAAAAGGCGAGATTCCGGTTACCGAAAATATTACTTCTCGTACACAGTGGGTCGAACAGGATGTCGTAAAGATTAGCAATCTACTAAATAAGATCATGTCATCCGACATTAAGTTGCAGGAACAAGGTCTTGATGAAATCGGCTTTATCTTGCCAATATTCATGATAAATAATCTTTCGGGTGAGGAACTCTTGGTCTATCTTAAAGCGAAGATCGAAGCTGCAAAGCAGGTACAAAGAGATCAACAAAAGGAAGAAGAAATTCGCGCAAAAGTCAGCTCGGAAGAAGAGTTTGTTGACATCGAAGCGCCAAAGCAACAAGAAGCCGCGAAAGAGCAAACATTACAACAAGAGCTTACGATTGATGGTCAGGAAAATGAAAAAAAAGCTGAAGAAAATCAGGCAGGCGGCTCAGCAGAACAATATATGCGAAATGAGCAGCCAGAAGCTCAAGCGCCACTGGATCCAGCCGTTGAAGATATTCAGAAAAAGCTCGAGGAAGTAAGCGAACCGAAGCCTACTGACCAATAATTTCGCGCGTTACATCATATATGGTATATTGCTAGAATTGCATGCAAGGCCCTCAGCTTATAGACCTTACTTTATGAACGCAATCCAAAAGAGTAAGAAGGAGACAATCAAAAGCCCTGAGACTACTGCCATTCTATAATTTACATCTTCAGCCTCTTTTTCTGTCATAAGTTTGATTCGATTATAACTGATAACGAAATGAGCAAAAGTGAAAATATGGTATTCGCCACGTAGTTTAGATTGTTTTTTCTCTTTCTTAATCCAACTTTACTTGGTAAATAAATGAGCACAGCAACCTGCACGCTTGCAGTGTTAATAAATAGATCACGAACGATCACTAGTAATGCTTGGTTATTCATATTGAAAAGTATACGAGGAGATTATTAATTTTCTATTAAATAAAGCGCCTTAGGGAATTTTGTCATTACGCGAGGAAGCTTGTTATTATTAATCAAGACCGTGTCTTCGATACGAATGCCAAATTTCCCCTCAATATAGGTCCCTGGTTCGATGGTCACAATATGCCCAGGTTTGATAATATCGCGCGAATTGAAACTCACATACGGCTTCTCATGAACTTCTATGCCAATGCCATGTCCTGTCGCATGCGAATAGGGTGCGATTGAGGCTTTTTCAAGCTCATGACGGCAAAAAAGATCGACCTCACTATATTTTTCGTATGATCCTAAGGCTTTAGCTGTTTTTTCTTGTGCCGCAAGCAGATCGTTATAGCATTTTATAAAAGTATTTGATGTTTTGCCCATAACAAACATGCGGGTGATATCTGAGCAGTATCCATCAACATTGGCACCCGCATCGATCAAAATAATGCAGTTTTTCGCAATTTTCTTTTTTCCATTAAGTTGCGTATTAAAGTGTGGGATTGCAGCGTGTTCATTAACAGCAACAATGGGCGCAAACGCACTCGTATGGCCTTTTTCTCGAAGCCATGAATCAAGTTTAAATGCAATTTCATATTCGGTAAGGCCAGGTCTTAGAAGTTTTGAGATGTCAAACAAGCAAGCGTCAATAACAGAGCATGCTTTTTGCACTGCAATAATTTCGTGCTCTTTTTTCAGTTCGCGTAGAGAAGCCACTAATCCCGTCGTTGGTTTTAAAGTAATAGAAAGCTTCTTTTTCATGCTTTTGAGCTCAAAAACGGTAAGATTATCTGCCTCGAAATATAATTGTTCCGACCTAATCAGACGTAAGATTTTTCGTACTTGTGTCGAAAGCGGATTCGCAGAAGAAATTTCGTGGGGAACAAGAGGGGACTTTAGATTAGCTAGAACATCGTTATAACGGGCATCGGTAAAAAAGTGTGTTTCTTTTTCCGTAAGCAAAACCCAGGCATCTCTCGCTTCAATATGAACATCAGTCAGGTAAAAAATATTTGCTGGATTAGATACAAGTAGCGGATATTTCATAGCTATATTATAGCGACTAGATTCGGCAGCAGCCCCCGGCACGTGCCAGGGGCTGCTTTGTTCTTCATCATGAGGGTCATCTGCGCGCCTTCCGCCGCTGCTTTGTGCGGCAGTGAACGCACATCCAAACCCCGTTTTCATTTACCCAACAAGTTCTGCAGACAGAATCGCCGCAACTGCATTCGTGCGTAGCTTTGCCACGGCAGCGATCTGTATTGCAGCTGCGCTTCATGTGGTTGCTGCCATCGCTCATTCTGTTTTCCTACTCCTTAAACCTGATTGGGCGTGAATCGGAACGATCAGGCATTATATCACGGCCATTGCAGTCCTTGAAATAGACTAGGTATTTTGCTACCATACACCTACCATGGAAATAGCATACTTCGGTCATTCCTCATTCAAAATAAAGTCAAAAACAGGTACTCTTGTGTGTGATCCATATGATGCGAAACTGCTTGGAAAAGCATTTCCAAAAGTTGAAGCAGATATTGTCACCATTTCACATGATCATGGCGATCATAACGCTGCATCTAGCGTTGGTGGAAGCCCACTTATCATAAATCTTCCCGGTGAATATGAGCTTAAAGGCATTCGTGTAACTGGCTTTGAGAGTTACCACGATAAAAATAAAGGCGAAGAACGAGGCAGAAACACAATGTATAAAATTGAATGTGAGGATATTTCTATCTTGCATTGCGGCGACCTTGGCCACACCTTATCTGCAGAAACAATCGAGATGATTGACGGCGTTGACGTACTTTTGATTCCAGTTGGGGGATTTTTTACGATTGATCCAGAAGAAGCCCGCCATGTAGTAGAGAAGCTCGAGCCCTCAATTGTAATTCCTATGCATTATCGTAACGATTCATTCTCTCCAGAGATTATGGAAAAATTAGCGCCTCTTGAAGATTTCCTCGGAAAACTGGGTGTTACAACCTACGATGCTGTACCGAAACTTTCAGTAAGTCGGGCAGATTTCGAAGAAAATACAAAGGTTGTCGTATTATCCCAGCAGTCTTAATCTTTCATGGATCAAAAAGCGAATCCTGTAAAAATCCCGCCGCATGATGCGCATGCCGAAAAATCTGTTCTCGGCGGTGTTCTCATTGATGCTGGGGCAATTGTTGAAGTTGCCGAAATACTCCAAGCGCGCCACTTTTATTTTGCAGAAAATAGGCA
>CAZTOA010000019.1:0-9699 GCA_964614975.1 uncultured Gammaproteobacteria bacterium | reverse complement strand
GCACATTTTTGAGGCTGCATTAGTGCTTTTCGAGAAGAGTAAGCCAATTGATATTATTACTGTCGCTGCTGAATTAAAAGAGCAGGGGACTATTAAGCAGACTGGTGGAAAAGAATATTTAAATGAGTTAATCGATATTGTGCCTACGTCTGCGTATGTAAAGCAGTATGCAGAGATTGTAAAAAACTGTTACTTAAAGCGCACGCTTATTTCTGTCGCGTCGAAGCTCGTCGAGCAATCGTTCGACGAAACGGGTGATGTGCGCGATATATTAAATGGCGCAGAAACGGATATTTTTTCGCTCTCACAGGCGTTTCTGCATCAAGATTTCATTGAATTAAAAGATATTCTTGCTCAAAGCTTTGAGAGACTCGAAGAGTTTATGAAGTCAGATAATCAGCTTCGAGGCATACCAACGGGCTTTTCAGCACTAGATAGTAAGCTTGCCGGCTTGCAGGATTCGAATTTGATTATCCTGGCGGCGCGACCAGGTGTAGGAAAGACGACTTTTGCCTTAAATATGGCCCTTCATATTGCACTAAAAGAGAAAAAGCCAATTGGCTTCTTTTCACTCGAAATGAGTAAGGAAGAACTTGTTGATCGTCTTCTTGTTGGCCAAGCGGATATAGATGCATGGAAATTGAAAACAGGAAAACTCAACGATGAAGATTACACACGATTAACCCAGGCAATGGGCGAGCTTTCTGAAGCCCCAATTTTTATTGATGATACTCCAGGAACTTCAATTCTTGAAATGCGAACAAAGGCCAGAAAACTTACAATTGAAAAAGGATTGAAATTAATTATTGTTGACTACCTGCAACTTGCAACCCCGGGGAAGCGAATGGAGAGCCGTGTTCAAGAAGTTTCATTTATCTCCCAAAGCTTAAAAAATCTTGCGCGCGAACTTAAAGTGCCGGTTATTGCCTTATCCCAGCTTTCGCGCGCTATCGAACACAGAGGTGAAAAAAAGCCGCAACTTGCCGACTTGAGAGAGAGTGGTTCGATTGAACAGGACGCTGATATTGTTATGTTCTTGTATAGTGATGAAGATAATGATGAATTGATGGATCAATCTAAACGCATGATGAAGCTTCTTATTGCGAAACATCGTAATGGTCCAACGGGTGAAATTGAGCTTATATTCCGTGGTGATCGCGTACGATTCTTCGGTGTGGATTCAATTGGGGGAATTTAATCTGCCTCTTGTGTGTGATATCCGTGACGATGACAGTTTCCTCTTGGTACTCCTGCTTCTGAATGGTGACGTGCATGATTTGACATAAGGCCATCTACCACATCGAAAATAAGAGGGGAATTGGCTGGAATTGGCATTGCTGATTCGAGTTGCGAAATACCCATTGGGCAATCTGCAAGATCCACATATACAATAACACCACCAGGCAATGCTTCTGACCAAGCGCCATCTGAACCAGATTTGTGTCCGCCTCCGCTTTCAACTCCCATAATAGAACCCATAGTTTAATATAAAGTGTTCGTACAGTCAATATGGTAGTGCATTCGAGTGGCTTGTAGTTAAATGCTATAAGTTTACAAAATTAGCCTTCGTGGTATAATATATTCCCTTCCACACCGAGTGGGAGGACTGTGCCCATGCGGGTGCAGTAACAAGCGCATTGACAACTCGGCACCTTAAGAAAGGACGAGCAGATGACCACCTCAGCGCGAAGCATGCTGAGGACAATGGTCGTCGTGGCTATTGTCCTTTCAGCACATACAAAACAAAATATTACAGTTTACGCACAAAGCGAGAAGCTTGATCCCACGTGGGTCGAACTCGCTCGTGCTCCACAACAACCACCCCTCCTTTTGCCGTTCGCGGCAGAAGAAAAGTGGTGGTACTCCGGAGGCCCCCACGGGGCTTACGGGGCTGACGGTCCATTCGCCGCAGTCGATTTCGCGAACCCTACCCGAGAAGGGTGTGCAATATCTCAAGAGTGGGTGCTTGCATCTGCTCCTGGGGTAGTTACTACATCCGGGAACGGGGAAGTGACAACCGATCTTGACGGCGATGGTGACCCTAACAACTCCTGGTCATTATTCTACTTCCACATGTCCGATACTGACCGAATTCCCGTCGGGACGGAAGTCAAGACAGGCGATCGGATCGGACGTGTCGACTGCATGTACGGGAAGACAGACGGATCTCACGTTCACTTTGCGCGCCGCTATAAGGGCGCCTTTGTGCCCGTGAACGATCCTTCTGCCCCGATGAATCTTTCTGGTTGGTCGTTCCAATCGACCGGCAGTGAGTACATCGGGTATGCCAAACATGCAAAGCTCGGACGACTGGGAGCTTCCTGCTGCCAAGATGACGAGCTTGATTCACTCATCACGTCAAACAACGATGCTGCAAACCGCCAAAGGGTATTCAGCAATCCTGTTCTCGCAGGCCAAAAGTTCTTCTTCAGTCTTCCTGTATCCTGGTTTAAACCACGTCTCATCGTGAAACAACCAGATCTGGTCGACGGATTTAGGGACGGACGCCTAGAGGGTAAGGATGGTTGGAAACTCCCGGTAGCTAGCAACCTGATCAGCTCGACCGAAGACGATCACACGCAGTGCATCGAGATCGGCCCCGTAAAGTCGGGTCGGTGTTCGGTCAACGCGTGGGATATCAGCGCTGTACAAGGCGCTGCCGTGTTCGCTGCTGCTCAAGGTAAAGTAAGCTACGCTGGCTGTAACAACGCCGGCGGCTATGGATGCTGGGTCCAGATAAAACACCCAGATGGCCGGTTGACCACCTATGCCCACATGATGGATCAGGGCGGTGGAACGGTCATGGTAACAACGGATCAACAGGTGGATGAGTGGACAATCCTTGGTCGCGTCGGTATGACCGGCACGACAGGGTGGTCGCACACTCACTTCGAAATTCGTGACGCTCAGGCGGTTCCTCAGCGCATCGATGCATACTTCGACCCGAAGCTGATGGAATACCGCCTCCGCGGATCGACGAAAGACTGGCCATGGGACGTACCCTACCAGGGCAACAACCCCATGCAGTCACGCCTGTCGCTGGTACAAAGCTTCGCCGTTGGACCAACGCTCCTGTTCTTCTTCATCTTACTCGTAATGCTTGCTGTTGTGGTCATGCCCCTGCGTCTCATGGGGAAAATCACTCGGTACTTCATGAAAGGTAAGAAGAAGGGGAGTCTTGGAGAGTTGTACGTCCAGTTCGGCGTTATTGGGGTGCAGGCAATGATGGTGTCGTTCCTCTTCGGAATGTCAGTCCGGGCTGTTGAGCTCGGGGCGCTGCAATTCGTGAGAAACTACACAAATCTAACCTTTGACCCCAGTGCTTTCGAGAAGTTGCTCGGCGTAAGCCGCGTGTACGCGTTCGAGGTTCCGGGAACGGGCCTCTTTACCCCTGTTTGGGGGTGGCCGTGTACTGACGGAGGACCCGGGACGCTCGGAAACACGTGTACTCCAAGTCAAGTCGTTGGGGCTGCAAGAAGTTGGGCTAGCGCTGTAGAAGGCGCTACGAGTCGGTCGGCGACACCAGTCGTCGTACCAGTTCTACACTCGGGCTTCACGATGACTGACTTCGCGAAGCTGATTCCGACAGCCCATGCCAACGGCACCATGGTGCTCATCGATACAAGTGGAAAGGTTGAAGATCTCCGCAAGGCGATCAAGCAACTGACCCCGCTTGGGCTCGATGGTATCGTAGTCGACCAAGAGCACAACAAGGCGATTGCCTTCTCTGACGTCAAGCAACTAGGAATTGAGTTCGCAAGGGCTCGTTCCGAAGCTGGGCTAAAGGGCGACGGCATCGTACTCGTCTGGGACGTGTTCCACTCGATTCCCGGCAGCAATGCCGACTTCGGTGGCGTCGCAGGCGTGAAGTTCGTTGTGATCAACGATGGCTTTGGAGGAAGTTCCGCCAAGTGGGAGAGTTTCGAGAAGACTCGCTCTCACTATGGCGTTTCCGATAACAATCGGACCGGGGTGATGTTCTTTGATCGCCGCTGGCCCGTAAATACCTCCTGCACGTCTTCGAACAACACGAAAGGCTACGATTGCCAATCGTGGATGACGATGCTGGAGCTTCATCCGCAGCTTGCCACCCTAGGGTGGCTAGCACAACAGTGAAAGGGTGTGAGAAGGCTCATGATGTCCTCAGTCAACGCACAGTTCGCAGTCTGGTTCCTAGTCCTGATCGTCGTCGTCGTCGTCCTGTACGGCAAGAAGAACGGCTTCGCGATGGACAAGATGGTCCCCGCCATCAGCGGTGGGGCCCTGACGTACTTCGTCGTGATGTTCCTCTTCTGGTATGGAGCCCAGTTGGGCTGGTGGGGCCTTGGCTTCAGTTCGAGCCATGTCTCAGTCGACGATAAGTTCGCCGACGGCTACAACAGCATCGTCACCGGGAGCATGCTAAACAGCGATGGAATGAGCGGTGTCGATCTGGGTGACGATGAGTCTTCCAGTGCCGCGATGTCCTCCGATTCCGGTGATCACGACAAGTGGGAGTCGGAGGACGATCTCCCTGCTTCAACCGGCCCGCGCTCCGATAGCGCGATCGACCCGTCGGCGGCAGTCGTTGAGGTGGTTTGGCCTACGGCAACGCCTCAGCCGACGCCAGTGACTTACCTCCCGACGAAGCCCCGCAAGGAGATGTTGAAGGAGTGGAGGGTCTGGTTCATCAATGCCAACTACAACCGTGGTAACGTGAACAAGACCAAGATTCCGGCAGGTGTCTCCTGTCGCATCCTTCGGACCAGTTCCAAGAGCTGGTTCGGCCTGAGAGGCGACAATGTGTGGACAATGAGATGTTTCGACCCGGCCAACGAAGACTACGGCCAGGTTGACATCAACCTCACCGAGCGGGCGAAGACAGAGCTCGGTGTCGCAGGAGACGAAGGTTTGATCGAGGGGACGGGGAAGTGGCCCAATGGCTTCTTCGTTCCTGGTGAACCGCAGAGCCAGGCCCCGGCGTCCGCGCCGGGGCCGGCTTCGGCCGCCCAGCCAGCTTCAAACCTGGTTGGGCCGGATGTGTTCCCGAACGTGTACACCCAGTGGCTCTACATCGACGCGCCCGCCGGCGTTGATTGCACGACTGAAGGGCAAGTACACAAATTGCCCGGAGGAAGTCGCTACCGGTTTGATCCACAAGTCGTAAAGGACAATGGGGTCCCCAACGAGATGACAAAGGTACAGGTCGTCATCGCTGCAAACGGCGCGAGCTGTTGGGCTCCGCTCTTTTTTGGCCTCACGCACATCGTGCAACCATGAGCATCAGCGACTTGCTGAGTGGCATAGCGGAGTTCTACAAGTGGTTGTTCGGCGGACTTTGGCGAGGCGTTACGGCGCCTTTTCGCTGGGTTCGCCGGATGACCCCGAGTGGGTTTGGCTTTGGCCACCCTCTCGCGTTCCGATTAGACCTCTGGGCACAACCCGAGGGAGCTACAAAGATGGCGATGGACGTGCGTCCGGAAACCATCGATCCCGGGAAGCCCTGGCTGGCTCTCTTGTCGCCAGCAGCGCGACGAGCAGGCAAGACAACCGCACTCGGGATCCTGTTCCAGGCAGTCGACATTCACACCGACAGTAAGAAGTTGGTGTTTTCGACTTCCGGCCTGAAGGATACAGTAGGAACAACCTACGCGATCAAACTGGAGGACATCATGGCTCCCCAGAAGATCAACATCGCAGGCTTCATGGCGGAGCTAGTCCTGGGACTGACGGTGATCAGCTTTGCCGTCAAGGGATCGGACGAGAGGAAGTTCCTCGTTCTTCCTAGTCGTGGAATGTGGTGGCCAGCGACAATGATGCGTCCGCATCTTCGGAGAGGACGTATCAAGGGTGGACCAGGGATGGCCTTGGCCTTCGAGTCCCTTGCAGGATGGGCGAAAACCGGCAAGTGGGTCTAAAATGGCCCGGAAGGAGATGTGTGCAGAGAAGGTGCCGAGACAGGTGCCCCGACGTTCGTCGGGGCACCTGTACGGTACAAAACTTCATTTTTCTTCCTAATTTTTCACACACAAAAATAAACTCTAAGATTTTTGGGTTTAAAGCGAAATAGGTGAGTGTAGTGAAGATTTTAGAAGAAGTATGAAGAAAAAGTTGTCCCAGGGGGCCCCGAAGGGCCCCCATGGGGAGTTGGGTCACGAAGCTATTTTTTCGCGCTAGCTGCAGCGCGATGGCTTTACTTCGTAACAGTGATAGTATCCTGCTTGACCACCTTGGTGGTCACGCGGCCACCCTCTGCCTCAACAACGTCTCTCTGAAACCAGCTGAGCTGGGTGCTTGAGACGGTGGTGATTTTCGTATCCCCGTTCTTGTCGACCCACGTCACTTCGTACATGGTCATGTCGTCCACGGCACAGGCCTCCTTGTATCACAGCCGCCCGGGCATGTTGTTTGTTCTTTTTGGGCGGCAATCCAGTTCATAAGTGTTTTATGAAATGAGTTGTCAACCAAAAAAGATGTGCATGGGGGCCTCGAGGCCCCCATGTTGCTACATTGCAGTACCGAGCCGCCACGTCCGAGCTAGTCGGTCGAAGCGATGCGATATTGCATCGGGATGATCTTGCGGTTGCCGGTCGCGTAGACCAGCAGCGCCGCGGCCCATCCCATGGCCGGGAACAACACCTTGCCGCTGAGCCAGAGCCAGCGATAAGGGTGAGCGTTGCTCTTCGTTCTGCCCCGAAGGGCGAACACCTCGAGCGTATCGAATGCGATGCGGATGCTGAACGCCAGCGCCGGAAAGGCGCTTGCGACGACTACTTCCGCGGCATTCAACCGTTGGTGCGTCGCGGTGACGGGCTGGCCGAGTCGGCCAGCGCCCTGAACCGGAGCCCCGGGTACGTTCCAGACGCCACCTCCACTGGAGGGGGAATTCTGGTTGTACTTGTAGGGCTTGTCCAGCGAGATGTCGGCGCCGCTGTCTGCGTCAATAAAGCGATGCACGCAGACGTACTGACCTTTCACCTCGTCCAGATCCCGGTGGCACTCCGGGCACTTGAACCCGAACTTTGCGGGATCATCCGTCGTAAAAACGCGATTCTTCGGCATTTTAGCGCACACGTCCTTTTTGAAACCGCTCAGGCTAAGCGTGGGTTTTGAGCGGCAAGGCGATCCATAAATGCCATAAAATCTGGCAGGTCTATGAACTGCATTGCCGCGCAAAAACCGTAAAATTGACCACAAAAATAAAAAGTGCTAGAACCTATAGTAATATTATAATCGAAGATAGGTCAAAAGGCAAGTTTAGGGGAAAGGTGCGGCGGACCGGCCCCGGGCGCATTGCCCGTGGCCGGTCCAGATTATTCAGTTACACTCAGATCGTGCCTGTGTCACCATCTGACGCAGAGCTCTTGTCCAACATAGATCAAGTTCAGGTTGGTGATGCCATTGGCATTCGCCAAAGCACCAATACTTGTTCGGTATTTAGAGGCCAGATGGCTCAAGTCGTCACCAGACACAACCGTATGCGTCTGCTTACAATTTGAGCTTGTGGTGCCTCCGCCACCTGACGTCGAATCTGGACCAAAAAGCATCCAGATAGTCAGGGCGACCGCCAGAATCACAATGATGATCAGAAGGGTCGAATGACCACCGCTTTTTTTCATCTGAACCTCCGTAAAACTTAACGGGCTTCGATGTTGAGTGTTTCGGTTTTACCTCACAAGGCACGCGAAGAGCCAAGCAAGATAAACCTATAGTATATTATAGCGTAGGGGGGAAGAAATTTCAACAAAAACCGCTTAACGCGTTGCTACGACGTTCAACCAGTCGTGATCTTTTACGGAGAATTTATGCTCAAACAGCGGTTCTAAGAATCGGCTACCGAATAGCTCAATTTTCTTAAACCCAGCTTCTTTTAATAGGGAAGTAATACTTTCTGCAGTTATATATGCAATCGGCGTGCTATTCATCGCCGCAAATGCCCAGCGGTGTCCAACATGGCGCAATATCGTCATATTTAAGGTCAATATATCCTTTTTGCCGGTTACTTTTGGATTGTCATAGAACTCGATAAATGTATATTGCGTGTCTTCGTTAACTTTTGATGGTCTTGCATTAAAATCTTGTAAACCACCATTCGCGAGAATCTTATCAAAGTTAGCAATCTGCAAAATCATGATCGCATTTTTCTTGGTCAAACTTTGACTCGTAGTTTTAACAATTTTCTTATAATCATGTGGATTGTGGGCGAGTGCGTTACCCATAAATATCGCCGCATCAAAATCCTCTTTTTTGTTCTTCAATAGCTCTACATAATCACCATGAGTAAAATCTATACGTCGCTGCAGATATTCAGGGAGCTGGGCATGTTTTTTCATCGCAGCATTATGCATAAGAATATATTTATTCATACCGATAACGTCGTAGCCTTCTCGAGCGAGTGCGATTGCATGTTCACCTGTACCGCAGAATATATCGAGAATGCGATACGTATACTTTTTCTCAAAAATTTTATTAAATGCTGCAATTTCACCACTCAATCGTTGCTTCCAGGGTACTACAAGGTCCCAATGTCGTGAAAGCCAGGCATGATATTCTTCATTATCGTCATAAGGAATTTCCTGACCAACGATAGCTCTAAAAATATCACCTTGTGAAATTATTCCAACAAGTTTTTTATCTTCATCGACGACGGGGAGATGACTTATTTTTCCGACGATCATCATCGACTGAGCTTGCATAATAGGGAGGTCGGGATGGACTGTTTTTGGCTTTACAGTCATTATTTTCTTAACCGGCTTATTTATGAGCTCGCCAAGGTTCTTTTCCATGGCTTCAAAGTCAAATGCATGGCCGCGATCTTCCATAAAATCACGTACAGATGGGAAGAGTTTCGTTAGAATATCTTCTTCAGTGACAATACCGACGAGTTTATCATCATCACATACAGGGACACTTTTTATACCGAGGTTGAAAATAAGACGTGTTACCGTTCTGACGGGTTCACTTGAAGGTACTGAAACCACCGAGGTTCGCATGAAATTTGCTACTTTCATAGGTGCTTATTACCCTTAGTATATCATATTTTCGAACGTGTAATTCAAATATTATGCAGCTCTTTGTTCTGCTAAATATTGAGCGATTTGAGGATTGTCTTGTGCGTTAAGTTTTTCCCATACTTCACGATCAAGAATCAGGCGGCGAGTATGATTAAGCTCAGGATGTGAACGTACAACCGCACTATTAGGAATGGCATTAACATATTTTGCACCGGCGCGTAGGAATGTTCGCTCAGTAGCTGTAACAGGAACATCGAATAAGCCTGCTGCAGCAACAATAATGTCTTTTCGTCTTCGTACTGAATCGGGTGTAAACCCAGAGAAGCCTTCAGTTCCAGCTGTCTTACGTACATCTCTTAAAAATGCGGTGATTTTATCGCTATCCTGTTCTATAAATTCACCAAAGCCCTGCTGTACAAGTAACCCGTAAACCATTTCAAGTTGTTGTGCTACAGAATCAACGGTCACAGTTTCGCCAGTTCTTAACTGCTGCATGACGTCCATATCACGCAAAAATTTAGATGAGACTTCATGCATCTGGGGTGATATTCCGGCTTCTTCAATATTTACACCTGTATTAAGATGATTTTTACCTTGATGTGTAAGCATCCAATGCATAATGCGTGCTTCTTGTAGCGCACGCCCTAAACCATTCCCTCTATTCTCAAGGCCATTTGTTTCAATAGCGACAACTCCTTTGCTGATC
>CAZTOA010000018.1:0-15840 GCA_964614975.1 uncultured Gammaproteobacteria bacterium | reverse complement strand
TTTTCAAGATTGCTTCTTCAATATCTACGCCCATAACGCCACATAAATGCAAAATTCTTTGCACTGCGTCGCCCAATTCTTCCTCAAATCCATCTTTGCCGTCGATGTTTTTATGACGGTAGGCCTCAAATGCCTCAGAAACTTCTGAATGAATTAGCGCAATCTTTTCTGCAACAGAAATATCCTCCGGTTTTGTGCCAAAGCCCTTTTCCTCGGCCTGTTGCATAATGAGATCGGTAAGTTGTTTTAGGGTCATGTCATTAGTCATATTTGAATCAATTATAATATACTTGCGATTATAAACCACCGTCTACAGCAATGAATGAAGCCTTACCCGAATTCGTGAAAGAAGAAGTTGAGTATTCTGGACAAATGTTTGAAGTTGTCCACATGACTTTCAAGATCGGCGATAAAGAAGTTGTCTACGAAAAAGCTCGCCGTGCTCCTGGAACAAGACTTATCATTACTTCTCCCGAAGGGGATATTCTACTCGTCGAGGAATATCGCAGTGAATTAGAGGATTGGGATATTCGATTGCCTGGTGGAAAAGTGTGCGATTCACTCGAAGAATATCATGCGTTTTTGGAGAATAAGGGCGAAATGCTAGAAAAAGCCAAAAACGCAGCGAAGAAGGAAGCTCGTGAAGAAGTCGGGATTATTGCAGATGATGCGGAATTGTTTTCTCTTTCGACATGTGGTGCGTCTGTAATTTGGGACCTGTATTACTTTATTATTACAAAATATGAAGAGGATCCCGAAGGGCAGCATTTAGAACTTGGTGAAAATATAAAAATTAAGTGGGCTACTATTGAAGAGGCAAGAAAATTGGCTCTTGATGGTTCTATAAAAGAAGATCGTTCTGCTGCAGTATTACTTCGATTTCTCGAGACTCTTCCACGTAAGTAACATACAAATTGTGATTACAGTAAACGCAATCAAAGATAATAGTGGAATAGTTATAAAGCCAAACCATTCAATGAATTTTGTGGTGCACGAAACACCGTTAATACATGGGGCAGCACTTTCTGGAAGAATTTGGTAATACAATAAGTTGTGATATAGAGCAATACAAAGGCCCATAATGCTTAAAGGCAAAACGTACGTGTACACTTTCTTATCTTTTCTTACCATACCGACTGCGAGAATAAAAACGAGTGGATACATTAAAATCCGCTGATACCAGCAAAGAACACACGGAGGAAACTTCATTACTTCACTAAAATAAAGACTTCCGAGAGTTGCAACAATTGACTGAAGCCAGGCGATGTATAAAATCATCTGTTATTTTTGTAACGAATATATAAGACGGTTATTGAGATTATTATAAAAAAAATTGCGTAGATTGAGTAAAGAAAGAGTGGCGATGAGAGTAATGAGGATGAATGAGCTGCGACTGCTGGAGTGGGATCTCGATATTCATTAAGTACTTCGATACCACCTTTTGCTCGATCAATTGCTTCTTGTGCGTCTTGGGGCATAAAGAAAGTATAACAGCTTAAAAATTAGGGATATTGACATGTGTCTAAGTCGGGCCTATACTACCGATAGTAAATTTTTTTACACCTTGAGGAAAGATTGAGGGCGTACGCAAAAGCCGTGTACTGCCAGCAGTATTACTCATAGTACTTTGACAGAAACGGCAATTGATTATTAGAAATTTGACAGTTGGTTAGTGGAATTTTGGGGATATTGTAAAAATGTCTTTAGAGTTCCACTGATCAGCTACTTTGTTTAGGTCAGTGGTCCACGAACAGTCAAGCTTGTTGCCAAACGAAAGGAGGCACAACAGCGTGAAATTGATCCGGGGTCCGCCCTGATCAGACGTGTCGGATCGTCCACCCTTCCATTCCACCTCTCCGTCGCGGACGGAGAGACCGAACCCAACCCATCAACGCGAAGACATACGAGGTGAACCCTTGTCACACTTCCGATGGACCATCCTGACCGCGATGATCGCGGGCATGCTCCTTGGTGCGTTCAGTCCGACCAACTTCCTGGCGGCGAACGCTGTCTCTGGTGACCACAACGTGGCGACGATCAACAACGTCGGCAGTGCTGCTGACCAGCTGATCGCGCTCAACACCGACTCCAACCTCAACCCGAACCAGATGGTTCTGCTGCGCAGCGACGGCCACCACGGCCAGACGCAGCAGGCCATCGCCATGGACGAGAACTCGACGGCGCAGCAGATGGCCAGCGCGGGGTATACCGGCAACGAGCTCATCCGCTACGCGAGCACGAAGGGCTTCAACGGCCACAACTGGGCGGCGACGGTCTTCTGGCGCAACGACGAGCGGCAGATCGCCTTCGGCAACTACTCCGGCCTGCGGCACCCGCAGGCGAACACTGGCGCGACGTTCAACGACACCGGCCCGCAGATCGCCTTGGGCGTCGCTACGACCTTCAACTCACCCGGCCGCCAGTACATGGCGGCCAACTACGAGCACTGGAACGACGGCCACCTCGCGTGGCGTGACGATGCCAACATGGGCGGAGCAGCGATGGCGGCCACCGGCCACCACCGTCTGCGCGCGCTGCGGCAGTACCTGCTGGGCTACGAGATCGCGATGATGTGGCAGCCGGCGACCCGCCAGCAGCTGCAGCTCTAACAACCTCATACACTTAGGCGCCCTTTGAGGGCATCCTTGAGCGCCGCTCTGCGGCGCTGCCGGCGTGAGCCGGTAATCACCTTCACGGGGTACTAACCCCCAGGCAGTCCAGCCGCTGGTCGGAAACATACCGACCAAAGCCGTCTACGACGGCGCGGGGCCACTTGTGGCCACGACCAGCGGCTGGCTGCCGAAGTTGATGTTAGGAACACAGAAAATCAATTGCCGTTTCTCACATCTTTTAAAAAATCCTATATACTTACTGTATGAAAATAAATATCCGACTTATCTATTTGTATCTTTTTTCATTCATTGGACTTCTTATTGTCGTTATCGGCACCGTTCGCATTGTTGATCTTGGTATAAAAGTATTTGTTTTTAAAGATGCGGATAAATACGAATATTATGCAGGGCCAATAACCACTACACCAGATGGAAAGACCGTGGAAGTCGATGAAGAAAAAGAAAAAGCTCGCCAAGAAAAAGAATCACAACGACAGCGCCAAAGAGAGCTTTCTGGAGCGATATCTATGCTTATAGTGGGACTTCCTCTATACGCATATCATTGGATAACCATTCAAAAAGAAAGTAAAAAGGAGAGTTAATTATTTATACATCGTCTCTTCCCTTGCAGGACCTACTGATACGATTGAGATTTCTTTTCCAACAAGTTCTTCGACTTTATCGATATAAGCTTGAGCTTTTTTTGGCATATCTTTTAATGCACGTATCGCCGAAGTAGGTGACTTCCAACCAGGCATTGTTTCAAGAACAGGTTTCGCTCCTTGCAGAAAATCAATATCGACACTAGGAATTTTGTCATAACGTTTTCCATTAATTTCGTATGCAACACATATCTTTACTTCTGCAAAATCATCAAACACGTCGATCTTCGTTAATGCCATCTCATCTGCTCCCGCAACTTGCACACCATAACGCAACGCAGGAATATCCAACCATCCACAGCGGCGTGGGCGACCAGTTGTTGTTCCATATTCATGTCCAACTTCTCTTATTTTTTCTCCATCAGCATCAAGCAATTCCGCAGGAAGCGGACCTTCACCAACTCTAGTTGTATATGCTTTTGTGACGGCAATAACTTTATCAACACTTCGTGGAGGAATTCCCGTAGTTAATGTAAAACCCACAATACCTGGATGACTCGATGTAACGTATGGATACGTGCCACGATCAAGATCAAGAAGCGTTCCTTGGCCAGCTTCTCCAAGAATTCTCTTTCCTCCAGAATAATATTCTTCGATTGCGGGCATAACATCTGCAATTAAAGGTGCAAGAATTTCGCGCGCTTCCATTAATTCTTTTACGACAGCTTTTCTGTCATAAGTGAAATTATCATTACGCATTAATGCGACAAGTTTTTCTTGCCAAGCCATTTCTGTTTCAAGTCGTTTTTCAAAGTCAGCTGCAATTAAATCTTTCATTTGCAGGCCAACACGTTCTGTGCGATCTGCGTACGTCGGCCCGATGCCTCGGCCCGTCGTACCTATTTTTCCTTCGCCGCGCACCGTTTCGCGTAAATTATCTCTATCTCTATGCCACGGCATAATCATATGCGCGGCGCGGCTTATCATTAAATTTTTTGCAGAAATATCTATGCCTGCTTCTCGAATAGCAATAATTTCTTCAGCAAGTGTTTTCGGGTCGATTACAACGGCATCAGCGAGAACGCATACTGCCTGAGGATTAAAAATAGCTGAAGGCATTAAATGAAACTTAAATTCTCCATGTTCGTTACGAACTGTATGTCCGGCATTCGGCCCGCCATTATATCTTATTGACATTTCGGCGCGGTCCGCGAGAAGATCGACAATTTTTCCTTTTCCGTTATCACCCCAAGTGGGATCAGTTACTACATATATGCCATTCCAGGTCATTAACTCATTGTAGCACAGATTAGACGCAGACGCTGAATGGAGATCGCGCATATCGAGCCTCTTCTGCTCTATCTCTTATTTGTGACATTCGTGCAATACCAACATTTCCACCACTAACTACACTTACGACATTTGCACCGCGGATATCATCCCCCAAAACTCGCAAGGCCGCGACACTCAGCGCCCCTGCAGGTTCAGCAATAATTCCATCTCTATCAAACAAACCTATCATTGCTTCACAGACTTCCCCCTCAGGGACGAGAACTATCTTGTCAAGAATATCATTCGTAATCGCAAACGTTAGGTCGCCCGGTGTTTTTACAGCAGCACCATCAACAAATGGATCAATAGTATCAAGTGTTACTACCTCACCAGCAAGCCGGGATGCATACATTCCTGCCGCCCCAATTGGCTCAACACCAATAATTTTAGTATCAGGCGACATAGCACTAAAATAAGTTCCTAAACCAGCAGCCAAACCACCACCACCGATTGGCACGACAACATAATCAATGCGGCCAGAATTAGCTTCCATGGCTTGTTCTAAAATTTCCATACCTACTGTTCCCTGACCCGCTATAACATGTGGATCATTAAATGGAGGTACATAGACGCCCCCATTTGCTTCACATAATTCTCTGGCGTGTGCCGCGGCGTCATCAAAAGTTCTACCTTCAAGATGAATTCTTACATTGTCACCGCCAAATCGTCGTACACTGTCTACTTTTTGAGCAGGTGTTTGTCTTGGCATAAAGATATCAGCCATAATCTCCAATTCTGCTGCTGATAACGCAACGCCTTG
The DNA here is from genome assembly GCA_964614975.1 of uncultured Gammaproteobacteria bacterium. Classification (GTDB taxonomy): domain Bacteria; phylum Patescibacteriota; class Microgenomatia; order UBA1406; family HO2-37-13b; genus OLB23. The sequence goes on along the minus strand of CAZTOA010000018.1, from coordinate 10,534 downwards.
GGCATGATTTCCTGCACTTGCAGTTACGACACCCCTAGCTCTTTCGTCAGGATCAAGAAGCGCCATACGATTTCCAGCTCCTCGTAACTTGTATGAACGAACAGGCTGAAGATCTTCTCTTTTTAATGAAACGCGAGCATTGTATTCTTTAGAAAGCCGAGGGGAAAGTTGAAGTGGGGTTCTATGTGCGATGCCATGAAGCCGATGGCTCGCCTCTTCAATCGACGCCAGAGTTACCATCTCTCTTTGTTCCCGAATTATTCGCTCTCGAGTATCGACGCTCATAAGTTGGATTATTATATCAGCTTTTTTTACTTCGTCAAGCGAAAATATCCTAGAGTAAGTGGCACTTTAGGCAAAATAGTTATATGAACCTTACCTAAATAATTTCCTGGCTTCACTTCTACAACCTCATCAAGAATATATTTTATCCACCATGGGCTCCTATTAGTCCCATAGTCAATCTTAAGCACCTTAAATCCTTTGTCCTGAATTCCTTCTCCAATATACGTCGTAAACGGATATTTTTCATTAGTATTCCCTTTTTCATCGGCAAATCTATTAATTCCAGTCGATTTTTTGCTATTGAAGCGTTTTCCCATCCAGGGAACTTTTATATTGCCAACTGAGCCTTTATAAAATCCGTCTGGCATATTCTTAGGGACTCTTCCAGAAAGAAATTCTTTTTGATTCCCATTATTTTGTACATACAATGTACGAAGAAGTCCAAAAAAAATAACAACAAAAAGCAAAATAAGGAGAAAACTAAACAATAGTAGCAAGATCAATTTCATATCATTCCGGTTCGTTAGTTCATTGTAGCACAGAATATGGCCTATTTTAGATTACCGATGAAGTATGCAGGCAGATACTCAAGTGCACGTGGGATATGATCATCGATGCTTTGGAAAAGAGATGTTGCATCCTTTCCACAGCCTTCAAGAATACGTTCACCACCAGGATGCTCTTGAATAAAACTCGTCACATCATATACCTTCTCTTCAAGGACCAACCAGCAATCGGTACGTGTCGCATGCTGTGCAACATCGGTCATTACATATGTCTTTTGTGTTGCTGTCGTTGGCTCATTTGTAGTCGTAGATATTGGTGTGGGTAAAATGCTTGGTATTTTTTTCGACGGAGTTGTTCTAAGAACATACATAAGTCCAACAATACACAGAATAAGGATCATTGAACCGATAATTATACTTATATTCTGTTGTTTCATATCAATAGAAGCTCTAATAAATTAATTAAGCATGTCGTTAATCCATGCAAGCAGTTCATCGCTTCCATCAATCTCTGTAAACCAAATTGTTGGAAGATCTTCGTTGGTAATTTTCTTCACCACTTCGGTGATTTTTTTTTGGTGTTTTTCGAGGGTAAATGCGGTGATATTAAAATATTGCAAATCGACAAGTTTTTCTTTCCATAGGAATCGTGCTGGTGCAATAAATAACAAACCACCTGTGACGAGTTTTTCCTGGAGGAGTGTGTTGAGAATTAAATTTGCCTGATCTTCGTCACTCGCACTTATATGGGCCTCTCTATATACATTCATATGGGTATATTATATCAAAAATGAACCAAGCGAAACGACTTTCAGCTAGTTTTCAGCTATAGGATCATTTACAATCCAGCAACACTAAATAGCTTTCCAATATAAAAAGTTACAACCATAGCAAGTGCTCCACCAGTAACCACACGCGCAACAGCACGAAGCACTGGGGCATTCCCAATTTTTGCGCTTATTGTTCCTGTTATTGCCAGTGCAACTATGACAGCGCCAAAAGCAACTGGGATACGAATACTCGCAGGAGGAAACATAACTGCAAACATGGGGATTATCGCACCAAAAAAAAATGCGGCGGCTGATGCAATTGCAGCATGCAATGGACTTGTAAGGTTATTCGGATCAATACCAAGCTCTACGTCGACATGCGCCGCATATACATCGTGAGCCGTGAGTTCTTTTGCCACTAATGTGGCCGTTCTCTTTGAGAGACCTTTTCCTTGATAAATTTTTGTTAACTCTCTTAGTTCTTGCTTTGTGAAATGTTTTAACTCGTACGCTTCTTTAGATAAAAGTGCTTTTTCTGTATCTCTTGAACTGCTCACCGATACATATTCACCTGCAGCCATAGATATTGCCCCAGATATAATGCCGGCTACACCAGCGGTGAGAATAATTTGGGGCGAATTTGTTGCCCCTGCAACGCCTATTACTAATCCTGCAACCGATACAATACCATCGTTAGCACCAAGAACAGAAGCTCTTAGCCAGTTTAGTTTTGATCCTGTATTGCCTGAATGGGGCTCTATGTGATTCATAAAATATTTACAACCTCTCTAACAAGTATAGATTGTAGGCTTTATTTATTTTCCACGTCTTAACTATCTTTGACGGATTAAAACTTGCAACTTCGTATGCGGGGTTTTTCATGAATTGATCATCAGTATACGTAACATAAAGGTATTTGTTGTGGTAGTAGTCATCGTAATCTAATAAGACATTATCGAGTTTTAGAAAATATTTAGGAACATTGCCGGTCGCATCATAGAATTCAAAAATATTTACGTCTTGATACGTATCTAAATTACTTTTAATAATCTTATAGACTTCTATGTCATCTTCGTAATACCAATCTTTTGGGTAGCTTCTGTCTCTCGCACCGCTAGTGATATAGGGAATGCTCATAACCAGAAGCACGACGAATAACGCAACTGCCATTGTGTTGTTTAATTTTTTCTTAAAAACTGCGAGAAGGGCAAGAATAGCAAAAAATACTTCGCTCAAAACATAATAGGGCGCAATCCAATGCTGAGAGACATTTCTTGGATGCGTGACATAAATCCAGAGTGTCTGGAGAAGATAGAAATTATTGCGGACTTCAAAAAGAATAAGATTCAGCATGCCAAGTGCAAACCCGAAGAAATATAAAGCAAGAAATTTTCGCGAAAGTTTTTCTATACAAAAATAATAGATTCCAATGCCGATCCAAGCAAAAATGAAAAGATAATGAAGTTGGAAACAAATACCTCCAAGAATCGAGATTAATAAGAAAACCCACGGAGATTTTTTTGTTTTGAATAAGCCCATGAAATAGACAATCAAAGGAAAAAGACTAAACATAAAATATGGATTCCACATTGAGGAGGTGCTTTCGATAAAGTATGGGAGGAGCGTGTAAAGCGTTATCATCATGATTGCGGCTGTTTGGTTTATGAGTTTCTTTGTTCCAAAATAAAGTGGAAAAATCATGAGTGCGCAAAAAAGCATGAAGGCGTATGTTGAAAGAAAAGGGTCGAATTTGCCAATTGCGAGGAAAACGAATTGCATGAGATATGAAAACCCTCCAAAGAACACTTGGCGATGTTCTACGGTAAATGACATTGGTGGACCGAGGAGTGAGATTGACTTCCCTCTCCAAAGTTTTAAGATTTCTGTTGATGAGGATACTTGATCGTAGACAAAGTTGAAAAGATTGTCGAAGTATATTGATCTGATGAGAATAAAGAGAAGAACAAAAAAGAGTGGTAAAAGCCACTGGTTAAATTTTTTAGTCATACTCACTATTAATTTCCACTAATTCTACCACTGATACGACTCTTGAGTTGCGTCAATGAAAAACATTCACACGATTTATCTTTAAGAATTTCTTCTTGTTCAAGAATGGTATTAATATAAATGTTCTGACTAGCCGAACCAATGGCTAATTTTTTATCAAGTGGAGAATGATGTAAGTAGCCGCGATAAAGTAATTCCTTAACCAATTTTTCGTGTCTGAGGAAAAGTGCTTTTTCTTTACCAATCCAACGCAAAGTCTCTGGATGATGAGAATAACCTCCCATACCTTTATGCTTTGTCAGAATATTCCAGAGGCCATGAAGTTCTCTGTGTTCGCCAAGCAAATGCTTTCGGCATAAATATTTTGGATGAACATCCCAGACTCTCATAGATTTTTAGGTTATATGCAGAATATGACATTCCAGATTTTTATCCTTGCTGCAAAATAAGATTCTCTCCTTAAACTCAACATTCACGAAATATCTTAAGGTACCGATTATTATATAATAGAAATATAAGTATACGGATCTCTTTAATAATTAATGAAAAATACACTATTTAAAATTCTTGCTGGGAGTGCTTATGTTGCCATGGTGGCGGTAAATATTTTAGCCAACGGACTACCAATCAATAATCGTTCTACCGGTCAAATCTCAGATGCATATCCCAATTTATTTACACCCGCTGGTCTGACGTTTTCTATTTGGGGTCTCATCTATCTTTTGCTCGGAGGATATGTCCTGTACCAATTTCTAAAGAGCAGTCAAAAAAAAGAAGAGCTTTTTAACAAAATCAATCCTCTTTTTATCGCCACTTCACTTATCAATATTTCGTGGATATTTTCCTGGCACTATGACTATATCGGTCTTTCAGTGATTATGATGGCATTGCTACTTTTTCTGCTGTGCAAAATTGCTGATATTCTATCCAAGGAGCATTTTAAAACGCTCGAAAAACTTTTTATCCAAGCGCCATTTAGTGTGTACTTTGGTTGGATTACAGTCGCGACGATTGCCAACATTACTGTATTTTTGGTAAGTATTGGTTGGAAAGGATTTGGTATAGTTGACTTCGTATGGACAAGTATTATCTTGTTTGTCGGAGCACTCATCGGAATATTGCGGATGCTCAAAGATAGCAATATCGCGTATGGCTTAGTGCTCATTTGGGCATATCTCGGTATATTGCTCAAACACCTGTCTGTTGGAGGGTTTGGCGGTCAATACCCAAGCGTGATAGCCACAGCAATTGTCTGTTTAGTTGCATTTGTTTTTTTTGTTGGGAGAATGTTTTATAAAAAATCAGATTAAGAATCATAAAATCGCAGGTGAAAAGCATATAGATTTCGGATGCCTAGTTTTAGATATAGCAAATAGAGCATGTGAGATCTATAAGATTGAAACGTACAAGAGAAAAGGTACATTCTTAATTCAGTACTTTCGAACCTCTTTTTGGAGGACAAAAAAGCACAGTTTAGCCTCAAGAATATCTTTCAAGCAGTATTAGCTATTAAAAAACTAAAGATGTGCTGGGGGACAGGGATTCGAACCCCGATACACAGCTCCAAAGGCTGTTGTCCTGCCATTGAACGATCCCCCAAATTAAAGTTGAGTTTATTTTACCACAAAAGGACAAATCTCTTGTAAAATAGTGCTATGAAGAGGATCCAAATCGTCATTTTCCTTATCACGCTGAGCGTTATAATGTACGTCATCTCTAAAACGCAAACTTTTGAACAAAAAAATTCTATTGAAAGCACCCCGACGCCTATATGTAAGGAGACACAAATGTGCCCTCCATGCTTAACCGACGATCAGGGAAAACCTGTTGGAGAGTGTAATTGCGTTACTGTGAAAAAATGTGAGCCGAGATGATACAATATCCTCAATGAAAGCAGGTACAGTAGCGCTCATTGGCCGACCAAACGTTGGCAAATCAACACTCGTCAACAATCTCATTGGCCAGAAAGTCGCGATAACATCGCCGAAACCCCAGACTACGCGTTTTCCAATTCAGGGATTGTACGAAGACGAAAGAGGTCAAATTGTCTTTGTTGATACGCCGGGAATTTTTCGTAAAGCCACAGATGCGCTCTCAAAAAAAATTAATCAAAAAGTAATGGAGCCCTTTGAGGGAAACATTGATTTGGTGTTATATGTCATTGACCATACAAGAACACGCGATTATGAAGAATCACGAGTATTGGGTATTGTGCGAAAATTTAATATTCCAAAAATTCTTGTGATAAATAAGATTGATGTTGAAGAGCCATCCTTTCTACCTTTGTATAAATTCTTAGAGGAAGAATTCGATACCGTTATTAAAGTTTCTGCGCTTGAAAAAATGCATTTAAAAACATTGCTTGAAGCTGTTTTTGAGAAAATGCCAGAGAGGGATACGCCATTAGTAGAAAGTAAAGAGTTTACGTATCCCGCATTAAATATTGATGGAAAGATTTTTCTTGCAGAATTAATTCGCGAAAAAGTTTTTCTTCGCACACGAAAAGAGGTTCCATATACAACGACCGTTCTTATTGATGAAGTTGCAGATCGAGATAATGGCATGTTGTATGTAAAAGCACGTATTTTAACGACAACTGATAAATATAAAAAAATGCTTATTGGAGAAGGTGGGAGACGCATTAAAGAAATTGGATCAATGTCTCGAAAAGAATTGGAGACGGCAACAAATCGTAAGGTATTTCTGGATTTGACTGTTGAATCAGACAAGCACTGGATTACAAACTTTTCGTAATTATGGCTTTAGCCGAAAGAGGAATCACGGCGCACGAACCCGAAGGTGAACTTCGGCATAATTGTGGAGTTGCTGCGTTTTGGTTTGATACTCCTCAACCCTTATCTTCTAATCTTATTCCTGCATTAGCATCCCTAAACCATCGCGGAGAAGAAGGTGTTGGCGTTGTTGGATTACTGCCTGATGGAACAATGACTGCATATCGCCATGAAGGTATTGTTCGAGCTAATGCGGATGGCATTGTAAGCGCTGATGCAGACGTGACGATTGCATTAGGACACGATAGATATTCAACATCAGGAGGACCCGATGCATGGCAACCATTTTGTGATGAGGGTGATAGAGTCGCCACGGCACATAATGGAAATATAACGAATCCACTCAGCCTTCTTTCCGAACTTGATGATGATGAGCGAACGGTTTTAGCCTCAGATACACACGTCTTGCATAAAGCACTCAATGCAAAACCCGAACAAACTATTGAAGAGCGTCTACAAGCGGTACTTCCACGAACTGAGGGTGCGTTTAGCCTTACTATTGCCGACCGACAAACAGGTGCATTATATCTTGTGCGTGATCCGTGGGGATTTAGACCCTTGCACTACGCACCGCTGCGGAAAGGAAACGGATGGATCGCGGCTTCAGAAACAGTAGCGTTTATGCCATTTGCAGATTCAGATTCTATCGTAGAAGTTAGACGTGGCCAATGTCTTCGTATTGATCAAGACGGTATAACTGAGATTCCGATAGATTTTCCTGAAGTAAAACCTGCTGCCTGTATCTTTGAACATGTATATCTCCAAAGTCCTGCAAGTGAATTTGATGGCATAGAAGTCGATACATTTCGTGTCGAATGTGGAAGGTCACTTGCGGAGAGGGATATAGCAAATGCATTTATTCCTGATGTCGTTGTGCCTGTGCGAGATTCTGGAGCAACCGCTGCAAATGGATATTCGGCGCAGATGATGGAACATCTCATGAGAGAGGGACATGCGCCAGAAGATGTAACAAAATTAATGCCACAAGAAGGATTGCTGCGTAATAATTATGTTCGCCGCACATTTATTCTCCCAAATGGTCGCGGCGATGCTGTTGCTGAAAAATTTACACCTGTAGAAAGAATTGTGAAAGGAAAAAAGATTGTGCTGGTTGATGATTCTGTTGTACGCGGAACCACAATGAAAAAACTTGTGGCGAGGTTAAGGGCGTTAGGTGCTCTAGAAATACATATAAGAAGTGCGTCTCCGACTGTAAAACACGGATGCTTTTATGGTGTCGATTTTACTGGAGAAAACGAAGAGCTTATTGCAACAGGAAGAACTGAAGCTGATATCGCAGCTATTCTTGATGCTGATTCAATTAATTATGTGGGTGTGCAGGATATGGTGGATATTGCTTCGCGGCTCGGTGGTCGAGACAATGGTTTCTGTACAGCGTGTTTTGATGGAAATTATCCGGTTCCTGTAGATCCAAATCTTCTCTTAGGAAAGTCGTGCTAAGGTTTCAGATTTTCCAAGAATAACAAGAGACTCATTAATTGGCGGCGTTATTTTTTTGCCAGTAATGGCGAGGCGAATAAGCATAAAGAATTTGCCAAATCCAATCTCTTCTTTTTCTGCAAGTTTCTGAAGCTCCTCATTTAATGTTTCAAGATTCCACGATTCTTCAGGGATAGCTGAAAGGCAATCATGAATTTTTCCTAACAAAACTTTCTCATCATCATTAAAAGAATTTTCTTTTGGCGCTTCTATAAAGAAGCGTGCATATTCATCAAATTCACGAAGTGTTTTTATTCTCTCTTGCACAAATGGAGTGACTTTTTTTACCAGATCAAGAGAATAATCACCAACTTTATACTCCAACATAAAGGCATAAATCATATCTGCAAGTTTTTCAGTATTCATTGCGCGAATGTATTCGCCATTCATCCATGTTAATTTTTGCAAATCAAAGCGCGCTCCTTGAGATGTAACCTTTTCAATATCAAGCACATTAATAAACTCCTCAAGAGAATAAATTTCTTTATCATCAGGATGATTCCACACTATGTTTGAAAGATAATTAAGAACGGCTTCTGGAAGAAAACCCGATTCTCTATAAAAATCTACTGATGCATGGCCAAAACGCTTTCCCAATTTCCCAGGACCTTTGTCATTTAATATAAGTGGCAGGTGCGCATGAATCGGCATCTCCCAACCAAAAAATTCGTAAAGTAGTACGTGTTTTGGCGTCGAAGGAATCCATTCTTTTCCTCTGAAAATATGGGTTATTTCCATCAAATGATCATCAACAACGACACCCAAATGATAAGTAGGAAAACCGTCGGATTTAAATATGACTTGATCGTCAATTGTATTACTATCAAACTCAATGTCACCAATAATTAAGTCATGGAAAATAACTTTTCTATCTTCAGGGACTTTCATACGGATTACATAAGGAATTTCTTTGTCTTGATTTGCTTTTACTTCGTCTGCAGATAAATTGCGGCAATGCTTGTCGTACATTGGGAGTGCTTTTTGTTTTTGCTGCTCTTCTCTCATGGTTTCGAGGCGTTCCTTTGTGCAGAAGCAATAGTAGGCATGGCCCTTTGCAATAAGCTCTTCCGCGTATTTTTTATATATGTCGAGACGTTCAGATTGTCTGTAAGGGCCATATTCACCAGGTTTTCGCGTGCTTTCATCTTCAACCAGGCCGAACCAATCGAGAGATTTATAGATTACGTCTTCGGCTCCTTCGACAAAGCGCGCTCTATCGGTGTCTTCTAAGCGCAGAATAAATTTCCCGTTATTTTTTTTCGCAAAAGCATAATCAAAAAGCACCTGGTATATGGTGCCGATATGCGGAAAACCTGTTGGTGACGGTGCAATACGCGTGCGGATCATGTGTGTATTATAGCAATTTAATCTATAATCTATACATGTCACTCAGTGATTTCTCATATTACCTTCGAAGATTTGGCCCAGTGGCCATTTTAGGACTCATTCTTTTCGTGCTTTTTTTCATGATAATTTCACTTGGCGTGAAAACGCTGACTTCTCGCCCTGTCCAAACTGTATTTGTACCAGCGTTTGGACAACTTACTCCAATCAACTTTAGTATTAAAGTTGAGTATCCACCTAGCCCACAATTTACCATTGATAACATTGAGGGTCGCCCAACAACGGCGACCCGTTCTGCAGATATTTTCTATATTCCTCCGCCATCAACTCGCTTTGGCTACGTCCAAAATATTTTATTGATGGCAAAAGCAGTAGGATTTAATACTGATGAAGAAAAATATATATTAAATGGAACACGAGCCTCCTTTGAAAATGCGACTCAAAAGCTAGATATAGATATCCGCAATTTTAATTTTACTTTTGATACAAAGCTTGAGACACAACCAGATTTATTTAGCTCTTCAACAATTCCAATGGAGCAAATTATCTCGGAACAAGCTAAGGCATTTTTGCGAAGAATGGATCGTTATCCAGACGGATTAGCGCAGGGCAAAGAGCACATTATTTATCTGCGTTATGAACCAGTAACAAAGGAGTTCGCAGTTGTTGATAAAATTGAAGATGCGAACGTTGTAGAAATTGACTACTTCCCGCCCGACGTTTCGGGCTTTCCTGTTGTCGCACCAAAATATTTTAACAGTCAGAATTATGTCGTTATGGTGTTTGGACAGCAAGGAAGTAAGGGTGTTGTCGGGCGCGTTGTAAAAGCCCAAATTCAATATTTTGAAAAGAATCCTGCTGGAAATAAATACCCTGTGAAAACAGGTGATGAAGCTTGGGAAGAATTAGCGAGCGGAAAAGGAATTATTGTTTCTGCGGGGCAGAATTCGAACAAAATTACTGTACGACAAATGTTTCTGGGGTATTATGAACCTGAACTTTATCAAGATTTCTTCCAACCTGTATATGTGTTTTTGGGGGATAATAATTTTGCTGCGTATGTTCCTGCTGTGACAAATATGTATGTTGCGACAGGATCTGCGAAATCTGCGCAATAACGTTAATCTTCTCCTAATATATATTCTTTATGATGTGTCATACATGAGTATGATCACAAATAAGAATTCTCGTCGAAGTAAAATTGTCAGCATTTCTGTTCCTGAATATTTAAACGAGTATGTTGAAGATATAGTTAGAGAAAAAAAGTTTGCAAGTAGAAGCGAGTTCTTTCGTTATTTACTGCATCTTTATAGGGAAAAAACTTTAAGAA
>CAZTOA010000017.1:15603-16190 GCA_964614975.1 uncultured Gammaproteobacteria bacterium | reverse complement strand
GCAAAAGTAATGGATGAATTGAGAAAATTCTTCAGACCTGAACTTATTAATCGTTTCGATGAAGTAATTGTCTTTGAACCACTGAAATACCAACACATGTTGCAGATCGCCGAATTAAACATGAAGTCCCTTCGCAAATTATTAGAAGAGCAGAACATGGGATTCGCATGGACCGAATCGACAAAGAAAGAACTTGTTCGACAAGGATTTGACCCATTGTATGGTGCTCGACCGTTAAAGAGAACAATTCAAAAGCTTATCGAAAATCCAATTTCGACACTTATAATTGAGCAGAAGCTTAAGGAAAGCGATTTGGTAAATGTTGATTTTGATGGAGATAGCTTTGTGTTTAATATTGAAAAAGTAACTTTCGTTAATGAAGAAGAACTTAAGAAGCAAAAGATAAGAAAGTTTGAGTGTGTCGAATCACACTATGCATTCGAAACGGAAGTAGCTGAGAACGCCACGGTAGTTTGTCCGGTAAACGCAAAAGAGAAAGTGCAAGAGATTGTTATAAAAGCTGAAGAAAACCTTGAACAACCTAAAAAAGACGAACCAAAAGACATGAATGGCCAAACAAAAGAACC
>CAZTOA010000017.1:12581-15593 GCA_964614975.1 uncultured Gammaproteobacteria bacterium | reverse complement strand
AAGAACCAGAAAAAATGAATGGCGCCGAAGACCAAAAAAAACCTGAAGAACCAATAAAAACTGAAGAGCCGGTAAAACCAGAAGAGGTAAAAAAAGATGATGTACAAAAACCTGTTAGCCCAACAACTCCATCTGCCTAATGCTACGCCTGGCGCGCCAGACGTAATAATAGAAGGTCCCCTACGACCAGAGCTCGCTGCAGCTGGTGTCGGAGGAATCATTAGCATGCTTCTATCTTTCTTGTATGCGATAGCTGCTGTCATTCTGTTCTTTCTTTTTGTCTGGGGAGGATTTGACATATTAACTTCACAAGGAAATGAAGAAAAAGTTAGTAGTGGAGGTCAAAAAATTACTTCTGGCATCATCGGATTTATCCTACTTTTATTGGCTTTCTTCATTACAAGAGTCGTTGCGTTTGTTTTCGGTCTCGATACGTCATTTATTTTTTAAGAAAATTGATTAGTTCACCTAACCGTGTTATAATGAATTCTGCGTATGAATTGTATCTATAAGCCGTCACAGTAAGTATTGAACCACAAGATAACCCGCCCTGTTGGCGGGATTTTTTTAGCATAAATGAATATTTTAGACCGAAGAGGAGTCGAAACAGTCGTACTTTCTATTGGAGGAAGCCTTGTTGTCCCTAAAAATGGCATAGATGTAGACTTTTTAAAGAAACTTAACGTATTTATTCGTAAACAAGTCCGCGAAAGTAATAGAAGATTCTTTATTGTAATAGGTGGAGGCTCTACAGCAAGACAATACAGAGATGCTGCTCGTGATGTTGTCGGAGAAATTAGTGATGAAGACTTAGACTGGATTGGTATCCATTCCACACGTTTGAATGCTCACCTTGTCCGCACCATTTTTCAAGACATATCTCATGCGCGCATTATCGATAACTATGACAAGCCTCTTATAGGAGCCCGCGAGTCAGTCATTATCGGGGCTGGCTGGAAACCGGGCTGGTCAACAGATTACTGCGCAGCAGTTCTTGCGCGCGATTATAAAGCCTCCCTTATCATTAACCTCTCAAACATTGACTATGTATATGATAAAGATCCCAGTCTCTTTCCAGATGCAAAAATAATTAAACATACCACTTGGGAATTCTTCGAAGGTTTGATTCCAGAAAAATGGATACCAGGTACAAATGCACCATTTGATCCAGTCGCATCGAGGCTTGCTAAAAAATATGGAACTGCGGTTATCGTCGCCAATGGAAAAAACTTTAGCAATCTTACCCGCATTCTTAACGGAGAAAGTTTTAAGGGCACTGTTATTACGAACTATAAAATTGATGAGACATTTTATGATAAAGATTACTTTGAGTCGCAGAGAAAAGAACGATGGGCTGCTCTATCGGAGTCATTCATTAGTAGGTTTATCGTTGATGTCGCACATTTTTACAGAGCACTTTGTATAAAGCTCTTTATTAACCCAAAAACGTGCTTAGATTTAGGTTGTGGTGATGGTGGACTCGTCCACCATCTCAGACGATTTGGCATTCAGGCATTCGGTATTGATATTTCTGAATACGCGATATCATCTGCAAATAAAGAAATTCAACCATTCCTTTCAAAAGGAGACATAAAGAAACTTCCTTTCGAAGACGGAGCCTTTGATCTTGTTGTTTCTTTTGATGTCTTAGAACACATCCAACGCGCTGAGATAAAAAATGTAGCAATGGAGTCAGCGCGCGTAGCAAAAAAGTTTGTACTACATAAAATATATACAACTGAAAATTTATGGATTGAATTCACACAGCCAAAAGACTTCTCTCATATATCAGTCCAAAGCCAAGCATTTTGGCTGAATATCTTTAGATCTCTTGAAAATGTAAGTATCGTCAAAAAATATATCTTTAAACTCCCTTCCTTCTTTGAAAGTGTCTTCCTCCTCCGAAAAAAGACAGTATGAAACTTACAACTCTCAACTTAAAAAACTTCAGAAATGCAACCTCACTTAAACTTGAAATTGACCCGCAATTAACTTGTCTTGTCGGCCCAAATGCTCAAGGAAAAACAAATATTCTTGAAGCAGTCTATTTTTTACTTACAGGTAGGGGGATTAAAGAAGATCGACAAGAAGAACTTATAAAATTCGGCACACATGAAGCCGATGTTGAAGGAATTTTGGAAGATAAAGATTCTGAAATTCTACTGCGCATTCACCTCACGCATAGCTTGAGGGTCGAAAAGGTTTTTATGGTAAACAAATTGCGAAAATTGCGCATTGGGTATTTAAAAGAATCTATCCCATGCGTCCTCTTTTCCCCCGCGCTCATTTCGATTATTGATGGTCAACCATCAGAACGCCGCAAGTTTATGGACCATCTCCTTTCTAGTATCGACATAGAATACAAAAAAAGATTAAGTAATTATGAGAATGCGTTAAGAAAAAGGAATCGCATTATTGAAAAAACAGATAACCTGGATAACCTTCGCCGTGAACTTATTTTTTGGGATGACTACCTTATTCAACAAGCCGATTACATTGCTAATGCAAGAAAAAATATTGTTGAAAGAATTAACAACTCACCAATAACTGAACTACCTTTTTCGTTGGAGTATACACAAAACGTGATGTCAAAAGAGACGCTTGAGGATTATTTTATGAAACAATATTACCAAAAACGAACGCTTGTTGGCCCTCAGAGAGATGAATATAAAATCTTCTATGATAAAAAGGGGGAGATTATTGATACACATACCTATGCTTCTCGTGGCGAACAACGACTTGCGCTATTTTGGCTTATTCTTCAGCAACTATCTATCTATGTAAGTGATATTCATAAAGATCCTATATTGCTTTTGGATGATATTTTTTCTGAGCTTGATCAAACAAATAAACATCTCATTACAACACATATAGATCGGTTTCAAACCATACTCACCACAACTGAAGAAGAGCTCATAGAGAAAGAGCATCTAAAAGGTCGTATAATAAATATATGATTGGCTATGTAGTCGCATTTTTTTTGGCAAGCATCGTTGTGTTACTTCTTTTAGC
>CAZTOA010000017.1:4054-12571 GCA_964614975.1 uncultured Gammaproteobacteria bacterium | reverse complement strand
GCTGTTTGGGAGGCACATAAACTCCGCAATAGAGTTGTGCATGAAATTGATTATCGCCCGCCTATTGGACATATAAAGCAAAACTACATGGAGCTAAAGTACGGAATAAAACAGTTGATGAGGCCTTAATTTGATACAATAACCTATCTTGGAAGGGTGCCGGAGCGGCTAAACGGCCAGGTCTCGAAAACCTTGGGGGAGCAATCCCACGCGAGTTCGAATCTCGCCTCTTCCGCACAAGTAAATTACAATAAACTTATGAAACCAACAAAATGGAAGCTGCTTTCTGCAAAAGATGTTTCTCCAAGTAAATGGTTTCCCATTGAAGAAAGAACATATGAACTTCCTGATGGGAAAATTGTAGATGATTTTACCGTTACAACACTTGGTGATTTTTCACTTATTATTCCTGTAACACCTGATAAGAAGATTATTCTCATCAATGAGTACAAGCCGGGGGCTGATGAAGTACTCATTCAATTCCCTGCGGGAATGCCTGAAGACAATGAACAAGGAATGAATGTTTTGGCCCAGCGCGAACTTGAAGAAGAAACGGGTATAAAAGTTGAACTCGATCAGCTTGCTTACTTAGGAAAGTTTACTGGTTTTAGCACTAAAGGAACTCAAATAGGTCATTTCTATCTTGCCACGGATTGTGTTTTTAACTCAAGTCAACATCTTGATCCTACAGAAAATATAGAAATATTAGTATTCACAATTGAGGAAGTAAATCGCCTTATAGAAACTAATGAATTATGGTGTGCTCATTCTGTAGCGGGTTGGGAACTTGCAAAGAAAAAGTTCCCCGATCTTTTAACTTGAGATATGAAACTAAAGAACATTGATTCTCGCCTTTTTTTACTTCTTATTCTCCTCGGTGTTATCGTCAAAGCATTCACTATAGATCTTATCGCTACGCGCCCTCTTAATGACTATGACGAAGCACGATATGCAGAAGTGGCAAAGAACATTGTGAAAACTAATGAGTGGCTCATACCTTTAGCTGGTGGACCAGACGAGCCACGCGATCTTGTATATACGCATTTAGAAAATGGGGAAGAGCTGTATCCATTTTTTTGGAAACCACCTCTGACTATGTGGCGACAAGCAATAGCGATGAAATTGTTTGGCGTTAACGAATTTGGCGTGCGGCTTCCATCTTTAATAGCTTCGTCGGGAATAATTATTGTTCTGTTTTTCTTATCAAGGCTTTATAAGATACGAAATCTGATTGCTTTACCTCTCATTGCAATCTTTGCAATGAGTTATGACTTCTCGTTTTTAGCTAGCCAAGGTACCACTGATAGCCTATTATGTTTTCTGAGTTTAGTAGCTATCTACTGTGCGCACCGCGATGAAAAATACACCGGAATAATTGCTGGTGTTGCAACTGGCCTCGCTTTTCTCACAAAATCTGTTGCTTCATTCTGGATTCTTCCCCTTTATATTCTTATAAAAATACTGCGTAAGAAGTTTTCATACAAAGAGATTGGAACATACGCAATAACTACATTAGTTATTGCGGCTCCATGGTTTATTTACATGTATCTAACTTTTGGAGACGTTTTTATTTCACGACATTTTCTTTTAAATTTAAATGGGGGAGCCGAATTGAAACAAAATGTCGCTCCCATCCAGTGGTATTTGATTTACATGCTCGATATGTGGAAACCCCTCATCTTTCTTTCGCCCTTAGTAATGTACGTTACTCTAAAAAAGATTACTGAAGGAAATCGCATGTTTTTAATTCTATTTATATGGACCTGCTCTATTTTTGTTCCCTTTAGTCTCTCAACTTCGAAAGTATGGTGGTACATATATCCAATATGGCCAGCATTTATTTTGCTTCTGTGTCTTTCGCTACAAGAAATTGTGAAGAATAAAATTCATATATTCTTATCATTTGCTTTACTTATCATCAGCTTACATCCATACTGGAGATTAAGTACGTATCATATTCCTCTAAAACAATTTTTACTGCTTATCCTTATCGCGACAACTTTATTTTTCATTACCCATAAATCTTTGAAGAATAGTTATGAAAGGCTATTGTCCGCAATGATCTTTGTGATGGTTATAGTAGCAATGTACCATAGTCATTTGAATTTTCCAAAGAATCCAACCATGAATACAGACATTAAGAATTTGGCTTCTCGCAATCAAGGTCTTACGAAAATTAGCGTTCTTGGTCACGCTTACGAAGCGCCACTTTTTTATTTTAACTCAGGGAATATTGCCACAAGTAACACAACATATGAAAGTGAGAAATACCTACTCTTCAGAAAAGATTCAATGAATTTAGAATTAAAGAATTTTGATCTTATTGATCGAGAGGGTGATATGCTCCTATATAAACGAAGAGACTAATATATGTTGTATCTCTTTTCTTATCTTTACTTAGGCATTCCGCTAGCAATTTTTTTCGCCTCCTGGCTTCGCGCACCATATTCATTGCTTTTCTCTGCCGCGCTTTTAATTCCTCTTTATTTTATCTACAAAAATTTTCGAGAAGATAAAAAGATAACTATTAAAGTTCTTCCCGAGCATTTTATTTTGTTTTTTATAACGATTGTATGGGTTTATTTTTCTGGATCAGGAGGTTTATCTTTTCAAAATGGGGACTGGATAAAGCACAACGCAATACTTAGAGATCTTATTCAGCATGGTTGGCCAGTCACCTATCAGCTTTCAGACAATAGTACGGCATTTCTAAACTATTATCTTGGATGGTATATGGTACCAGCTTTAGCTGGAAAGCTTTATGGATTTTCTGGTGCGTTGGTTGCTCAATTTTTATGGACATTAATCGGAGTCTTCCTAAGCTGGACTTGGTTGGGAAAAATTACTAAGAAACCACACTGGATTATCTATCTTATATTTATTTTCTTTGCGACGGCTGACTCGTTGGGCATAAGCATACTTCGCAATTTTAATCTTCTGAACTTTATAACGCCTTTAGAACATTGGTCAACACATGAATATTCTTCTTTTACTACATTGCTCTTTTGGGTTCCAGGGCAGGGAATAGGAATCTGGATTGTAATGAGTATTCTTATTGATCTGTATAAAAATAAACACTTTGGAGACACATTGATTTGGGTTTCTCTATTAATGTTTTGGTCTCCTTTGGGTGTAATTGGTTTATCGCCTTTTATAGCATATATGATATATCGCTATTTTAAGACGTCACCAAAATTGGATCAGAATTTTTCTTTGAAGAATATATCATCGATTCTAATTCTCTTTTTCTTTTACCTTTATTTCAGTGCGAATGTATTTGGTAGTTTGTACAGTAAAGATTTTCGAGGAATTTGGATGGCCGACTCTATGGTGTCGTGGGGAAGATTTGGTGTGTTTCTTTTTGTGGAGTCATTACTGCCATTATTTCTTGTTTTTCTTTCAAGAAAATATCTTGATAAGACATTAAAAAAATTCTTCTACATCTCTATTCCTATTCTTATTTTCATTCCGTTCTTCAAGTATGGTTTACTCAATGACTTAGTTATGCGCGGATCAATTCCTGCTCTCTTTGTAATATTTCTTTGTTCTTCAACTTTATTACTATCAAAAAAATTTCGTGATAAACAAAAAATTCTTTGGATTGCACTTGTGATTTATTTTATGCTTGGCGCAATTACACCGATTACAGAAATTAATCGCTCAGTACAATCTCAACCAAATGTGGGTATTCCACTTACACTTCCGAAGATAGGTGATGATATAACAATAAAACAGTATCTTGGAAACGAAGATTCATTTGTAGGAAAACGTATACTAAAAGCTCCAATGGATAATTAAATCTGTGTTTGGCCTACATTTCTAAACCCTTTATTAATATATCTTTCCGCAAGAGGTTTTCCGTTCAAGAAAGTATCAATGCTATTTACGCCATCCCCAACTGTATTTCTTGCTCTAATTGCTGTGGATTCAATCAGCCCACCCCAGAATCCAGTAAGACCTAAAGATCTTCTTACCTGTACTCTTTTGAGTCTAAAATTGTTATTCGCATATCGCGCTGCATTAGCTGCACCGAGTAACTGTGCTTTTTTATTGAGAAGGTCTACGTACATTCCTTGAAGTACTAATGCTTCTTGCTGCTTCACCACACTATCTCTCGAAATATCTGTAAGTCCGCTAACTTTATCTTCTTGTTGCTTTGTTGCTTTGATTGCTCTATCTACACTTCTCTGAACAGCTTCAATTTGTTTGTTCGCATTAATAATGGTCAACAAGTCCTTATGCATACCTCCAACTAATTCCTGAACTCTCTTCAGCGCTGCTTTCTCAGCCATACTTAAGTTGGCTTCAGGATTTGCTCTCTCTGCTACCCACTCCCTAAATACTTTCGACATCGTCTCCTTCATTGTCTTATTTTCTGCATATCCTCTTCGTGATTCAGCTATATCATTAAGTTTTTCGGCTGTTTCGATAAGGCTATTAGGATTGCTTGGGTCATATTCTGCAGCTACTGCTTCAATCTCATCATCCTCAAGTTTTAGAAGTCTTTCTTTTCCTGCATCATCAAGTTCGCCTTTTTGAGCCTTATCTCTTAAGGCAGCCATCTCTTTTGCTCTTTGCTCAGGTGTAATGTCTGCACCTCCCTCATTCTCACCTCCCAAATCAAACACTTTTTTTCCCTCCTCCATTGCATCCTTCTCAGCATCTGTTAGCGTTTCCCCTGCAGCAGCACGTTCCATTAATTTTTCGGTTCGTGCTTTCTCAGCCATGTGGGCATCGTATTTTACCTGATCAGCTTTATCATCAAATTTACCATCACCTTTTTGCTTGGCTTTTAATTCATCAATCTCAGCTTTTTTATTTGTAACCCTTTCGTTTGTGCGTCTCTCTTCATCCTTTTTAAGAAGCATTTGTTGTTGGGAGGTGAGTTCTTTACCATCTGCAAAAGCATCACGCGCAGCCTGAAGATCCTTAGCTTGTTTTTGTTGAGCGTTATATCTTTCTAGAAGTCTATTTTCGGGACCACTTAAATCCTCACCTCTACGAAGTCTGGCTTGTACAGCAGCAACATCGGCAGGCACCTCTGCTGATGGTACTGGTGCTGTGGTTGTTGCTGCCTCAGGACCGGGAGCAAAAGTTTCAGCACTGGCTGGAGTACCGGGAACAGAAGTCTCAGAACTAGCAGTAGTAGCTGCTGCGGCTGCGTCTCTTGCCTTAAATCCTTCTGCAGCTGATTTAATAGCGTTCTCAAATACACCAGTATCCAAGCCCTCCTGCCCCATTTGTAGCCAAACAGCGACTTGCTGGTCTTGTGGAGCATTTCCAGCTGCTTCAGTAGCGGGTACAGCAGTAGTGCTTTCGATTGTTTTACCACCGCCACCGCCCATAACTTCACCTGTGCTGGTCATTGCCGCGCGTGCTGCTACACCTTCACTAGTTGGGCCCATATATTATTCTGTTTGTGCAACTTCTATAGCTTGATCTAATTTATCTTGGCCAATGTATTCTTGCATTTTTTGTATGACCGAGTCAACCTTTTGCTCATAATGATAGGCATCTATATATTCTTTAAGATCAGAGAGTGCAGGAAAGACCGATACAAAGGCCTGAATCTTACCTTTTGCATCTTCGAAATTCTGAAAAGGCTCAATCTTTAGAAATCCTTGGGCATATTCTTGAGCCTGAGCAGGCTCCATGCTTCCATCCTTCAAACTTGTTACCAACTTCTTTAAGAACATATACTCAACCTGATCCGTCATCTTCTTTAATTCCGCATCCATCTAATAAATGTAGCTAAATACAAAACCAAAGTCAATGAGTTCATTTTAAGGTGTGCTAGAATATAGCAACTTCCTATGGACAATGCAGTAGACGAAATAAAGAAAAAGATTGATGTAATCGAATATATTGGACGTTATGTGGAGTTAAAACGGTCCGGAAGAAACTTTCGTGGACTCTGTCCTTTTCATCAAGAAAAAACGCCTTCATTTTTCGTAAATCCAGATAGACAACTTTGGCGATGTTTTGGCGCATGCCAAGTAGGTGGAGATGTTATTGCCTTTTTGATGAAGTATGAAAATATTACGTTTTATGAAGCTTTAAAAGAGTTGGCACAAGAAACTGGCGTCAAACTTGATGTTAGTGCCGTTGAAGATAGGGCGTGGAAGGAAAAGGAAAAGCTTGTGACGATTCACAATCTTGCAATGAAATATTATCATTTTCTTCTTACGAAACATGCTTCGGGAAAAGCAGCACGAGATTATCTTGCGGAGCGCGGTATTAATGAGAAAATTCAAGAAACATTTCAGCTTGGGTATGCCCCAGCAAGCTGGGATTCTTTAAGTGCATATCTAAGAAAAAAAGGGTATACGAATGAAGATATGCAAACTGCAGGGCTCGTTATTAAAAGTACAAAAGGCTCGTATTACGATCGCTTTCGTAATCGATTAATGTTTCCTATTATTGATTCGCGCGACTATGTTATTGCCTTCTCTGGGCGCACCCTACAAAAAGAAACAAAAGAAGCAAAATATATTAATTCTCCTGAAACGCCCATATATCATAAGCGACAAACATTGTATGGGCTCCATGTTGCAAAAGAAAGTATTAGAAATGAGAAAAAAGTGATGATTGTCGAAGGAGAATTTGACATGATTTCATCGTTCATGCATGGTATTAATAATGTGGTTGCAGTTAAAGGATCAATTGTTACAAAAGAACAAATCGCACTCTTGAAGAAATATACCGATCATGTCATTCTTGCACTTGATTCTGATTTTTCTGGAAATGAAACGACATTGCGGGCAATAAAGGACGCTGAGGAAGTTGATATGCGCATTGATATTATTACATTTGATTTTGGTAAAGATCCTGATGAGGCGCTAAATAATGATGCTGTCGCCTTTAAAAAACTTCTTACTCATCCAATTTCGCTTTACGATTTTGTTATTGATACCGCAGTAAAGCGACATGATATTGAAGATCCATTTGAAAAAAAACGCCTTGTCGAAGACATAATGCCATTCTTAGCGAATATTGAGAACCCAATTATTAAATCTCATTACATTAAAAAGCTTGCTCTTATTTTAAATACTGAAGAACGAGGTATAGAAACTATGCTAAAAGATTTCTTCTATAAGGAGAAAAAGAAAATTCGTAAGGTTATTAAAAGACCACCAGAAGAAAAAGATAAATTTGAATTAATGCAGAAAATTTTACTGGCATGCATTATCCAAAATGAGGATCCTTTTCAGCTATATAAAACCGCTTCAAATATTATTGATATAACCGATTTTTCAATACCCTCATATAAAGAGCTTTTTACAATTATTGCTCTTCTTCCAGAGATGCCAGGCGATGAATTTGTAAAAGAACTTATAAAAAAGTTGCCGCCACCTTTATTAGATGTGCTCGACACCATTTTATTAACAGATACGTCGAGCTTGATTGATAATAAAGACACAACAAGCATTATGCAGCTCTCATTACATACAAAAAAGTTAAGCATTAAAAAGGCAATGAAAGTTCTCGCTGCATCTGAGGATAATACTGAGTATTCAATACTCAAAGAAAAACTCGCTCAGGTTGATAAAGAGCTGAATCTCCTGTAAGATGCAGGCTATGACAGCCCAAAAAATACCCAAAAACGTCAATGAACTGCTAAAACAGGGACAAGACGACGGGTTTATCGTC
Organism: uncultured Gammaproteobacteria bacterium; assembly: GCA_964614975.1. Lineage (GTDB taxonomy): Bacteria > Patescibacteriota > Microgenomatia > UBA1406 > HO2-37-13b > OLB23. The sequence goes on along the minus strand of CAZTOA010000017.1, from coordinate 4,921 downwards.
ATTGACGATATCTTCTATGTATATTCTGAGCCTGAAAAATTCGTAAATGAGATCGATGACTTCTTTGATAAGGCAATTGAGAAAAATATTGATATTTTTGAGAATGTTTCATCGCGTGAAGAAGAAGACGCTAAAAAATCGATGGAGGAGTTTGAAAAAGAACTTAAGCGCCTCATAACAATCCGCCAAGGCGAATCTCTTGATCCAATCAAAATGTATCTTAAGGAAATTGGTATGTACCCACTTCTTACTTTTGAAGAAGAAATTTCACTCGCAAAAGGATATGAAAACGGTGAAGAAGAAGCTAGAAGAAGATTAATCCGCTCAAATCTTCGACTTGTTGTTTCTATTGCAAAAAAATATTTAGGACGCAGACTTTCTTTCCTTGATCTTATTCAAGAAGGAAATCAAGGACTTATAAAAGCTGTAGAGAAATATGATTGGCGAAGAGGATTTAAGTTCTCCACATATGCAACCTGGTGGATTCGCCAAGCAATCACCCGCGCAATTGCAGATCAATCGCGTACCATTCGCATCCCTGTTCACATGGTAGACAATATTAACCGCTACTATAAAACACAGAGAAAACTAACTCAAAAACTTGGTCGAGAACCAAAAAATGAAGAAATTGCAGTAGAAATGGAAATCAATGTATCTGAAGTTGAAAACCTTATTAAGATTTCACAACATCCAAAGTCACTCTCGACACCAATTGGTGATGATAACGAAACAACACTTGAACAATTTATCGCTGATAGTGATCAACCAAGTCTTTACGATACTGTTTCAAAAGAATTCCTTCGAGATTACTTGAATGAAGTTTTAGAGACTCTCTCTGAAAGAGAAAAGCGCGTCCTTATAATGCGC
>CAZTOA010000017.1:0-4044 GCA_964614975.1 uncultured Gammaproteobacteria bacterium | reverse complement strand
CTTGATGATGGTAAAAGTAAGACTCTAGAAGATGTTGGAAAAGAATTTAATGTTACTCGTGAGCGCATTCGCCAGATAGAAGCAAAAGCTATTAGAAAACTTCGTCACCCGACCCGCGCTCGAAAACTCAAAGACTTTGTAGAATAATCCCAAGTCTGATATACTATAAGCTCCATATCACACCCGGTGACATGGGTTTAAAGTGAGGTTCCCTTGGCAGGTAAGATTGCCCAGATGTTGACTCGTCTCGCTAGTGCCATCAATCCGGAGATGCACCGCGTATGGTACGTTGATCAGTCTGGAAATCGTACCAGAACAGAATGGTGCGGATCTCAGGAAGAGCTCGATCAAGCCATCAGTGCATTACCGGAGGGTACGAAAATTATCGGCACACAAACCGGTCTGCACGGAGAGATCCTCTGATGGACTCTCATACCCGGCGACCTCCGAAAGGGGTGTCGCCGGGACATTTTCAATCTAAAAACTTTAATTCCGTAATCTACTTCACAACTTCTCGGATTAAATTCTAGTCATCCGACCCGCGCACGCAAACTCAAAGACTTTGTAGAATAATCCCCTATAGTATGCTATACTATAGGTTGCTGCATCCGGCGGCATGAAAGGCAGAACCATGGTCAGCTTAATTGAATCAATCCTGGCCCTGTTCGAAGTGCCCACATACACTGTCGAAACAGACATTGGGGGTGGACTATATGTTAGTCCACCCCTTACGATGGGGGAAGCCTTAGCAGTTTACAGGGCCAACTCAAGACTGTGGGGCATTGTCAGATTGAAAAGCTCCGATGGTAAGGTTGTCATGACAACCCACCTTGGCAGCAGCTGATATCTGCCCGGGGCCGCACTGCGGCCCCGGGCACCCTCTTTCCACATATCCTAAGAGATTCGCTCATATTACTAGCTTTTGAATACATTTCATATAAGCCGATTGTATCCAAATAATCCTAACTATTTTTTGATTCTATAGGTTTTATACAATTAGATTCGCAATGCGTGATTGTTGGGATGATGTAGAACTTACTAAGGATGTATTGAGTAAAATGTTCGCTACACTTTACTTATTCCAAAAATTTCAATTCTCTAATTTCTTTCATAACTTCTCGGATTAACTCCTTGAGGTCTTTTACGTCATCATCAAGAAGCGAAAACTCTCGTCGTACTAATTTTCCTGTATATTTATCTGGCTCTACAAAATCGAACATACCTTCTGTCACCACAGGAATAAATGACTGATCTAACTCAGTAAGTAGTTTGTAAAAAAGTAATTGCCTCTTATATGGCCCACGAATACTTTCTGGCAACGCAAGTTCTCTTTCTGAAAGCAATGCCGAGACAGTTTTTCCTTCAATCTCATTTACACTTTTTGCACCCCCTGTTTTGTAATCAACAACGCGAACAGTCTTTTTTTCTTTATCGACCCAATCAATACGATCCAGGCGACCGGAAAGGGGAATATCATCGAGAATTGTTTTTCCAAATCCAAAACCAAATTGCCTCTCAATATACAGTACGTCAATTTTTTCTTTGTCGTATGCGGCAAGATAACTTTTTATTGATTCTTTCCCCTTTTCAAGATACTTCGCATAATCTTCATCTGTAAGAATTTCACTTTCTAAAGATTCTTTCAATACTCCGGCAAGAATAGGAATCGTTGGTATCTTGCCAGAAGATTTTAGTTGCACAAAGTGCTCGAGCACTTTGTGCATCGCAGTTCCATATGACATTTGCACTGGCTTTGATCGTGGAACGCGCAAAAGAGTATTATCTATAAATTCTTGTGGGCTGCGCAAATATGTATTTAGCGCAGTACTTGATAACTTAAAGTTTTTAATAATCCGCAAGAAATATTCACGATCAGTAATAATAGTCTGCGGAGCTTTTGGTTCGAGCATTTGTTCTAAATATTTGTTGGATGTGTCTACATCCATAATATCCCCCATCTTCTTAAAACGCTTTTCATCTATTTCTTGCAAGAACATACTTGGAACAACTTCTCGACTCCTGCTTGTTTGCATAATCGATTCTGGATACGTAATCGTCACAGTTTTTTTTGCACGAGTTATAGCTACATAAAATAGTCGCCTTTCATCTTCGTTTTTTTCTTTCAGCGATAGATCTGTGAAAGGCGTCAATCCTGCAGGCAAAGGAATAAGATTATACTTACGCACATTTCCCCAATTAGTGTCATAGCAATGAATTAAAAACACATGCTCCCATTCTCTACCTTTCGCCTTATGTACTGTAGAAATATGCACTGCCCCTTTACGCACATTTAAGTCTTCTGCAAAAATACGAATATTGTGTTCTTGCATTGTATCCATTGCGGCAATAAAATCAGCTAGCTTCATTCTGTGCTGTGAAGCATTCATTGCTTTTACTTCACGATAAAGCGTATTGATAGCGATAAGCAATTCGGCCTTTGACGGCTGCATTTTAATCCATGGAAGAAAGCCGCTTTGATTTAGCACATCTTCAAACCATAATGTAAACGTTTTATTTGCATCTTCAGCTGACCATCTCACAAGATTTTCAACAAATTCTTCAAGCTGTCGAAATTCTAATGGAGTAACTTCGTCTGTTTGGTGATGCTTTTTAAATGTGTCATAGCCTGACTGGATGAGTGAAAAAAGAGAAAGCTTTGCCTTTCCTGCTGCACGCGCAACTTTCATTACTAAAGTTTTATCAAGTGCAATCCATACATATGACAATACTTCATACATCGTATCGTCTTCGCGATTTATTTTTATATCGGCAATTAAATGAAGAAAACGTAAAAATTGTTGAATGGATTCTGTCGTAAGAATATTTTCTCCACCATCAACTTCATATGCAATTCCCCATTTTTCTAGAATTTGCTGAACTTCAGAAGCCTCATTGTTTTTATGGTAGAGAATTGCAATATCTTCTGGATCAGTACCATTGCTTATGAGTTGTTTAATGCTATCGGCAATATAAAAAATTTCATGCGTTTGTGTGGGTAGTTCTGCAATAGAAATGGGTTCCCCGCCTTTTTTATCACTTTTAAGATGGGGAACATCTGTTAAAGTATTATTTTTTATTACATCAGTTGCCGCATCACAAATTATCTGAGTACAACGGTAAACAATTTCTAATTCAATCTTTTCAGCATTTGGATATTTTTCAAGAAATTGAAATGTATTTTCGACTGATGCACCTTGGAATCTAAAAATAGATTGATGCGGATCTCCTACAACGAAAATGTTTGCTTTTTCTTCCCAATAACTTCCTAATAAATCTACAACTGCGTTTTGTGCAGAATTTGTATCTTGATATTCATCAACTAAAAAATAATGAAGTTTTTCTTGGTAATCCAGAAGAAGTTGTGAATGAGTATTAAAAGCTTCAGCAACCAGCGCAATCATATCATCAAAATCATAGCGTTGAACTTTTTTAAGCTCCTGATAGTACGCATCATATAAAAGACTTAATTCTTCATTTTTTTGTTTCTGAGAAAGAAATTTTGCGAGTGCTGTTTTTTTATCCGGCTGATTTTTCTCAGAAAATTCTTCAACCACTATTTTTTTAAACTGATCAGGAGTAAAACCCTCTCGTTTAAGTTGTGAAATTGAAGAAATAATATCATCGATATAAAAATATTGCTGATTAAAAGGCTTAAGGGCTTTTAATGTAGCGTTATCAATAAGTCGCTGAAACAAATCATATTTTTCAAGCTCGCCTAACGGCTCGCTTTTTCTGTTGATTGAAAAGTATTCAGGATTAGATCGGATAACATCAGCACAAAAAGAATGGAATGTTGAAATGTTGACATAATAACCGTCCTTTCCGATCATTGATACAACACGCTCACGCATATTCGCGGCGGCAGATTCTGTAAAGGTGAGTGCAAGAATTGCATACGGCGGTGTATCGGTCGAAGTAATAATATGAGCAATACGCGCCGCAAGAACTTGAGTTTTTCCAGTTCCTGGACCAGCTAACACCATAACAGGCCCATCAATTGTTTCGACAGCCTTACGCTGCTCTTTATTCAGCGAAGCCAGAATT
>CAZTOA010000016.1:0-16571 GCA_964614975.1 uncultured Gammaproteobacteria bacterium | reverse complement strand
CTGGACAAGATGCTACCTCAAATGTGGCCTCAGGATTTTTTACTCCCTCAATAACTTTCTGAATTGTGCGATTTGTTCCAACAGGAACTGTACTCTTACACGAAACTACGGTATAGTGTGGTCCTAGATTCTTTCCAATTTGTTCGGCTACCGCAACGACTGAAGTGAGGTCGGCTTCACCAGTTTCTGTTGGTGGTGTGCCAACACCAATCATTACAATCTCGGAAGCCGGAATTGCTTCGGCGTATGAAGAAGTAAAAATAAGTCTTCCTGCGGCAATGTTTTTCTTCAGTAATTCTTCGAGTCCTGGCTCATAAATAATAGGATCACCGCTTTTTAAACGGTTGAGCTTCTCTTCGTTTCTGCCAATGACATATACGGTATTTCCAAGGTCTGCAAAGACACAAGCGGAAACCAAACCCACATATCCATGGCCAACAAGAGTTATCGTCATAAGTTGAAATGATAATCTATAACACCCCAAAAAACAACTTTGCTTTTTGGTTGTTATCTTAATTTTAGATCCTTAAGACCGTCTCTGAATGATTTCATTGGGTAAAAAGTATTGTGTCGTGACTTAATAATATTACTTTTTGGACGAGCGGCTTTATTTTTGTAGAATTCCTCATAAGTTGTAGTCCCAATTTCTTTTGTATCAATGTCAAAAACCTCTCCTATTGCTTTTATAACTTCAAATCCGCTCAGGCTGTCTGCTCCGACAATATGATATACCTGGGGATCAAAATTCTGCACTAAATAATTGAGTGCATGAGCTATATCATCTATATATGTTGGAGTGAAAATTTGATCAGTGATTCCTTTCATGGGTTTTTTCTCCTTTAACGCAGTCAGTATTGATTCAACTACGTCTTTTTTATGTAAAACTTTACTCCCGTATGGATAATCAATGCGGATTGTCATACCTTTTCCGGCTACTATTTTTTCGCCTTCGAGTTTTGTAAGTCCATAGTAAGAAATAGGATTTGGGGCACTATCTTCGTAATAAGGTGGATTCATTCCATCAAACACAAAGCCAGTCGACATATAAATAAACAACATATCATTGTCATTCGCCGACTCAAAAAGGTTGCGTGTACCTTCTACATTAACATTCCACGCGGTTTCTTTATTCGTCTCACATGCGTCAACATCAGTAAATGCTGCCAAATGCAAGACCATGTCGGCGTGGACGCTTTTAAAATACGATGCAACCGCTGCCTTATTAGTAATATCAACATTTTTTTGACTGATTTCAATAAAATCAATATCGTCCTTTAGCACCTCTTGAATGCGTGAACCTACGAGTCCCGATAAGCCTGTTGTCGCTACTTTAAATTTCATATGTTGTACAATCTTACTATGTTTGATATTAATGAGATCGCAATCGTTGCAGCCGTTACGGTTACAACAGTTGTTTTTACCGTTGTGGGCATACAATTAATCCTTATTCTAAAAGACGTGCGCGTTATAGTCAAAAAAATAAACACTCTTTCAACAAATCTTGAGCATTTCGGTATTAATGTGAGTTCAGGCTACTCTGAGCTAGTAGGATTTATCACAGGATTTAAAAAAGTATTACATGTTATAGATCTTGTATCTGAAAAAAATGCAAAGCACTCAAAAAAATCATAACGAACAACAAGGTGGGTTCTGGTTTGGCCTCATCATGGGCGGGGTTATAGGTTCATCGGCGCTATACATGCTCGGTACAAAAGAGGGTAGAAAGAAGTTTAGAAATGTATTAGATACACTCGAGGATATGGATGGCGATCTTATTTCTGAGCTTGAAAATATGCTGAAAGATGAAGATGGGACTTCGATGAAGCAGGTGAAAAGTATTGCAACTGACATTTCGCAAGTTCTTGATAAAATTCAGTCAACAATCCCTGTAAGAAAACAAATAGACAAATACTTTGCGAAAGATGGAAAAGTGCTCAAGTAGTGCTTGACATTTCGAACTTACTTTAGTATAGTACCTCTACATCGAATGGTAGTTGATCTCTAATAAGTCCGAGGATAACCAAACCAAGACCGTTGTGGCGGTCTTGTTATTTGTTATATTATAGTTAAAATTTGCTGAACCAATAACTTCTAATGAAAGGATCTCGAACGCAAAGAACTTCAGTTGGAAAACTAGACGATTTAAGTCATTTTGACTTAATAGAGATCCAAAAAAACTCCTGGCAACACTTTCTCGACAACGAGTTAGAGTCGATTCTACATGAATTCTTCCCTATCGAAGACTACACAAAAAAGAACTTTAGCCTAGAATTAATTAGTGTTTCACATGGTGAACCACGTTTTACCGAAGAAGAATGTATTGATAAAAAACTTACCTACCAATTCCCAGTATACGTAAAGGTCAAGCTCATCAACAAAAAACAGGGTACTGAAAGCACACAAGATGTGTATTTCTTTAATCTGCCAAAAATGACCAGTATGGGTACCTTTATTATTAACGGTATTCAAAGAGGAGTCATTAGCCAGATAGTGCGCGCCCCAGGCGTCTATTTTACTGCTGAAGTCGATAAGACAACAGGAGCAACCGTTTATAATGCCGAAGTTCGACCTTATATTGGTGCCTGGCTTGATTTTACTATCTCAAAGCACAACCTTATAGAAGCGAAGATTAACAAAAAGAGAAAATTCTTCGCAACCTCACTTCTTCGCTCTTTAGAAGACCTCAATGATAACGACCTTCTCTCACTTTTCAAAGGAACCGACAAAGAATTAGTTAATAAATTCATTCTTCCTACTCTTGAGAAAGATGGTCCAAAGAGTAAGGATGATGCTGTTTTAGAAATCTATAAGAAACTCCGTCCCGGTGAGCCTTTAGTATTGTCTACAGCTTACGACACCTTTAAGAATCTGTTCTTTAATCATCGCCGCTACACTCTTTCGGAGATTGGCCGCTACAAAGTAAATAGAAAGTTTAATATGAACAAGCCTCTGAATGAGGATAGTTTTGTACTCGATCTTGAAGATATCGTTAAGATTATTAGCTATCTCGTAAAACTTACGAATGGTGAAGGTGAATTTGATGATATTGATCATTTAGCAAATCGACGACTGCGCACAGTTGGTGAACTCGTCGGAATGTATGGTGTGCGCGTTGGTATGGTTCGTACAGAGCGAGATATTAAATCACGCATGAGTATGACTCCAGCAGATGGTGAAGTTATGCCATCACAGGTCATTAATAGTAAGTCGCTTATTGCTGCAACAAATTCATTCTTTAGAACAAGTCAACTTTCAACGATCGTTGATCAAACAAATCCACTTTCAGAAGCAGATAACCTTCGACGTCTAACAGTCGGTGGTCCAGGTGGTATCACAAAAGAGAGAGCCTCATTCTCAATTCGCGATATTTCTTCGTCACAATATGGTCGTATTTGTCCAGTTAGATCACCAGAAGGTCCAAACATTGGTGTCGTGACATATCTTGCTATGTACGCAAGAGTGAACAAATTCGGTTTTATCGAAACACCATATAGAAAAATCGTACAAGAAACAAAAGGCGGCAAGACGCGCTCAAAAGTTACTGAAGAAATTGTATACCTACAAGCAGACGATGAAGAAAAACATTACATTACACATAATGGTGTGCTTATTGATGACAAAGGATATCTTACAGAAGAGCGCGCAACAGCACGCTATATGGGCGATATGACCGAAACGAGCATGGATAAGATTGAATATATTGACGTTTCGCCACGACAAGTCTTTGGACTTGCGGCAGCTCTTATTCCTTTCCTTCAGCATGATGATGCAAGTCGTGCTCTGATGGGTAGTCACATGATGTGTCAAGCAGTTCCTCTCATTAGACCAGCAGCTCCTTTAGTTGGAACTGGCATGGAAAGTACTGTTTCACGCATTCTTGGAAGAACAGTCATAGCAGAAGAAGACGGTATTATCGATTATGTTGATGGAAAGAGAATCGTTCTTAAAACAGATTCAAAAAAGAAACACGAATATAAGCTTGAGCGCTATATGCGAACAAATAAAGATGTCGTTTTCGACCAGAAGCCTTTAGTGAGTCTTGGTCAAAAAATCACAAAGGGTGATGTACTTATTGATGGTCCTTCAACACATAATGGAGAACTCGCAGTAGGACAAAATCTTGTTGTAGCCTATGCATCACTTGATGGTTTAGGTTATGAAGACGGATTTGTTATATCTGACCGTCTTGTAAAAGAAGATCTCTTGACTTCAGCAGTTATGGAAGAATTCATCGCTGATGTTGTCGATACAAAACTTGGACCTGAAGAACTTACGCGAGATATTCCTAATGTTCGAGAAGAAATTTTAGCTAATCTTGACGAAGCTGGACTCGTTGTTGTTGGTGCATCAATGGAAGCCGGAGACATCTTGGTTGGTAAAGTAGCTCCAAAAGGAGAAAAAGAATTAAGTGCTGAAGAACGACTTCTTCGCGCGATCTTCGGAGAGAAAGCAAAAGACGTAAAAGACACTTCACTTCGAATGCCTTATGGTAAAAAAGGTATTGTTGTTGATGTAAAGATTATTGACACAAAAAATGAGCCAAATGAACTTGATCCAGGTATTCTAAAGAGAATTATTGTCACTGTCGCACAAGTGCGAAAGATTAAAGTCGGTGATAAATTAGCCGGACGACATGGAAACAAAGGTGTTATTTCAAAGATTCTTCCAGTTCAGGATATGCCATACATGGATGATGGTACCCCAGTTGATATTGTTCTGTCGCCACTTTCGGTACTTTCACGTATGAACCTTGGTCAGCTTTATGAAACAATGCTAGGATGGGCAGCCTATAAACAAGGAGGCGCATATGCAATGCCAGTATTCGAAAAGCTTAGTGAAGAATTCGTACGACAAGAACTTCAGAAGGCCGGACTTGATGTTAATGGTAAAGTAACCTTAACAGACGGTAGAACTGGTCAAAAATACGAAAAAGATGTATTAGTTGGTGTTGGATACATTCTCAAGCTTGTTCACATGATTGAGGATAAATTCCATGCACGATCAACAGGTCCTTACTCACTCGTTACACAACAGCCTCTCGGAGGTAAGTCACAAATGGGAGGACAGAGATTCGGAGAGATGGAAGTCTGGGCATTAGAGAGTCATCAGATGCCATATACCTTGCAAGAAATGCTTACAGTAAAAAGTGATGACGTTCAAGGTCGTCGCAAAGCATTCGAAGCAATTATTAAAGGTGTGGATATTCCACAGTCCGCAGTTCCAGAATCGTTCAACGTTCTTGTAAAAGAACTCAATGCTCTAGGGTTAGACGTTAAACCAGTGAAATAATTATGAGTACCACATCGCAAGACTTTACTATCGGAGATTTTTCAGGATTAAAGCTTACACTAGCTTCCCCAGAGACAATAATTGATTGGTCTTTTGGAGAAGTTCTTAAGCCAGAAACAATTAACTATCGAACCTTTAAGCCTGAAAAAGATGGTCTTTTCGATGAGAGAATTTTTGGACCTACAAAAGACTACGAATGTTATTGTGGAAAATATAAGAGAATTCGTTACAAAGGAATCGTATGTGACCGATGCGGTGTTGAAATCACAACAAGTGCTGTGCGACGCGAGCGCATGGGTCATATTAAACTTGCTACACCTATTGCACATATCTGGTACTTTAAGGGTGCTTCTTCTCCATTAAGCATTCTCTTGGGTATTACAACTGCTAATCTCGAAAGAATAATTTATTACGCTCTTTATCTTATTAAAGATGTCAGTGAAGAAGGTAGAGAAAAGGCTCTTAAAGTCGTTCATGAAGCATATGAAAAAGAAATGGATGATCTTCAAAAATGGCATGATCTTGAAAAGGTTAAAGTTGAGGCAGATCAAGAGAAAACATTAAAAGATGCAGGAAAGAAAGTAAAGAATAAAGAGCAGTTAGAGCTCACGGCTCATGAAATTGAATTTAAATTCCGCGAGCGATATGCTGGATTGACCCAGCAGGTTAACGAAAAGAAAACAGAAAAAGACATCTTCTACGAAAGAATGGAGAAGTTGATTAAGTCGACAACCCCAATGTCGATAGTAGAAGAAGAAGACTATATGTATCTTCGTGAGATTGGTGCAGATGACTTCTTAGTCGTCGGCATGGGCTCAGAAGTGCTTCTTGAAGTACTTTCTTCACTTGATCTCAAAAAAGAATATGGCGATGTTATTAAGAAGCTTGCAAAGCAAAAAGGTGACAAACGCACAAAGATGCTAAAGAAGGCCCGTTTAATCGAAGCCTTCATGAAGTCGGGTATTTCTCCAAAATGGATGGTAATGGTAGTTCTACCAGTTATTCCACCTGATCTTCGTCCAGTCGTACAGCTTGCTGGTGGTAAGTTTGCTACATCAGATCTTAACGACTTCTATAGAAGAGTAATTAACAGAAACAATCGTCTTAAACATCTTATCGAGCTTGGTGCTCCTGAGATTATCTTAAGAAACGAAAAAAGAATGCTTCAAGAAGCAGTTGACTCATTAATTGATCTTTCAAAATCACGGGGTTCACAAAGAAGAGTAGTCCGCGCCAAGGCTCTAAAGTCTCTTTCAGACATATTGAAGGGTAAGCAAGGACGATTTAGACAGAATCTTCTCGGAAAGCGTGTCGATTATTCAGGACGTTCTGTAATTATCGTTGGACCAGAACTTAAACTTAATCAGTGTGGTCTTCCAAAAGAAATGGCTATTGAACTCTTTAAGCCGTTCCTATTACGCGAAATTATTATTCGTGGACTTGCGCAAAATATTAAAAGTGCTAAGAATTTCTTAGAAACAAAAGATCCAGTTATTTACGATATTCTCGAAGAAATAACAAAGAATCACCCAGTTATGTTGAATCGTGCACCGACTCTTCATAAGCTTTCTATTCTCGGATTCTATCCAGTGCTTACTGATGACTATGCTATTCGTTTGCATCCTGTCGTTTGTCAGGGTTATAACGCTGACTTCGACGGTGACCAAATGGGTGTGTATGTACCACTTTCACAAAATGCTATTCAAGAAATTGAACAAAGAATGTTGCCACAGCACAACTTCCTTAAGCCGTCTGACGGAAGTCCAATTCTTGTACCAAATAAGGAAATGGCTTTAGGTTGTTACTATCTGACAACCGTTCATGCTCATATGGAGAATACTGAAAAAGAAAAGCTTAAATATTACAGAAATGAAGATGAAGCTCTTCTCGCATATGCGCTTACAGCATTAAAGTTGCGAGAGCCAATTCTTGTCCGCATAAAGGGCGAGATGATTCAGACAACCATTGGAAGAATTCTCTTTAATCAACAGCTTCCAGAAGAAATGGGATATCGTAATGAAGCATTTAAACTTGGTGATCTTAAGCAGCTCGTTGTAGATGCCATTCACCTTTTTGAAAATGATGATCAAAAAACAGCAGATCTTGTCGATAATCTTAAGCGATTGGGCTTTTGGGGAGCGACAATTTCTGGAGGAGTATCAGTTTCGGTCTTTGATTGTGAAATCATTAAAGAAAAGAACGAGCTTATTGCTGAGGCAGATGTTAAAGTTCGCGAAATTGAAAAGAATTACTTTAAGGGTCTTATAACAGAAGAAGAGAAAAAGAGACTTTCTAATAATATCTGGATTGAAGCGACTGAAAATATGGCAGATAGAACATGGGATCAGATCGATGAAGAAAATCCAGTCAAGATTATTATTAAGTCTGGAGGAGCTCGTGCTTCACGCGAACAGCTCAAACAGCTTTCAGCAATGAAAGGTCTTGTTATCGATCCACTTGGAAAGATTATTGAAGTTCCTACAAAATCAAACTATCGCGAAGGACTTTCGGTCTTTGAATATATTACTAATGCACGCGGAGCGCGTAAGGGTCTTATTGACTCGGCGCTTAAAACGGCTGATGCAGGATATTTGACGCGCCGACTAGTAGACGTTTCGCATGACATGATTATTCGTGAAGAAGAGTGCGAAACAACAGAAGGTCTTACTGTACGAAAAGAAGGCGAACGCGGCGAAAAGTTTAATGAGCGCATTCGCGGAAAATATATTCTTAAAGCAGTTCAAGGCAAGGATAAAAAGACCATTCTTAAGAAAAATGATTTAGTTGATGTAGCTGCGCTCGAACTTCTCGAGAAGCATGGTGTAGATAAAGTTGTTGTTCGTTCAGCACTTTACTGTACAACAGAATATGGTTGTTGCCAAAAGTGTTATGGTATCGACTGGGCAACAAATCAGATTGTAAATATTGGTACGCCAGTTGGCGTGCTTGCAGCACAATCTATTGGTGAACCAGGAACACAGCTTACTATGCGTGTTCGTCACTTCGGAGGTATTATTATTGCCGACGTAACACAGGGTCTTCCACGTGTAGAAGAACTCTTCGAGGTTCGTATGCCAAAAGTACTTTCACCAATCTCTGATATTGCAGGTAAGGTATCGGTACAAGAAGACCTCGATAAAGATGTATTTGTCGTAAAGATAACCTCTACCGACAAAACAAAAGAAGTACGAGAATTCTTACTTCCAACAAATAGAAAATTAAAGGTGAAAGATGGTCAGCTTATTGCTTCAGGACATTCACTTTGTGAAGGTTACCTGAACATTAAAGATGTTCTTTCAATCAAAGGACTTGATGAAGCACAGATTTATCTCTTAAACGAGATTCAAAAAGTCTATGAATCACAAGGTATCGCTATTCACGATAAGCATTTCGAGGTCATTATTCGCAAGATGAGTGACAAAGTCATTATTGACAGCGAAGGTGATACAAACTTCATTGTCGGCGAAGTTGTTTCGCGCTACCAATTTGATCGCGAGAATCGAAAGATCCTCGTCCAAGGTGGACGCCCAGCAATCGGACGCATTTCGATTCTCGGTATAACACAAGCAGCAACATATTCTGATTCATGGCTTTCAGCAGCTTCGTTCCAGGGCACGACAAGTGTCTTAACACAAGCATCTTTGAAGGGTCAGATAGATCATCTTGTAGGTCTAAAAGAAAATGTTATAATTGGAAGACTTATTCCTGTTACGAAAGATCTTCTAGATAAATATTACGGGGAAAATTTTGAAGCGGTAACTGCAGCTGATGCAGTAGTTGTCGAAGCTTCGTCTGCACCAAGTGAAGACGAAACATTCGAAGAGCAAGTTACAGAAGCATTAGAAGAAGGTCCGGTCGTTGAAGCTACACAAGAAGGTGAAGAAGTAGTCGAAGACGAAGCAGGAAACGAAGTGGTTGAAGAACCAGAAGTTATCGAAGTTGTTGAATAAAACATGCCAACAATAAATCAGTTAATCAAACATAGACGAACGACTAAGTCCAAGAAAGCAAATGCTGTTGGGCTTAAGCATTCGATAAACAATATTAAGCGCAAAAAGGTGCCACACAATAGTCCTTTTAAGCGTGGCGTCTGTACCGTGGTAAGAACAATGACCCCAAAGAAGCCTAACTCAGCTCTTCGTAAAGTAGCTCGTGTGAAGCTTTCAAATGGTTCAGAAATTACTGCATACATCCCAGGTATTGGCCACACATTAGCCGAGCACTCAGTTGTTTTGGTTCGTGGAGGAAGAGTAAAAGATTTACCAGGTGTAAAATACCATATTGTTCGTGGAGTTTACGATTCAACAGGAACAGAAAACAGAGCATCCTCAAGATCAAAATATGGAGCTCGCAGACCAAAGAAAAGTTAATATTTAGATAATTTAAACGTGCCAAGACGATCATACAAAAAAAATACAACTAGCAACGAAATGATGCTTGATAGCTATGAAGTAGCAAAGCTCATTAATTATGTAATGGTTGACGGAAAAAAGACCGTCGCACAGAAAGTAGTCTATGGTGCTCTCAATCAGATCAAAGAACAAAATCTTGATCCTGTCGAAGTGTTAAATAGAGCTATCGATAATGTTGCTCCTACAAAAGAAGTAAAGGCTCGTCGTGTCGGAGGTGCTTCATACTTAGTACCTATGGATACACGTATCCAAAGAAGACTATATCTCGCCTTAAATTGGATTGTAAATGGAGCAAATGCTCGTTCGAACAAACAATACAAATCTTTTGAGAATAAACTTTATGCTGAGATAATGGACGCCTATCAAAATCAGGGCGAAGCTGTTAATAAAAGACTTCAAGTCGAAAAAGTGGCTCAAGCGAATAAAGCATTCGCCCACTTTAACTGGTAAAATACTACTACAATGGCTCAACAGAACATCATTACTAAGAATAGGACTATTGATCCCGAAAAGATCAGAAACATTGGTATTATCGCGCATATTGATGCCGGTAAAACAACCACAACTGAGCGCATTCTTTTTTATACGGGTCGAACATATAAGATCGGTGATATTGATGATGGTGATACTCAAATGGACTGGATGGATCAAGAAAGAGAAAGAGGTATTACAATCGTTTCTGCTGCGACAACTGCATTCTGGAAGGATATCCGCATAAATATTATTGATACTCCTGGCCACGTAGATTTTACCGCCGAGGTAGAGCGATCGCTTCGTGTACTCGATGGAGCCGTTATGGTATTTGATGCAGAAGAGGGTGTCCAATCTCAATCAGAAACAGTATGGCGACAAGCTGATAAGTACAATGTTCCTCGTATCTGTTTTATTAATAAAATGGATAAAATCGGTGCGAACTTTGAGAATACAATGACCGATATTCGCGAGCGACTTCAAGCAAAGCCTGTTCCTATTATGTATCCAATTGGTGCTGAGTCGACGTTTGTCGGTGTAGTAAACCTTATAACAATGGAGGCGTATGTATGGGGCAAGAAAGATGATAAAGGAACTGACTACGATATAGAGGAAATTCCAGCTGATATGTTAGAACTTGCAAAAGCAAAAAGACAAGAAATGATCGAAGCTGTATGCGAATTTAACGATGATCTTTTAGAAAAATTCTTTGCAGGTGAAGAAATATCTAACGAAGAGTTAATGAAAGGAATTCGAAAAGCAACAATTGCCTACCAAATTGTTCCAATTTATGCAGGAACTTCATTAAGAAATAAAGGAGTGCAGCCACTTTTAGACGGAGTTGTAGATTTCTTACCATCACCAGCTGATCTTAAAGTAATTAAAGGACTTAAACCAGGAACAGAAGAAGAAATTGAGCGCAAGTTAAGTGTTGATGAAGATTTAGCTGCGATCGCTTTTAAGATTCAACTCGACCCACACGTTGGAAAGTTGACTTATGCACGTATTTACTCTGGCGTTCTTGAAACAGGATCATATCTTTATAACGCAAGTAATGGAAAGAGAGAGCGAGTAAGTCGCATTATGATCATGCATGCAAATAATCGTGAAGAAATTGATAAGGCATATGCAGGTGAGATCGTCGGACTTATTGGTCCAAAAGATACAGGAACTGGTGATAGTCTCTCTGATGAGAAAAATCCTATTATTCTCGAACAAATAACATTCCCAGAACCAGTTATTTCTCTTGCAATTGAACCAAAAACAAAATCTGACCAAGAAAAACTTTCTTATGTTCTGCAAAGACTTTCTGATGAGGATCCAACATTTCGAGTAAAAGTTGATCATGAAACTGGACAAACTATTATTTCGGGAATGGGTGAGCTACACCTCGAGATTCTTGTTGACCGCATGCAACGAGAAATGGGGCTCAATGTTGATGTCGGTAAACCACAAGTCGCCTATCGTGAAACAATTTCGAAAGAAGTCGAGGTTGAAGGAAAATATATTCGACAAAGTGGAGGTCGAGGACAATATGGACATTGTTTCTTACGTCTTAAGCCACTCGGAAGAGGCGAAGGATACAAATATGTTAATGCGATTAAAGGAGGGGCTATTCCACAGGAATTTATTCCTTCAGTAGAGAAGGGTGTTGTCGAAGCAATGGAAAAGGGTGTTCTATTAGGATATCCAGTCACCGACATGGAAGTAACACTTTATGATGGAACATTCCATGATGTTGACTCTTCAGATATGGCATTTAAGATCGCTGGATCGATTGGTCTACAAGAAGGTGCTAAAAAAGCAGGACTTTCATTACTTGAGCCAATCATGAAAATGGAAACTACCGTTCCAGACGAGTTCATGGGAACAGTTATTGGCGATCTATCGAGTAGAAGAGGAAAGATTCTTGGAACAGAAAACAGAGGTAATTCAACTATTGTAAAAGCAAATGCCCCATTGGCTGAGCTTTCCGGTTATGCAACAACTATTAGATCTCTAACACAAGGCCGTGGATTCTTCTACATGGAACCTTCTCACTATGAGGAAGTGCCAAACAGCATCGTTGAAACGATGAAGTCAAAGAGGGCTTGAGAAGCTTACTAGCTCTATCTTAGTTTTTACCTCAGGTTTCGAAGGCATTTTAATACTGATTGCACCATCTATTAAGCCAGATCCCTCACCTAGTCGATAGTTTATTTTAACTAAAGAGCTTAAATCAATTGGCCCCTGCGTGTTTGTAGAAGTTTGAATAGTTATTCCTTGAACACTTTTTTTGCTAGGTAATAATATTTGGTTACTTTCTGAAACCTTAAAGTTAAGTGCAAGCGAATAATCAGATATTTTTATAGGAAGAAAACCGCCTATATCAATATCTGAACTCCAAGTTTTATTTTTATAGACTTTTTTATTAGGAATAAAAAGTATATTTTGCGAAAGCGAAGAAATGAGTTCTGAGGGAACATCGCCGAGCGCTTCGCTTGGAAAGAGAGGAATAGGTAAGCCATATAGGCCTGAGTTCTTACATAAAATTTCAGTCGTTGTCTTTTTTCCAGTAGAAACATCATTAGTTAGAAACTCTATTTTGCCTAAACTTTTGCGAAGGAGTTCAGTAGATAGTGTGGTGGTTTCACTTTTATCGCCAGAGGTAGTTACTTTATATTTCCACGTAGCGCCTTCTTTAATATCAAAGTATGGGCCAGAGCACTCGACAAGAGCCTCTGTAGGAATTGGAGATACAATCGCAACCTTTTCCTTAGGTGTTACTGGAGGATTATAGTTTTTCCTAAACACGTCAGTGGCAAAATAGACAAAAATTCCTAGCAGCGATGCGCCAATGATCAGATTCTGTAATTTTGGGGACATGAGATAAGTATAATGGATACTATGCAGCATCGTCTTCCTATTACCATTGGAATAATTGCATTATTAATGGGGCTGATCATATTAAATCTTCGCCCAGATAACGCTCTAATCATATTGTTTCTGCATTGTTTGGGAACAACTTTGTTGTATTTCACCCTCACCCTTTTGCGTGTCAAAAGAGTCATTGCGATAGTTTTTTCTTCATTTCTAGGGATTCTTAGCGTATTATTTGTGTTCAATATGCTTTCTCTCATTAACCTCGCTTTGCTTTGTGCAATCGGTCTTACTGGATTTGTCTATTCACATACCAAGTAGTATTCTGCTATAATGTAAATAATGAAATTTACTGATATGACAACCCAAATCAATAGGTATCATGTTGATAAATCGAGTAAATTGTATCGATTTATCGAAATATTGATTCCAGTATTGGTATGGGCAACAATCTTTATGCCCGTCTGGCTCTCCTTTTTTCATCCAGCTGTAGCTGCATACATAATTCTTTCTTACATGATCTTTTTTTTCTATAAAGCTATGAAAACAGCATACTATTCAATAGTCTCATACCGACTCATGAAAAGGGCCGAACAAATTGACTGGATTAGCGAGGTTAAAGAAATTGAAGGCTCTAAAGATATTCACCATTTTATTCTTGTTGTTAATTATAAGGAGTCGATTGCAAAGCTAATTGCGACAATGGAATACCTCTCGAAGCAAAACTATGATCTAAAAAAAATTCACGTTGTATTTGGAATGGAAGTTCGTGAGGGTGAAGCTGCAAAAATACGAAGTGCAGAAATTACAGAAAAATTTGGGCATGTTTTTGGAAGTATGTCGACAACGTATCATGAGCTAACATCCGGAGAAGCAATAGGAAAAGCAAGTAATGCAACACACGCTGCAAAATTTATATCAAAAAAAGTAAAAGAACTAGGTATCTCTTCTGAAAAAGCTATCGTAACTGTATGTGATGCTGATAGTTTATTACCTCCGAATTACTTAGCATGTGTTACCTATAAATTTCTAGTAAATCCTGATAGTCAGTATCACTTTTATGCTGCTCCAGTACTCTTATATAACAACTTCTGGAAATTACCTATGCCAGTCCGTGTACAAACAATCCTATCATCAGTCGCTCGCTTTGCTTATTTATCACAAGAAGATGTGCTTATTCAAATCTCAACATATTCAACAAACCTTTCATTAATAGAAGCAATCGGGTATTGGGATACCGATGTTATTCCGGAGGATTGGCATATTTGGATGCAGGCATTCTTTACACTTGGTGATAAGGTAAAGACCGTGCCTATTTATATGCCAATAATTCGAGACGGTCTTTTATCGACTAGTTTGATTAAAACTTTTAAAGCACGATACGAACAAGAAAAGCGCTGGGCTTGGGGAGTTACTGATATTCCTTATGCGCTTATTAGATCATTCCATAGTCCACAAATAAATTTTGTTATTAAGCTTAAGAGAGTTCTTCATATTTGCGAGACGCACTTTTTTTGGCCTACGTCTTTTTTCCTTTTAACTATTAGTGCGTCGATTCCACCATTGGTGAATCCAGTCTTTAGAAGAACAGTCTTCGGTTTTCTTTTGCCAAAACTTTCATCCTTCATATTAACTCTGTCGTCTGTAGTACTTATTTTGTCAATATATCTCGATTACAAACTAAGAGAAAAGGCCAAGATAAAAACGGATTTGAAAAATGTGCCAATGCTATTCATACAATGGTATCTTCTTCCTGTAATTTCATTCCTCTTCTCATCATTGCCAGCACTAGAGGCACATACGAGGATGTTGATTGGTAAGAAGCTCGAATACAAAGTCCAGGAGAAAGTCTAACTACATTTTACTTCCACCAAAGTTAAGGTTAACTGTAGAGTCGGTTACCCCAATTCCCACATGTGTCCAATCGGCATCCTTCTGATTTGCATCGTGTCCAGGACTTTTTGCAAAAACCCATTCGATAACATGTGTCCCATTTAAAGGTCCACCATAGTAAGAGTTTTCACCAACACGATAAAACCCAAGCTTATTAAAGCCATCTTCTTGTTCAAGGAAGCGATTAAATCCTTCATGTTTGTCTGTAGTCTGAATGCTATTCATATGGTCTGCGCGAGTTTGAGCGTAAGAAGCAAGTTTGTCATCCCATGATAGTGAGGAGCGACCACTTGTATTGCGATACGCGTTTAGAGCGGCAAAAACTTCTTGAGGACTTCCCATAGCTGCATCACTTCCAACGCGGATTGTATAGGTACCTTCACTAATTTCTTTTGCAATTCCCCATTCTTCTTGTGAAGGGGTTTTTGCTGCGACTGCTTTTCTTTTTGGCAAAGGAGTAGTAGTTGGTTTCTGAAAAGGTGTAACGGTAAGAAGTCTTGAGGTATTGAGTTCTACAATGCTTTCTCCACTTGGGTTTTGTGTTCTTTGTCGATATTCTGAAAGCGTGCGTACTATTTGATCTTTATATAAAAACGAGATAGCGGTGAGGGCAAGAAAAGGAATTATGTAGAAAAAGCGTTTCATTTTTGAGCCGTATCGTATAGTTCAGAGACTTTTTTCCAGTTTACTACATTCCACCATGAAGCGAGATAATCGGCTCTTTTATTTTGGTATTTAAGGTAATATGCATGTTCCCAGACGTCACAAGCTAATATAGAATGTACGCCTTCCATGAGTGGAGAGTCCTGATTTGGTGTAGAAACTATTTCTAGTGTTCCATTTTTTACAGTAAGCCATACCCAGCCACTACCGAATCTTCCAAGTCCCGCCTTATTAAAAGCTTCTGTAAATGTTGAAAAACCGCCAAACGCTGCATTAATTTTTTCTTTTACTACACCCTCTGGTTCGCCTCCACCGTCAGGTGACATAAGTGTCCAAAAAAGGCTGTGATTATAGTGGCCACCTCCGTTATTTCGGACTGCTGTACGGATATCTTCGGGAACTTTATCAATATTAGCTACAAGTTCTTCAATGGCCATTGAATTATACTCGCTATATTTTTCAAGAGCAGTATTCAGATTTGTTACATAGGTGGCATGATGTTTATCATGGTGAAGATGCATTGTCTCTTCATCAATGTGGGGTTCAAGTGCTGCGAAGTCGTAAGGTAGATCAGGTAGCGTAAACATAAGTCAATTGTACTCTCTGCACTTATAATCTGTCAAATGGCGCACTTTGTTATAATGACACTATGTTTAAAAGCATGAATCTTTCAGTTCCAGTTCTTTATTTTATCTCTTGCGCGGTAATGTTGCTCTTACTTGCTGTAGGTTATGTACGATTACCTCCCCAAATTCCATTATTTTATTCACTTCCAATCGGAACTGATCAGGTTGTTGATACCTGGCTAATCATTCTTGTGCCTATCGTATCGCTTTTATGTCTTCTTCTCAATACTTTTATAACGTCCAGGCTACTTGAAAGATCAGAATTTACAGACAATATAACTCGTATAACTAATACGGTAATCATAGTAATGACAACATACATTTTTATTAAAATTATTTACCTTGTAACCTGGTAATG
>CAZTOA010000015.1:0-16637 GCA_964614975.1 uncultured Gammaproteobacteria bacterium | reverse complement strand
CAATCGAATAGAAATATCCTCCGAGGATCGCAGCAATTGCGGAGCCGATAAGTTGTATCGATGTCGTGTGTGCTATAACTTTGTCAAATGTATCTTCTTTGCCTTTTTCTTTTAACGAATCATAGATAAGTGACTCCATTGTTCCTGAGAAAAGCGCTCCTCCGATTGTCATGATAAAAACAGACAATCCTATTTGTCCAAATGAAACAGCGAGACCCATGAGAATGTTACCTGCTGCACGAAAAAGAAACGATGCAATGAGTGTCACTCTTTTTCCTAATAAATCAGCGATTGCTCCAGTAGGAATTTCGGCACTTATAGAAGTAAAAATCATTATGGATTCGATAATGCCGATGCCTGCATAGTTTGTGAATCGGAGGTAATAGAAGACCCAAATAGGGATCCAAAATAACGAAGAATTTAAAAAATTAATCGCATAACTTAATTTAATATTGCGCATGTGTTTATGGGGATTTATTTTCGAAGTCTTTTTACCATTACAATATGCGGAATGCCGACTTCTTCAAACACATCTCCTGCTTGAGTATAACCGAGTTTTTCGTAAAAGTTTCTTACATGTGTTTGGGCATCCAGATAAATTTCTTCTACTTCTAGTTTTTGCAAATGTTCGTCAATAAGAATCATCAATTCCTTCCCAACACCTTTTCCTCTATATTCAGGAATAACTGAGACTCTCTCAACTTTCGCACGTTTTTCATGATCTGGAAATCTTACACGTGCTGCTCCAATAGGTTTTTCCTCATATGCGACGAAGTGGAGCGCGTTTCCATCATTCTCATCGAAATCGGCTGCTTGATCAATACATTGTTCAATTTGAAAAACTAATTTGCGAACAGATTTTGCGTCCTCGATTTCTTCTGGAGTTGTTGCGTGTTTAATGTGCATAACGTTATTTCTTAAGGTAACTTTTAAATTTTGCTTTAGTCATGTCTGCTTATCTTAATATACTACCAAATGTACCTGAAGCAACTATTTTATGGTTTGGTACTATTGTCGTTAATTTCTTCCCTCCTTTTAGCATTAATAATTTCACATGACTTCCTCTTTGCGAAACTTTTTGGAAGCCAGCTTTACGGAGAACCTTTAGAATTGTCCTTGCAGAATAAAGTTCAGGCATAGCGGATGTCTAAGTTTTCTAGGGTTAAATCTTTGTAGGGTGTAGATTGGCCAGTCTTCTGCTCATCTTCAAAATACAATTCCAAAGCTTCTTTTAGATTGGATAAAGCTTCTGTTTTTGTTTTACCTTGACTTGCTATCTCAAATTCCACAGCTTTTGCGACATATATGTCTCCTTCTCTCCACGATAGAGCTGATATTTTTCGAAATAGATTCTTGATTTGTGTCATGAACATAATTATAGCTCAAGATACAGGGTAGAAGTTAAAAATTTATTAAAGAGGTGAGCTTAGGAAGTTTTTGAATTTGTTCGTTCAAGGAGAAATAACTACCCTTATAAACTAAGTTCCTGTGCAACAGTCTCAAGATCACGACCTTCACTAAAATCTGTTTGTTCACTATATGCGGAGATATCGAGCTGAGTTATATAGGATAATGGAGAGGGCAAGTTATCTAATGAAAACCAGCCAATTTCATCGGACTTATCTGGTTCCATAATCTTTGGAATCTGTCCGTCCTTAATTTTGACAATGTATGTTGTCGCGACCCAATGCTGTTTATCTTCAGGAAGAATCTCATCAGCAACTTGAAGCATTCTGACGATCTCGATATCAACCCCAAATTCCTCTTTTATTTCTCTTACAACGGCTTCTTCACGAGTCTCACCAAATTCAACAGCCCCACCCGGAGCCTCCCATTGCCCACGCGAATTCCTAGTATTCTGGCTTCGCTTATTTAAGAAAATTTCACCCTTTTCGTTAAGAATAAGTGCTCCCGCAGATACACCGATATAGTCAACTCCTTTTTTCATAGTAAATTTACTCATCGGTACACATATTTATCTTTCGACATTCGTTGCTTATACATTGATATGAAAAGCATCCTTGTCGAGCTGGACAATCGCTGTCTGATTGACATGAACTAGATGGGGCAGTTGTTGGAATAGGACTTGGCGACTGTGCAGGCAACATATCACCCGATTGACGTATGACATACAAGGCGCCAGCACCAAAAACTAGAAGAAGCAAGCTAATAAAAATTATTCCTGCTTTATTCATGATTAAGTTTCGTAACCCACCGCGCTCGCCATTCTGGAGCATCGAAAGGTTCGCTCCAATAGGCTGTTTCTTTCTTTATTTTTCCTCCTTCAAATTCAAAAATGAAGACTGATTTATATTCTTTATCATCTCCGTAGTTTAAAGAAGCTTCTGCGACAACAAGATCTCCAGATCCAATAATTCTTTTTGGGGTTATTGTAGGGAGTTGTGGAAAAGATTGGTAAACTCCTCGTCGATTGTCACCGCCGATTATTTGTTCTCCTGATTGTGGCCAATCCATGATGCCATCTTCATGAAATAACTCGTCCATGACCTCAATTTTCTTATCATTAATGCATTGAACTAGTCTTTCGACTACTTTTTTGTTTTCCTCAAAGTTATTTTGCATATTCGGATATCTAAATGAGTAACTGTGTCCAGGGGGAAGGATTCGAACCTTCGGAGGCAATTGCCAGCAGATTTACAGTCTGCCCTCGTTGGCCACTTGAGTACCCCTGGTATCGATGTTTATTGCAAAGTAGCAAGCAAAATTATAGCATAAGAAGTATGAATGTTGGATTCTTCGAAGTAGATGAATGGGAAATCCCAATAATTAAGAAGCATTTTCCTCATGCATTGATATCTACGGAAAAACTTCTTCCCGAAAATGCAAAAAATTATGCCCATTTAGAGGTGGTATCGACATTTATATACTCACAATTAAATTCATCAGTCCTCGTACAATTTCCTCGCTTAAAATCCATTGCAACGCGCTCTACAGGCTATGATCATATCGATATAAAATATTGTGCACGAAACGATATTGCAGTCTCTAACGTGCCTCGTTATGGCGATCGAACGGTCGCTGAGTTTACATTTGCTTTGTTGCTAGCTTTAACACGACGGATTTATGAATCCGTCGCAATGACAAAATTAGGAAGTTTTGATAATGATCAGTTTACAGGTATAGATATTCACAATAAGACAATCGGCATAATCGGATTCGGAAAGATTGGACAAGAAGTAGCTAAAATTGCCAAAGGCTTCGATATGAAAATCATTGTTTATAATCGAAGCCACGATCAGTCGCTTGAAAAAGAACTTGGATTTAAATATGTGGAACTTAATTATCTTCTTGAAAATGCTGATGTCGTCACACTCCATCTCCCACTTCTTCCTGAAACAAAGCACTTCATCAACAAGAAAAACATTCTTAGGATGAAGAAAGGCTCATATCTTATAAACACCGCACGTGGAGGACTAATAGAAACAAAAGCGCTTATTATTGGCCTCGAGAAAGGTGTTTTGGCTGGCGTAGGACTTGATGTGCTTGAAGAAGAAGCAGCGCTTAATGAAGAAGCTGAGCTTATTTCAAGTGAATTTAGGAAAAAAGTTGACTTCCAAACACTTGTTATGGATCATGTTCTTGTAAGGCATCCTAAGGTGCTTGTAACGCCTCATAATGCATTTAATAGTAAGGAAGCAATTCATACAATACTATTAACTACGTTGCAGAATATAACTGCTCATATTAATGGAACTCCTCAGAACACCGTTTCAGTTTAATTTTTCTCTTTGCTGTGCTACAATTGCCATACTATGACAGTTGTAAAAAGCGAATTTTTCTTAGCATTAAACCAAGTCGCGACAGAAAGAGGAATTTCTCCTCAGGATGTTGTTGACTCAATAAAAGCAGCCGTTTTGGCGGCATATCTTAAGGATTATGGAAAAAAACATAATATTGATGAAGAAGCCGAAGCAGGTGAAGTCGAACATAATCTTGAAGTAAAACTCAACCAAGATAGTGGTGAAATGCATATTTTCGAAGAAGATAAAGATATTACCCCTCCGGGATTTGGCCGTATAGCAGCCCAAACTGCTCGTCAGGTTATTCTCCAACAGATTCGCGAAGCTGAAAAGCGACATATCGTACAACACTATACAGGGCAGGTCGGAACAATGATTCGCGGACGAGTCATTCGTTTCGAAGGCCGTTTTGTCTCGTTTGATATCGGAAAAGCAGAAGGAATTCTCCCAGTTGAAGAACAGATCCGCAATGAGCAATATCGCTTAAACGATACGCTGACCGTTTATATTAAAGAAATTAAAGAAGATCATTTTGGTAATTCGCGCATTATTCTTTCGCGATCGCATCCAAATTTAGTTAGCGAACTCTTTGCAAAAGAAGTCCCAGAAATAGCCAGTGGGACGGTAAAAATATATCGCGTTGTTCGTGAGCCAGGCGATCGAACAAAAATAGCAGTTCATTCTGATCAGAGTGGTGTTGATCCTGTGGGCGCATGTGTTGGCCAAAAGGGAATTCGCGTTAAATCTGTTACAGATGAACTTGGCGGAAACGAAAAAATCGATATTATTCAATATAGTGAGGACGAAGAAACCTTCATTCGTGAAGCTCTTTCCCCTGCAACGGTTGAATCGATTGTCTTAGATAAGAAAAATAAAAGAGCAGAGATTAAAGTTACCGAAGAACAAGCACCTCTCGCTATTGGTCGAGGTGGGGTTAATGTTAATTTAGCTTCAAAACTTGTTGATTACGAGCTTGATATTATTCAGATCCAGTCAGATAATAAGGAAGTGCCGGTAAAACTTGAGTCTGAGCCTGAAGCCAAAGCTGAAGTTCCAGAGGCAACCGAAGATGAGGTGCCAGAAGTAGCTGCTCCTGCTGAATCTCCCACTGCAACAGATACAGAACCTGCATCAGAAGCTGAAGCAGCGTAATAAGCAAGGAAGACTATGTCAAAGCAATATAGACCACCAGTTGTTGTCGTATTAGGCCATGTAGATCATGGAAAGACGACTTTGCTTGACTATATTCGAAAAACAACAGTAACAGCACGCGAAGCGGGCGGCATTACGCAATCTATTGGTGCGTATGAGGCTGAAACCGCGATAAAAGGCTATCACACAAACAAAATTACCTTTATTGACACTCCAGGGCATGAGGCCTTCACAAAGCTCCGCATGCGCGGTGCGCAAGCTGCAGATATCGCTATTTTAATTGTCGACGCAACCTCATCTGTAATGCCGCAGACAATTGAGTCTATTACGCATATCCAACAAGCTGAAATTCCCTTTATTGTCGCCATGAATAAAATTGACCTGCAAACGGCGAATTCTTCGCGCGTAAAGCAGGACTTAGCGAAACATGGCGTGCAAGTAGAAGGTTTTGGCGGAACTGTTACTGAAGTAGAAATTTCAGCCAAAACCGGCGCAGGAGTTAACGATTTATTGGAGGGCGTCCTGTATATAGCCTCCGAAAAGAATCTTACATACGATGACGCAGCAGATCTTGATGCCTTTGTAATAGAAACGCGTCAGGAAAAATCAGGCATAACAGCCTCATGTATCATAAAAAATGGTGTTCTTCGCGTCGGTGAAACTGTATATGCAGGCTCAAAAGAGGCAAAAATCAGGTCACTCATGTCTGATAAAGGCACTTTAGTTAAAGAAGTCCGTCCTTCTATGCCGTTTATATTGTCTGGTTTCAAAGAAACGCCGGATGTCGGAGTTTTACTCTCTAGAATACGTCCAGAACACGTCGATGAAGTAAAAGAAGCTGCGGTTGACCACGATTTTGCCGGTTTTTTTGAAGAAGAAGGAAAGAAATTACATCTTATTATTAAGGCCGATTCACAAGGTGCGCTCGATGCCCTACTTCCTAGCCTCGAAAAAAGTGAGTCCATCGACATTGTTTTCTCAGGAATCGGTGATCTTACGAATTCCGACATTTTTCTAGCTAAAGTTTCAAAGGCTGTCGTCATAGGATTTAATGTAAAACCAACAAAACAAATCGAATATGTTGCTCGTCAAGAAAAGGTGGTCATTAAGACCTATAATATAATCTATAAACTCTTAGAAGAGCTTCACGAAGTATCAGATTTGCTTAAAGAGCGTGAAGACAAGGAAAAGTCATTCAAGGGAGAAGCAAAAATCACTACGATCTTTACAATTGATGGAAGTAAAATCGCTGGTGTAAAAGTCACTAAAGGCCGTCTTGACGTGCACGATCGCGTTGAAATCTTTAGAGAAAACCGATCTCAGGGAGAATCTGTGCTCGCTACTATAAAACAGCGCGCCAAGACAGTAAAAGAAGTAAAGAAAGATGATGAAGCTGGACTCCTCTTTGACCCTCAACTTGACATAATGCAGGGTGATGTGATAAAATCTTATAGTATATGAGAAAAACCGCAGAATCTGCGCGCATAGCGCAGATTTTTAATGAGAAGCAGTCAATCTCGATCTGCCTTCCACAAAATCCAAATCTCGATGCAGTCGCTTCTGCGACGGCTCTCTATCTTACATTGCTTAATATGGGAAAGCAGGTCACTCTTACAGCTCCAGAAGAAGTAAATCCTCAATTTGGCCTCATAGGACAAGATAAAATTCAGACTCAACTTTCTTCAGAAGGAAACACACTTGTTGTTTCATTTCCATATACAGAAGGTGCAGTTGATAAAGTTACCTACAATATTGAAGGCGACCATTTTAATCTTATTATTCAACCTAAAGAGGGTATGGATAAGCTTAACCACGAAAAAGTTAAATTTAACTACAGTGGAGGCCGACCTGATGTTATTGTGACAGTTTATACACCTACACTCAATGCTTTAGGGAATCTCTACAACAATCAAAAAGATAAATTTAGTGGCGTAGAGATTATTAATATTGACCGACATTTTACAAACAATAATTATGGTACGGTCAATGTTGTAGATAAAAAAGCAGCTTCAATGTCTGAAATAATGACTGATTTGCTTCGCAGTTTGAATGCAAAAATCGATAAAGATACAGCGACAAACTTATATACAGGTATTACTTCAGCTACAAATAACTTCACCGCGCACGCTGTTTCAGCTCAAACATTTGAAGCGAGCGCGTTCTTATTAAATAGTGGTGCCATTAAAAAGGTCGCAGCTGCTCCAGCAGCTAATATGAACGGTTTTACTGCGCCACAACAGCCACAAATGCCGCAGCAACCACCTATGCAGCAACAACAGTCTATGCAACAGCCTCAACAGGCACCAGCCCCTATGCAACAACAGCCAATACAACAGCCTCAAGCTGTTCAACAGCCACAAATGCAACAACAGCCTGCAGCTCAAGCTATGACTCCACAGGCTGCACCGCAAGCTGAAGAACCTGAATTCCAGCCTCAAACCGCTCCTGAAGATCAGGAAGAAGTTCAGCCTGGAACTGCTGAGCGCAAAGAAGGTTCAACCTCACAAAGTTGGTTGAAACCGAAAATCTTTGAAGGCTCCAACTTAATCTAAACGTAATCTTCTTCTGCTATACTAATAGCGCTATGTCAATTGAACTTATTTTAGGTGTCGCTATTGGTGCCGTCGCTGCTTTTATTATCTTTCAGCTTATTGTTTCTCGTAAAAAAGACGAAGGAATGTCTGAGGAGCTTGAAAAAAAGCTTACTGAAATGTTTCCTAAAGTCCTTCAGAACGCCAGTGAGCAGTTAATTTCTCTCGCAAATGAAAAATTAGGAGCAGAGAAGAAAGAGATTAAGACTGATCTCGATAACAAGCGGTTGATGATCGAAAAGCTTGTTGAAGGGATTCAGAAGGACATGAATGAGCGCGAACGGACAGCCCAATCTATTCTTCAACAGATAAAGGACCATGAAAAGATTACGAAAGAATTATCAACGACAACAGACAGTTTGCGCAAGGTTTTAACAAATAATCAGCTCAGAGGACAATTTGGTGAGCAGGTTGCTGAAGATCTTCTAAAGATGGCAGGTTTTGTGAAAGGTGTTGATTTTGAATACAATAAGGCCCAATCTTCTACTTCTACGCGTCCTGATTTCGCTATTTTCCTCCCAGATAAGACGCGCATTAATATTGATGTGAAATTTCCTTATGCGAACCTCCAAAAAGCCGCTGAAACCGATGATCGTATGCTAAAAGAGCAGCTGTATAAGGAGTTCGCAAAAGATGTTCGCACAAAAATAACACAAATTAGTACGCGCGACTATATAAATCCGGAGGATAATACTGTGGATTTTGTCATGTTATTTGTACCGAATGAAATGATCTTTTCATATATTTACGAAAAAATGTCTGATATTTGGACAGAAGCAATGGTTAAAAAAGTTGTCCTGGCAGGCCCATTCAGCTTTACGGCAATTTTAAGAATGATTCGCCAAGCTCACGATAACTTTGTATACCAAAAAAATATTCATAAAATTGTCGGGCATATAAAAGAATTTGAGAAACAATTTGAAATGTATAGTGAAGAGTTTGGAAGCATGGGAAGGCAAATTCAGACGCTCTCAAATACCTATCAAAAAGTTGATATTACGCGCACGCGCCAGCTAACGAAAGTTGTAGAAAAAATAAAATTAGAAAGCAATACAGATGATACGCCGCTTATTGCGAAGCCTATCGACACAACGACTATACTTTAATTACATCTGACGGTATACTATTCACATGAGAAAATTAACGGTAAGCGACATTCTTCCAGATTATCAAGAAAAAGTTTCAAAGCAATCCTATTCAATCAAAGACGCGATTGATGGCGTAAAAATAATCGATAGGCCAATTTTTTCTACTCAAGATGGTATGTTTGAAGAAATTGTGCGTCTTTCTGAAGATGGATCATTTCCTGAAATGCCAGACTTTAAACCTTTGCAGGTAAACCGTTCTGTTCTTTTGCCTAGCAGCATAAAAGCGTGGCACTTGCATTATAATCAAGAAGATATTTGGTACGTGCCACCACAGGATTACTTGCTTCTTGGCCTCTGGGACCTTAGAGCAGAATCTCCAACTGCAGGAAAATCTCTGAAAATTGCAATGGGCGCGGGCAGATCAAGACTTGTATATATTCCGCGCGGCGTCGCACATGGAGGCGCTAACTTCTCAAGTGAGCCATCAGTTGTCTTCTATTTTGTAAATCAGCACTTTAATCCTGAAATGCCTGATGAAGAGCGACTCGAATGGAACATTCTCGGCGATGAATTCTGGGTTCCTGAGAAAGGATAATTTCTAGCTTCAATTACTTCACTATCCACACAAGAAGAGAGTTTACTATTGAGAGGACTAAAGCAAAGAGTATTGCGTGCCAAAAGTTTGGCACATTAAAGCCATCGACGATGTTACTTGCCAGAAGAATAAAGAGGCCGTTAATCACAAAAGTGAACAATCCGAGCGTAATTACATTGATAGGAAGGGTAAATATGAGCACTATCGGTTTAATAAACATGTTGATTCCCGCTAAGACGATCGCAACAAGCAAAGCAGTTGTAAGATTTGCAAGTTCAACACCAGGTAAAATCTGAGCAGTTAGAAAGATTGCGATTGCATTAACGATGAGCTTGATGAATATAATCATGCTAGCTTCCATAATACTGAATATGATATTATATTGCAAGAATCTATGAAGAAATTAGTCGCCCTAGAATATGCAATCGCTGCGGTACTCATCGTATTCGGTATGTACATGATGCTGAATGGCTACAAAATAGTCGCCCTCCACATGGAACAAGGTAAAACACAGCCATATATTACAAACTTCAAACATGCCGATAAAGTCATTGTCGCAAAGCTTCCTACTGCAAAGCCAAAAGTTGATAAGCTGTCAGTGAAAGTTGACCAGGTAGTCTTTGAGAAGGTTTATACGACAAGTTTCCAGAATTTCACCGATCTTTCAGATGTAACAATCGGAAAAGACATGGATGGTCATGTTACAGAAGGAAAAACTCATGCGACAATCAAGACTGAGTATGACCAAGTAGAAAAGCAATACAAATTATATGGCATATATACACATATGCCAAAACTTCGTGAAGGTTATTACTATGAAGGTTGGGTTGTCCGTAAGGAGCCATTTAGTATTTATAGTGTTGGAAAAGTAATGGTAATTGATGAGGAGCTGACAAGTGTATACGTTACGGGAACTGATCTAACTGATCATACGATGTTTATTCTGACACTTGAACATAATGATGGAAACCCAAATCCTGAAGTACAGATTCTGGAAGGGGAATTCAAAAAATTATGATTCTTGTTGCTTTTGCTTTTTTAGCTGGTCTCGTTACAATTCTTTCACCTTGCATACTTCCAATATTGCCAATCGTTTTATCTGGATCGCTTCAGAGTGGTAAAAGTCGCCCTCTGGGGGTGATTACTGGATTCATTACAAGCTTTACTTTTTTTGCCGTATTTTCGTTTGCTATAGCTAATGCATTTGGTTTTTCTACAGAAGTTTTAAGAAATATTGCTGTCGTTTTACTCATATTGTTTGGTTTAGCGACATTTACTCCGAAGTTGCAGCTGTTACTTGAGAATTTTACTTCGCGGTTTAGCTCTTTGGGACAAGGAAAACAGAGAACAGGATTTAGCGGGGGATTTATATTAGGAATAACGTTGGGGCTCATTTGGACGCCATGCGTAGGTCCAATATTGGCGTCAGTTTTAACTCTTGCAGCGACGAGTAATATTACGTTACAGTTAATTTTAATAACTTTTTCATATTCGTTGGGCACCGCGATTCCTTTATTTTTTATCGCATATGGTGGAAAAAGAGTTCTTACAACGCTCCCCTTCTTCAAAAGAAATGCAGAAAAAATTCAAAAAACATTTGGAGTTTTAATTATTCTGACTGCCTTTTTAATATTCTTTAATCTTGATAGAAAGTTCCAGACATATATTCTCGAAGTGTTTCCAATGTATGGACAGGGACTAACGGCTCTTGAGAATAACGAGAAAGTTGAAACTGAGCTTAATAAGTTAAAAAATAATGAAGGGGGATTGATGGCAGGCTTACTTTCACAAAAAACATCAGCGCCGAATAGAGATTTTATTGGTGCGACAAGATGGTTGCAGTCCGAACCATTAACCCTTGACGCACTTAAAGGTAAAGTAGTGCTTGTCGATTTTTGGACGTACACATGTATAAATTGTATTCGTACTTTTCCACATGTAATAGGATGGTACGAAAAATATAAAGATGATGGATTTGTAGTTATTGGCGTGCATACACCCGAATTTGAATTCGAGAAAAATCAGAAGAACGTTTTAGACGCGCTTGAAGAATATGGTATTACGTACCCAGTCGTTCAGGACAACGATTTCAAGATTTGGGAAAGCTATAATAATCGTTACTGGCCAGCCCATTATCTTATCGACAAGGATGGAAACATTCGGTACACGCATTTTGGAGAAGGTGAATATGACAAAACGGAGAAGGTTATTCAAGAGTTGTTACGAGAATCAGGGAAAAATGTTGATTCAGAATTATTAGACATGGATTCTTCTGCGCCGACAACGCGCAATACGCCAGAAACATATTTAGGATATGGTCGCATGGAGCGTTTTGCTTCTTCAGAGAAAGTATTAAAAGACATAAATGCGAAATATACAGTTCCACCTAGTGTTGAGACTGATTTTTTTGCATACGGTGGAACATGGAATATTACGTCTGAATATGCAGAATCATCAAAAAATGCAGTTTTAGATTTATCGTTTCAAGCAAGGGAGGTGTTTCTTGTGATGCGACCAAAAGATCTCAAGAAACCAGGGGAAGCAATAATTTTAATTGACGGAAAGCCAATTTCAGCAGCCGAAGCTGGTATGGATGTGAAGAATGGGATAGTAAACATTGATAAAGATAGGCTATATAAGCTTGTTAAATTTGGTGCGCAAAAACCATCTCGTGTTACAATTCAGTTCAATGATGCAGCAATCCAAGTCTTCGCCTTCACCTTTGGTTAAACCTCTCTATAAACGCTCCGGAATTTCCCCTCTTGAAGCGATCGATGAATTTAGATTGCAACACCCAGAATTTAAGTACGAAAAAATAAGTTATGCGGGAAGACTTGATCCAATGGCCGACGGCGTATTGATTTTGCTTATTGGGTCGGCCAATAAAGAACGCGAAAATTTTCTTCATGTAGATAAGTCGTATCGCGTTGAGATACTATTTGGCATTTCGACGGATAGTTATGATGTTTTGGGAATTCCGCAGGAAATAGCGCCAAGAGAAATTCAGAAAGAAGAGCTTGAAAAAGCATTGAATGGTTTTGAAGGCGTTATTATGCAAAAATTCCCTCCCTACTCTTCAAAACCGGTGAATGGAAAGCCTCTTTATTACTGGGCACGACAGGGAAAGCTAGACGAGATAGTTGTTCCCGAAAAAGAGAGGACGATTCATCGTATCGAGTTAATTTCAATGAGAAAAATAAAAGGAGTGGAAATCCTCAGCGACATTTTAGAGCGTATTAGCAAGGTAAAAGGCGATTTTAGGCAAGATGAAATCAGAAAAGCATGGAGTAATGTCCTACCGCAACTTGCTGAAAAAGAATTCCACATTGCCACAATCGATGTAGATGGTTCCTCTGGCCTTTATATGCGCCAGTTGGCTTTCGACATAGGATTGTCGCTACATACGCCTGCGCATGCCTATAAGATTACTAGGACACGCGCAGGAGCGTATTCTATTAACGATTTGGACATTGCGTTATAGCTGTGACGAGTCTTGGTCCAAAGTAAATGTAATCGTCACATTTATTGACTCATTTTGAACAGTAAGAGAATTGTCGACAAAAGCATTGAGCCATAGTAAAGCTTCTGTTCCTGCTGCAATGCCGCCAATTTCTTCGCCTGGTTCAAATCGGATTTTGTCTACAACAGCAAGCTCAGACAGCGAAATTTTATTATCTTTTACTGTACCGTCTGCGCCATCAACTGTATTCGCAGAAAATGGACTTCCAGATATGCCTTGAAAAATTCTGTAATCAACATCTGTGCTTCCAAAAAGGGTTGTAAGAAGATTTATCGATGTATTATCTCCTGGTCCTGAACCAAATCGAAAGCCATTATTCGTTGAATTAAAGATTATTTTCTTTGCTAATTCTTGGCTGCCCGTATAACTAAACTTGATATCCAAGTGATGGGCAGTTGCAGCGCCATTGTTGCGTACTTTGATTGTAGTCTCCGGTAACTGTGTTCCTGGTAAGAGCCCCGTAGCATTCCAACTATTTGATATGGTGACGAGCTTTGTTTCGTTTATATCAGTCAAAACTGTATCGATGCTTCCCGTTGTCAGAATATTATCTTTTGATGTCGCCGAGCTACTAAAAAATGCTCCGGAATAGCCAAAAAGCCCAACTAAGAACATAAAAACTAGGGTAATGGTCATGTATATGTATTTCATAATTTCACCTCCTTTCTTCACCTACTTTAAAATACGAACCTTAAATTCTTCTTAAGATTTTCGCTATGAAGGATATGAATTACTTTTCCAATTATTTCATAAGAGCTCGTTCCAAAGCTGTCTTTATCGCTATTTGCATCGCCCTTAGTTTGGATGTGAGAACCTTCTTGCGAAACAAGTCTGTGTGTTATGTGACGATTATTTATCTTGAAGGTCACAATATCTCCCTCGAAATATTGCGGTTTTTTTATTGTCATAACAACATCTCCTACTTTTATAGTTGGGATCATTGAATTTGAGGTAATAAGAAAAAATCTAAAGTGTGATCTTACTACTAAGCACAAAGTAACAACGACTACTAAGAATACAAACGCTTTCATATCGGAATTTTAGATGGCAGATATTAAATAAAGATGTACAATGAGGGAGTTATATATTTACGTTTTTAACTATGGAAGATTCACACAAAGATGGAAAGTGCGATTGTGGCGAAATGTGCGCGTGTGGCGGTGATTGTAATTGCAAATCAGGCGACTGTTCTTGCGAAAATGGTGAAGAAAGCTGCTGTAAAGATGGGGTGTGCGTGTGCCATACAGATGTGAGCGCGTAACTATTTCTTTTGAATTGCTGCTATAAAGGTAGTTATTGGGACGGCCATAATAAGTCCTATGCTTGCTACTAAGGTTCGTACAATTTCTTCAGAAATTAATTCATAATTTATTGCTGTACCTAGATTTTGTCCGTTTACTACAAATAAAAGTAGGAACGGCAAAGCTGCGCCTGTATATACGAGAACAAGTGTATTAATGACTGACCCAATATGGTCTTTTCCAATATCCATTCCCTGAACATACAGCTCTTTTACAGAAAGATGAGGCGCATTTTCTTTTAACTTAAAGACTATGGCTGACTGAGAAACGGTTATATCATCAAGAATACCTATGAGTCCAACGATAATCCCAGCCAGAAGCAATCCCTTCATGTTAAGGCCACCTTGGACTGCAAGAGTTAGAAACGCAGCATCTTCTGTAGCAAATCCGGTAAGTTTTGAAGCTTCAATCGAGAAATACGCAAGGACACTCGTCAGAATTAGGGCGATAATTGTGCCCAGCGCTGCCGAATGGGTCTTTCTATTAAAACCGTGTGAAGCATAGTAGGTTACTGGAACGGTCATAATGCCTGTCATTACTGCGGCAATTATTGGATTCTGACCATTAAGAATTTGAGGTAGGAGAAATTTAAAGATAACAAGAAACGTAAAAGCCATGCTCAAGAGGGCTGCAATTCCCTTTTTTCTTGCTATAAGTACTGTACAAGCGATAAATAGAAGCCCAAGAAGCATAAGTGCATCCCTACGAACATAGTCAACAATAAAATATTGCGGACCTCCTAAGCCGTCCTCGATCTTAGCAATCATAACTTTGTCTCCGGCCTTATAGTCTCTTCCTTGAATCTGTTGCGAGTTAAAGGGGAAGGTAATTGAGGAGTTTTTTTTGGGACCAGTCGTAAATTTTACTGTAGCTGTTTCAGAAATCTTCTCAATGACAGCTTCCTGTTGCTCTGGCATTTTTGGAGGAGTATTGACTAAGGAATCTGCTCGGCTCGGATGAGGTAAAGCAAAAATGATGACTGCGAAAATAAGCGTAATTAGAAATCTTCTCATAGTATTATCATACCTCATTCTACGCTTGACAAAGCCTCAAAAATGTACTTAAATGAGTTAGCTTGAGTTCAATTGAAAGGAGGTGCAACTAAACATGAATGATATAGAATTTTACGACGTAAAAAACAGAAAAAAAGTCAAGGTTCCAGCCGGTGACGTAAAAAAGGTTAAGTACGAAAGAACCACCAAATCTGGTTCACACCAAGTAAGATATGCTGTTAAGGCAGTTCTTGATGGTGTTAACCTGACAAAATTTGTCAGTAAAGATATGTGGGATAGCCTTGATAACCCAATGGCATAAAATTTTAACTTTTTGAAATTTTACTCAGCAATAGAGCGTCAGCTCTATTGCTGCTGTTATATGCGCTTCTCTTCTTCTTGTCGCGAAAGTCTTCAACTAACATTCTATGAGCGAATTTAGTGCGTATGGATGAATATGCTTGAAAGGTAGGTTATGAGAGCTATGCCAAGCAAGAAAGGAAGTAACTGCGAGGCGATATCTCTTTGTTTTTGCTCTCTATGTAGCTCTGGAATAAGATCGGCGGCTGCGATATAGATAAAGACGCCGCCGGCAATAGAAAGGATGTGCGGAATGTATGCTTCGGACTGTTGTAAAAAGAAATAGCCTATTAAGCCTCCGGCGATAGCAGTAAGAGCTGAGAGAAAGTTAAGAAATAGTGCTTTGTTTCTTTTTACGCCTACATGCATGAGAATAGAGAAATCGGCGAGTTCTTGAGGTATTTCGTGAGCGATAATGGCGATCGTTGTGGCGATGCCGAGTGCGGGACTGGCGATAAAGCTTGCTGCGATGGCTATGCCGTCGATAAGATTATGCAGGGCATCGCCGACGAGCACGAGGAGGGTGGTGGGGTGGGTTCCGTGGGTGTCGCCATGGTGATGGTGATGCCACAGGAGCTTTTCTATAATAAATGATCCTACAATTCCAGCGAGTACTGATTTGAGGGCTAGTTCTGGATCTAAGTGTTCAATTGCTTCGGGTAATACGTCTATGAATGCTGTGGTGAGCATGACGCCTGCGGCAAAACTGACGAGGAGATATATTGTTTTTTGTGAGAAGAGGGACTTGTGGAATAGTGTAACGAGTCCGACAAAACTAATGAGACTAACTAGTATGTTTGCTGCAATAATCTGTCCCAATACACCCATTTTGTAATGTTAATGCAATCTATTTGCAATTGCAAGAGGAGGAGCTGAGCATTTAGACTACGCTTTCTCGAACGGGAAGTATGCTATACCAGCATAGCGATCTATATGGCCACGTCATTTTCGGATGCAGGGGATGGTAAACTATGTTGGAACTTATTTTCAAAAAAATCAATATTTAACATTATATATAAAAACAAAACCATACTCACAACACCCAATGATTATGAATAGATTGTAACTTTTGTTTATTTATAAAACAAACAGGTTGATACTCAATATTGAGACTGGTGACAAACTTAGAGCATTTTACGCACAAATTTAGTAGAATTCATTTCAAATACATGACTATAAAAGGAGATCAATACGAAAAAATAATAAACAGCATTAACGTGGGTAATTCTATCGCAGAATTTGATAATCTACTTGAATCTGCTAGAGTAGAGACACAA
>CAZTOA010000014.1:7063-18203 GCA_964614975.1 uncultured Gammaproteobacteria bacterium | reverse complement strand
GGAGGCAAGGTGTTAGGATTAGCCTTTACTGGTAGTAACGAATACATTTTTAAACTCTGGTTATATGGGCTCGTTGCCCTTATCTTTGGCGTATGGATAAAACGCTACAACGCTCGAAAAAAGTCTTCCCAATAACTCTTAATGTGCTTGCGCAGACCTTGATTGTTGCGGGCATTTTAATGGTTTCATTGAGCATTCTTCTTGCTCTCTCGCGCTTTAACCCGCGAAGACTTAATTTCTATCGCATTCCCCAAGCTCAAAATATCGAATCTACTCCAACTCAAAATCCAAATTTACCTCGTCCGAAACATATTATTATTGCGGGAACGAGTATAAATCTCCCCATTATTCCTTCAACAATTCATAATCAAACATGGGAAACTACAGAAGTGGGAGTTTCGTATTTAACAATGTCGCCTGTTCCAGGTGAGAAGGGTAATAGCATTTTATATGGCCATAATTGGACTGATTTATTGGGACCTTTAACGGAAGTTAAGCCTGGCCAAACAATTCGTATCCGTTACGAAGATGAGTCGCAAAAGACGTTTATGGTAGAGAATACGGCTACCGTATCACCAAATGACACATCTATTCTTATGGCTTCTGCTGAGCCTATGATGACGATATATACGTGTACTGGGCTATTTGATAGCAAACGCTTCGTGGTAACCGCACGACCAATCTAAGATAGTCTCCCGCCTATTTCGTTAATAAATTCTTAATATCTTCTTGATATAAGATTGCTATGTTTAGCATCTCAGATCTAATATCGGCTTTAGAATTCTTTGGAATAACAAGGGAGACATTTTTTCCACCACTAATTGTAGGTTTTATTACGTATCTCTTTATCAATAAGGCAATTAATAAGCGTATCGATGAACTAGAAGAGAGAATTAACGCAAGACTGACAAGTATCGAGTTAAGACTGGACCATATTGAAGGGTATCTACAGGATTTAAGTCTGAATCTTGTAGAAATGCAGACAATTATGAAAATGAAGCTTCGTGACATAAGATTTGAGCATAAAATTAAACCCTATAAAAAGCTTGAAAAAGCTCGTTACACTCAAGTTTGAGCTTATTGATCTATTTTGATATAATTACCTTTACAAATGCGCAGTAGCTGCGCATCCGATAACTTTCGCTGTGTTGGAACCCACAGTGAGAGTCCATGAACAAGAACCGGAGCGAACATGAAGCTTTTGCCGCGACGCATCATGAAGTACTACCCGCACGACCAGCTCTACACCTTCCTCCCGGATCATTTGCGGAGGGCGAGCAAGGCCGGCATCACCATCCACAAGGCCGTGTGGGACCCGAGCACGGGTGGTGCCTACGTCGACGTATCCGGCATCGACACCGACAATCCGGCTCACCTAGCCGTCGGCGCGGAAGCCGGCAATGCGGATGGCTCCGATGGTGGCTATCGGCGAGACAAGGTCGATGCCATCCCGGAAGAGCTCAAGAACACGATTCAGTTCTAGCTCACCCTGGGAGGTTCCCCCCGACGCAAGTCGGGAGCCCAACTGTGAGCACTGGCGGCCCGGGACTGGGGGAGACCTCAGACCCGGGCCGCCGACCTTTTCTATCTCGCGTATTACTTGCTTTCAAGGCTCGCTTCAGGTATACTTTTCCTCTATGGTTTCAGCCTCAAATGACGATACGTATTCAGGAGATTCTATTAAAGTACTCGAAGGCTTAGAGCCTGTCAGAAAGCGCCCCGCGATGTATATTGGCTCCACTTCTATTGAAGGAGTTTACCATTGTCTAGCAGAAATCGTAGACAACTCCATTGACGAATCCCTCGCAGGATTTGCTAATAAAATTGAAATTATTCTCTTAGAAAATGGTTATTTAACAGTTATTGATAATGGTCGAGGAATTCCTGTTGATGTAAACGAACAGTACGGTGTTTCAGCTTTGGAGCTTGTCATGACAAAACTTCATGCAGGAGGAAAATTTGATGGAAAGACATATAGAGTTTCAGGTGGACTTCATGGAGTTGGAGCAAGCTGCGTAAACGCACTTGCAA
Organism: uncultured Gammaproteobacteria bacterium; assembly: GCA_964614975.1. Classification (GTDB taxonomy): domain Bacteria; phylum Patescibacteriota; class Microgenomatia; order UBA1406; family HO2-37-13b; genus OLB23. Next base: position 16,172 of record CAZTOA010000014.1, on the reverse strand, counting down.
CTCATTTAATTGTTGAGGTAAAAAGAAACGGCAAGATTTATCGTCAAGAATTTAAGATTGGTGTTCCACAATACCCAGTAAAAGAAGTTCCTGAATCGATCTTAGGAATAGTCGCAGAGTCTGGAACCGCAACATCATGGCTTCCTGACAACACAATTTTCTTGCAGGGCATTGAACTTGGTCTAAAATCTGTCATGAAGCGCGTTAAAGACCGCGCATATCTTATTCCATCAGTCTTATTTACAATCGAAGATAAGCGCGAAGATAGAAAAGTCGCATACTTCTTTGATGGTGGTATTCTTTCATTGCTTCGCGACCTGAATAAAAACAAAAAAGTTCTTCATGATCCCGTCTACTTCAAAAAACAATCAGGAGAAATTGAACTTGAAGTTGCGCTGCAATATAACGACGGCGTCGCCGAAAATGTACTTTCATTCGTTAACGTCATTAATACAAAAGAAGGTGGTACACATTTAACAGGTTTTAAAACGTCGTTGACTCGTTCCGTCAATGCTTATGCACGAAAAGAGGGCATGCTGAAAGATGTAAAAGACGCTGGTGGCCTTAGTGGAGAAGACGTTCGTGAAGGCTTGACCGCCGTTGTCTACGTAAAAATGCCATCTTCTGATCTTCAATTTGAAGGCCAAACAAAGGGAAAACTTGGAAATCCAGAAGTTTTGGGTATTGTTCAGACTGAGCTCAACAAATTCTTTGATGAGTTGTTTGAAGAACAGCCAAAAATCGCGCGCGAAATTATAGGAAAAATTCTTCTTGCACAAAAAGCGCGCTTAGCAGCAAAGGCTGCAAAAGACGCAGTGCTCCGAAAAGGAGCTTTAGAAGGCGCATCGCTCCCTGGAAAACTCGCAGATTGCCAAGAGCGCGATGCATCAAAATCTGAACTTTTTATTGTAGAAGGAGATTCGGCAGGTGGATCTGCAAAACAAGGACGAGATCGCCGCTTCCAAGCAATTCTTCCACTTCGCGGAAAAATTCTTAATAGTGAAAAGGCATATCTCGATAAGGTATTAAATTTCCGTGAAATTAAAGATCTTGTTATAGCTCTCGGCATGGGAATCGGCGACACCGTTGACTATGCAAAACTTCGCTATCACAAAATTATTATCATGACCGATGCGGACGTCGACGGCGAGCATATTAGAACGCTCATTTTAACCTTCTTCTTCCGTCACATGCGCTCGATTATTGAAGGTGGCCACCTCTATGTCGCCCAACCACCACTTTTCAGAGTTTCTTTTGGAAAGAAATCATTTTATGCGTACGATATGGAAGAAAAGGACAAACTTGTTAAAGAATTTGGAAAGTCAGAAGACCAGGTAAATCTTCAACGCTACAAAGGTTTGGGAGAAATGAATCCTGATCAACTTTTTAATACAACAATGGACCCAAACGCACGCGTATTAAAGAAAATTGAAATCGATGATGCAGAGGCAGCGGATCAAATTTTTTCAGTTCTTATGGGTGATGAAGTTCCTCCACGAAGGAAATTCATTCAATCCCATGCACATTACGCGGAGTTAGACATTTAATAATTTACTAAAATTAATATGGACATAAGTAAACTTGGTGCCGGAGAAATTCCAGAAAAGGTAAACGTTTTTATTGAAATTCCAGCAGGAGCTTCGATGAAATATGAACTTGATAAAGAATCAGGTGTTCTTTTTGCTGATAGGTTAGTTCCTACTTCTATGGTGTATCCGATTAACTACGGATTTATCCCTGGAACCCATGCTGAAGACGGTGACGCTGTCGATGTTCTCGTATTATCAACACAGCCATTTGGCTATGGAACAGCTGTTAAATGCCGTATTCTTGGTCTTTTAGAGATGGAGGATGAGGAAGGTATTGATACAAAAATAATTGCTGTTCCTATTGCAAAGGTCGATGCATTTATGGCAGATATTAACAGCATTGATGACATTCCGGCTGTTAAAAAAGAACAAATTAAACATTTCTTTGATCATTACAAAGATTTAGAACCCAATAAATGGGTTAAAACAAGAAATTTCTTAGGAAAAGATGCCGCAATTGAGGCAATTAAGAAATCAATGGAATAATTATTATGGAAGAGGAAGAAGAAATTACACAAGAAGAGGTTGCAGAGGAAGTTACAGAACCAACGGTAGAAAAAACCGAAGATGTTGTAGTCCCTCACAATGATACAAGAGTCGCGCCTATCGTCGAAGAGATGAAGCGCGCGTATCTTAATTATGCAATGTCTGTTATTGTGTCGCGCGCTCTTCCAGATGTTCGTGATGGTCTAAAACCTGTGCATCGAAGAGTATTATTCGCGATGCATAAAATCGGTTTAAGTCATAAGGCACGATTCTCAAAATCAGCAACCGTTGTCGGAGAAGTTCTTGGTAAATACCATCCGCATGGAGATAGTTCTGTGTATGATGCCTTAGTAAGAATGGGACAGCTTTTTTCTATGCGCTATCCTTTGATTCTTGGGCAAGGAAACTTCGGTTCTATTGATGGTGATCCACCTGCAGCAATGCGTTATACCGAGGCGAAAATGACAGCAATCGCTGAAGAAATGTTGCTTGATATTGATAAAGACACAGTTGAATGGAAAGACAACTTTGATGGCAGAATTCAAGAGCCGGTTTTCCTTCCAGCGAAATTACCAAATCTTCTTCTTATGGGTGCAGAAGGAATCGCCGTTGGTATGGCGACAAAAATTCCACCTCATAATCTCACAGAAATTATTGATGCAGTAGTCCGCATGATTGATGAAGTTAGCGAGGTAAAGAATGATGTTGTCGTAACCGCAGAAGATGCTGAAATGGATGAGTTAAGCCATATTCTATACACCTCGCCTTTAGATGAAAAAAATACTCAGAAATTAATCTTTAATACAGATCTCCAGGCCCTTATGGAGCATGTAACGGGACCAGATTTTCCAACTGCCGCAAGTATTTATGGCCAAGAAGAAATTCAGCGCGCGTACGCGACTGGAAAAGGAAAGATTATTGTACGCGCAACAGTTCATCATGAAGAAGGTGGAAAAGGACGCGAAAAAATTGTCATTGACGAGCTGCCATATCAGGTAAATAAAGCGAATCTCGTGATGAAAATCGCAGATCTCGTTCATGATAAAAAACTTATAGGCATCGCAGATCTTCGCGATGAGTCAGATAAAGATGGTATACGAGTAGTCGTCGAATTAAAGCGCGATGCTGTATATAAGAAGCTTTTGAACAATCTCTTTAAATACACTGAACTACAAACAAGCTATCCAGTTAATATGGTCGCGCTTGTTAATAACACGCCACAGACAGTTTCACTCAAAACAATCCTCGAGCAATACATTAAGCATCGTGTTCGCGTCATAACAAATCGCTGCATGTTTGATCTAAATAAGGCAAAGGCTCGAGCGCACATACTTGAAGGTCTTCTAAAAGCGCTCGATCATATTGATGAGATTATTACGATAATCAAGAAAGCAAAAACAGAAGCCGATGCGAAAGCCTCACTCATGAGCAAGTTCGGCTTTAGTGATCTGCAGGCTCAAGCAATTCTCGATATGCAGCTAAAGCGTCTTACGGGGCTTGAGCGCGCAAAGCTTGAAGAAGAATTAAAGGCTCTCCATGAAGAAATTGCATATCTTGAAGGTATTTTAAGTAATGTCTCAAAGATTTTGACCGTTATTAAGACTGAAATCCTTGAGATTAAAGCAAAATATGGTGATGAGCGCCGCACAAAGGTCTTTAAGCATATGCCAGGAACCTTTACCGAAGAACAACTTATTGAAAATAAAGAAGTTATCGTCACATTAACCCAAGCCGGCTACATAAAGCAGGTCGCGCGTAATACATATAAAGTCCAGAAGCGTGGTGGAAAAGGTGTGATTGGCTTTGAGACAAAAGAAGAAGATAATGTAAAAATAATCGAAGCCGCAATGACGCATGATTCAATCTTATATTTTTCAAATAAAGGAAAGGTTTATCAGACGCGAGTTTGGGAAATTCCAGAAGGCGCTCGAACATCAAAAGGTAAGGCAATGGTAAACATTTTGCCATTAGAAGCCGGTGAAGATATAACATCGCTTCTGATCTATAACTCAGAAGACACAAAGTCTCTGGAAAATACCTATATCTTTATGTGTACAACCAAGGGAACCGTAAAGAAAACGACGCTCGCAGAATTTAAGAATATTCGATCGAATGGTATTATCGCTCTAAAACTAACCGGAGAAGATCAGCTGCTTTGGGCACGCATGACCGATGGAGCAAAACGAATTATCCTTGCAACACGCGACGGAAAATCAATTGTCTTTAACGAGGGCGACGTCCGACCAACAGGACGCTCAAGCCAAGGAGTGCGCGGTATGAACTTAGACAAGACTGATGCAATAACTTCTATGGACGTCTACGGAAAAGACGAAGAAGACAGCTTACTCTTGGTTCTTATGGAGCATGGTATTGGAAAAAAGACGCCGATTAAACAATATCCAGTACAAAAAAGAGGCGGTAAAGGTGTAAAAATAGCCTCAATCGACAATAGAACCGGTAAAATTGCGTTCTCAAGTAGAGTAGGCGCAACTCATGAAGCACTAATTATTACTGCCCGAAGCGGGCAAGTAGTTAAGATTCCACTTGAAGATATTCCAACACTGTCAAGAGCAGCAAAAGGTGTAATTGTAATGAGATTTAATAACAAGGAAGACGCAGTAGTGAACGCAACATTTTTATGATTAAAATTGATGGTGGCCAAATAGCACGAATGATTCTTGATCAGGCAAAGGCTGATGTCGCTAAAATTGTTGCTGCAAAAAAAATAGCTCCACCTCAACTAGTTATTTTCTCAGTAAGTCCAGATGATGTTACGCTTTCTTTTTTACGTAGCAAGCAAAAAGCTGTTGAATATGTCGGAGGTAACTTTAAGCTGCTTCGCTTCAGTAAAAATATTAGATTTGAGGATCTAGCAAAAAAACTAAACGAAATAAATCAAGACCCTCAGTCGAATGCAATCGTTATTCAACACCCACTTCCTGCCTCACTCTCAACCATGACTATTTTTGATTTTGTGTCACCTGAAAAAGAAATCGAGGCGTATAAGGCAAAACCATTATTTGAGAGTCCAGTAGCACTATCAGTTCTTACCATTTTGAAGGGAATGTTTGTGCCAAACGCACTTACTGATTATAAAATTCTTTGGATGGATGTCGATAAAGACGCTGCTGTTCTTAAAAACATAATGAGAAAGAAGAAATTAGTTCTTGTTGGAAGAGGAAAGACCGCTGGGAAACCCATTGCAGAGGTTCTATCTCGACTTCATATTCCCTTCGTTAATATAAATAGTAATACCGTTTCTCCAGAACAGTTTATTGAAGAAGCTGATGTTGTAATCAGCGCAGTTGGAAAACCCGTGATTCATTCAGCCCATATAAAAGATGGTGCTGCGTTAATTAGCGTAGGACTTCGATCAGAGGATAATAAATGGGTAGGGGACTATCAACAAAATGAAATAAAAGACAAATCACTTGCATATACACCAACACCTGGTGGGGTTGGACCAGTAACCGTAGCTTACATTGTCAGTAATCTCGTCAAAGCTTGGAAAATGCAAAACAATATAGCCTAATTTCTTAACTTTTTTTTAATCTTCGTTTGCTACTGTATCCATATTAACAGTTTCACTTTTTTATATGCTTACAAAAGAAGACCTTGGTGAAATTACCAAACTATTACAACCCCTTATTTCTGTTGCAACTGAACTTAGAAATGACATGATAGAAGTAAAAATGCGCCTAGATAACATTGAAGTAAGATTAAGTAAGTTAGAATACTCACATCGGGTTATTCGAAAAGATGTACAGGGGCTCTTTACTTTTACTATAAATCTTGCCAATCACGTAAACGAGACGTCAGGAATAGAACATTCGGGCTGGATAATGGAAGATGCGTTATCTAGGGGAAAGAAAGATTAATTCTTAAAGAGTTTAATAAAGACATCTTTTGGCACTTCTACTGCGCCAATATTTTTCATTTTCTTCTTACCTTCTTTTTGTTTATTAAGCAACTTATCTTTTCTAGTCCTATCACCGCCATATAATTTCGCAGTAACATCTTTTCGATAAGGAGCGATGCGTGCGCTCGCGATAATCTTTCCTTTATACTGTGCTTGGATTTTTACTTCGAACTGTTGACGAGGAATAAGCTCTTTAAGTTTATCAACTTGCTCGCGCCCTCGTTGATAGGAACGATCTACAACAATAAACTCAGAAAATTCTTCAACTGGCTCTAAATTAAGAAGAATAGAAAGCTTATCAGCATCGACTGGACGATACTCTTTTAGTTCCCATTGAAGAGTCGCGTACCCAGAAGTAACAGTCTTTAAGCGATCGAAGAAAAATGTAATAAGCTCAGCAAGGGGAATATCATAATACATAACTACCTGTGACTGATTGTTCATATTGATAAACGTACCGCGCGACTCTTCACAAAGCTTCATAACAACACCCGTATACTCTTGTGGAGTGACAACAGTAACATAGGCAATGGGTTCCTCATATTGTGGCTTAGTTCCCTCAGGGGCTTTGTTAATATACTCAACCGTAGGTGCCGTAAGAACGATACTCATGTGAAACTCATCCTCAAGACGTTGTCGAACGACATCGGCGTGAAGCAGACCTAGAAAACCAGTTTTAAATCCAGACCCCAAAGCCTGGCTATAAATTGGCTCGTATTGAAGGGCTGAATCATTTAATGCGAGTTTATCTAGGCATGTTTTTAAATTTAAGTAGTCGTCAGGATCAGTCGGGAAGATTGAACTAAATACCATTGGCACTACATCTTTATATCCTTCTATTGGTGGAAGATTAGATCGCTTGGTTACCATTGTGTCCCCAACGCGTACTTGATGAATATCTTTAAGTCTTGTGACGACATAGCCAATATCTCCTGCCGAGATTGTATCGAGTTGTTTTAATTCTGGAGTAAAAGTACCCACTTCTTCAATGAGAAACTCACCATCTGTTGCACATAAAGTAAGCGCATCATTAATCTTTAATGAGCCGTCAAAGACCTTTACAAAAGCGATTACGCCCCTATATGTGTCATAGTAAGAGTCAAATATAAGCGCCCTCGCCTGTGGAATGACGGATTCTTTTGGAGCGGGGATTTCATCAATAAGATCTTCAAGTAGTTCTTTTACACCCACGCCAGTTTTAGCTGAAATTTGTCGTATAGAAGATTCTTCAACTCCTAAAAATTCAACAAGTTGTTTTCTCGTTGCTTCGATTTGCGCTTGTGGCATATCAATTTTATTAATGACTGGTATTATTTCTAGATTTTGTTCAATCGCTTTATATGTATGGGCAATTGTTTGCGCTTGGACGCCCTTTGTCGCATCGACCAATAAAATTACTCCTTCCACACAAGCAAGTGTTCGCTCGACTTCATAAGAAAAATCTACATGGCCAGGAGTATCGATAAGATTTAGCTCATAGGTAATATCACCCTTTTTATATTCCATATGCACAGGAGCCAGTTTTATCGTTATACCTCGCTCGCGAGAAATTGGATTTCTATCTAATAATTGCTCTTCATGCTTTGTCGCATCAACAACGCCTGTGATTTCTAGAAATCGATCGGCGAGGGTAGATTTACCATGATCAACGTGAGCGATAATAGCGAAGTTACGGATATGTCTCATTATACTTTTAGAAGTTTCACTGTCGATGTTCCACCTTCGACTGCCCATTTATCTCCATGCAATACAATCATTAGACGACCTTTTTTAACGAGTTTTTGTGTGACAAGGTGATCAAGCGCATGAAGTATTTGATTTTTACGCACATCGCTGTTCGCTTCTCCTTCTTTAAATAAAATAGGTTGAACAGCGAAACTTAAAGAAAGTTTATCGCGGACTTGCTCATTATCTGTAAAAGCGAAAATCGGCATAGCGGGTCTTGGACGATAGCGTGAAATAAGTCGTGCGGTTTTTCCAGAACGGGTAAATACAAGGAAGCCACCCAGCTCGTTCTGTAGATCTTTTGCAAGGCTCAGGAATAAATTGTAGGCCATTTCACATACACGCGATTCATTATCTTCTGTGATAAATTTATAGCGCTTACGCAAATCAAATGTTAATTTTGTCTCATTGTATGAAGTGATTCGCTGCATGGCTTCGACCGCCTTAAAAGGATAAAGGCCAGAAGCCGACTCACCAGAAAGCATTACCGCATCAGTAAAATCGTATACAGCGTTTGCGACATCAGAAACCTCCGCACGTGTTGGAATAGGATTTTCCATCATTGAATTAAGCATCTGCGTCGCAGTTATGACTGGTTTTGCCTTATCTAGACATTTGGTAATGATGAGCTTTTGATAGTAAGGGACTTCTTCAAAAGGTAGTTCGACACCAAGATCGCCGCGCGCGACCATAATGCCATCTGATGCGTCAATTATTTCATCGATATTATCGAGAGCACGCATTGTTTCTATTTTCGAAATAACATCTGCCTCAATCTTATATTTCTTCATTTCTTTTCTAAGATCAGCAATATCTTCTTTAGAGCGCACAAAAGAAAGGGCAATATAATCTACTTCTTCGCGCGAAGCAAGTTTTATTCCTTCAAAGTCTCGCGCAACAAGCGCAGGAAAAGGAAAATCACCACCAGGAATATTAAGTGATTTTTTATTTAATAGGACGCCTGTGCTTTGAGAAATTAAGTAATTATTCTTTCCTTCTTTGTGGAAAGTAAATCTAAAATTACCATCATCTGCAACGATCAATTGTCCTTCTTCAAGTGAATTAATGATATCGGGATATGTTATAGAAAGACCTTTAACTTTTTTTTCAAAAACAACTTCGCCAAAATAAATTTTTTCATTCTTAGCCAGTGTAAGGCTATCTTCAGGCATGTTAATACGAATACTGGGGCCTTGGAGATCAATAAGAGTAGCAACGGGACGATCCATTTCTGCTGAAACTTTATTGACTAATTTTATTCCTTCACTATGCCATTCAACAGTATTATGTTTAAAGTTAAAGCGAAATACACTCACACCGCCAATGATAAGATCTTGAACGGCTTTTTCATTTAATATATCGGGGCCTACTGTAGCGATAATTTTCGTAA
>CAZTOA010000014.1:5859-7053 GCA_964614975.1 uncultured Gammaproteobacteria bacterium | reverse complement strand
TTCGTAAGTTGCATACGTATATTGTAGCATAAAATCAGGTGGCCCCGGCATCGTCTGCCGGGGCCATGGAATCACCCGACGAGCGGGTAATGGTCTACTTGTCGGACGAAGCGCCCGACATGGACCCGCTCGATGAACTTTGCTGAGTCAATCTCCGCAATGTGGACATAGACAGCGCTCGCACTCTCCTCACGGACGAGCGCAGAGAACTCGATGCCCATCTCACCAGTAACATTCATTACCATCTCGGCGAGTGCGTATGAGGTCTCCTTGTTCGAGGCAATTCGGATAATCACAGCGAACCTTTCCTAGAAATACCCAAGGCACTTATGGGTATTATATGAATACAATTATATCAAAAAGGATCAATATTACCTAGTTTTTTCGTAGATGCGAACAACGGGATGATCAAAAACAGTCCAAGTTTCTTCAGCATTTTCATCATTAATTTCGTATAAGGTTTTTCCAAACAATGAAATTCTTGGATATGAAGAAATTTCAGCAACTTTTCCGAATGGTAACCCACCAACAAAGAGACTGTCATAATAGCTGTTTATAAGGGGATATTTTTTTTCTAATCGCTGACATGTTTCTGGATGGTAACCTTCCAAGAGTAGTTGCTGAGATGTTTCCAATAAAGTCGGATTTCCATCTCGAAAACGATAGCATGTATTATTTGCAAAAATTCTTCTTGATGGAATAAAAATGTAATCTGATTGCGGCGCTAGATTTTGTAAACCCTCTTTGAGGGATTCATCTGTATCAACGTGATACAGATCAAATGATGTCGTGTCATATGTCGGCATTGGTGCATTTGATGGGAAATATATCGGCACGTCAACAACGTTTGCTGTCTCAGAGAGAATTTTAGAGTGAGCAGGAATATGCATTACGATCCATTTTGATGCCTTTACACGCACATCGTCATTCTTATATATAGAAAGATATGCTATCCCAGGTAACATTGCACAAAGAATAAGAACATAGAGGATTTTTTTATTAAATCTGTCGAGAACTGAAAAAAATCCTAATATGGCAAGTGCTGACATTAGTGGGAAAACTGGCGCAATAAACCGAGTCCATTTTGCATAGAAAAAGGCAGTCGGTAAAAAGAACAATAGAAAGGCATAGCGTAAAATGTTGAACTTTTTCGTGTAAGGGAGAAATACAAATGCCAGAATCGCAATAATATAT
>CAZTOA010000014.1:0-5849 GCA_964614975.1 uncultured Gammaproteobacteria bacterium | reverse complement strand
AGGGTTTTTGTATTCGATTTAGAATGAAGGATCGCTGCAATTGGCACACCAAGAAAAAGTAGCGATGATAATTTTGTTGCGACCGCGCAGCCGGCTAACAAGGCAACCACGTATAATGCGCGGTCGCTTGTTTGCTTCTTGAGTAACTCAACAGAATAATAAACGATTCCAGTATACAGAGCCATGAGAAGCGATTCTGTTGTGCCAAAATGTGAGAATTGTATTGCATAGGGTACAAATGTGAATAATAATATCGTCACAACAGTGAATTGAAAGGATTTCTCCTTTTTATCTCGTATTGCCTGTACTAATCGGACAAGGAAATACAAATTTAGAACAGAAGCTGCTACTGAAATCAATCTCAAAGCCAAGGTTGCTTCAACAAAAGAAATCGATCCAGCAGGAATTCCACGAGCTACGTGCCAAACACTAACCATTGCAAACCCCACATAGAGAGGAAGTTGACCATATGCAAAAAAATGGGGATTAAAACAATCTTGAATAGAACTCCCAGCAGGACAATCTAGAGCCTGCAAGGCATCTGCCATGTTTCTTTCATCAGGGTGCATTGGATATGGAAGTCCCCAGTCGATTCCCTGAAGTCTTGTATACAAAAAGATACAGATTAAAAGCGGAATTATGAGGTGCTTTCTTTGCAACATGACATCTAGTATAGCTCATTCTATGCTATAATCTGACAATTGTTATGAAAAGTGAAAAAACTTTAAAACAGGACGAAATTGAACTGCATAAAACACTTGCAAAGAAGTATGGTAACATTCGCGAAGCAAGTCTCTACTATAACTACTTCAACGATTACTGGCTAAAACTTTTTAAGTCGATGCTTCCTCGCAGAAAATTTGAGGATGCCCTTGATCTTGGATGTGGAACTGTCGAATTTTACGAGTTTATTAATAAATCTCTTGCTGCAACTTATACCGGTACCGATCTCTCGCCGGATATGCTCGCAGTAGGACAAAAAAAATATCCAAAAGCAAAGCTTGTCGAAGGGGACGCTGAAAAACTACCATTTAAAGATGCATCTTTCGACTTTGTCATGACTCGTGGACTTATACACCATCTTCCAAATCCAGAAAAGGGAATTGCTGAGGCACGAAGAGTATTAAAAAATGGTGGATATTTTCTAGTCTCGGAGCCACACAGCAATATATTTCTCTACTATGCCAGAAAAGCATTTTATAAGGCTTCTGCACATTTCTCTGATAGTCATAAGTCGTTTAGACGTGGCGAATTTTTAGACCTGATTGAAAGTAGCGGATTTAAAATAAAAAAAATTCGATATTGGGGTATTCTTTCCTTTCCATTTGCCTTCCCAGATATTCTTCCTGCATATAAATTTCTTCCCCTTTCAGTATTTAAACTTTTTGTGCACATCGACAGATATTTAACGCGAATTCCTATAATCAATAGCTTTGCGTGCCATATTGTCGTATTAGCACAGAAGTAACTACATGAAGGAATCCTTTAGAAGTATTATCATCAAGGGAACGTTTATTCTAACTATTTCCAATTTTCTGGTTAGCATACTTAATTACTTGTCCAATTCACTCTCCGCAAAATCTTTGGGCCCATCAGGATTTGGTGAATTATCAGCTCTTTTTGCGTATTTGAGCATTTTTAGTATTCCCTTAACTGTTCTGACAACACTTATTATTGTTAAACTAGGAAAAGCTGAGAATAATCGATATAGAAGGGCTGGGGAAATTGAACAATGGTTTTTAACAAAGATTTACGAGAAAAAAATCTATATTCTTCTTTCGCTTGTTACATTAATATTTATTCCATCTCTTACAAATCTTTCTCGTGTAAGTGCAGTAATCCTGTATATTTTAGTTGCTTTTAATGTTTTAAGTGCATTCTATTTTTCGCTTTTACAGGGACTCCATTTGTTCACAACCTTCACACTATTAACTTGTCTTATAGCGATAATTAGATTAATGGGTACTTCACTTACATTTGCCAATAATTGGGGGATATATAACATCTATGCAGGTTTGGTTTTGGGCAGTGTCCTTGCGGTAATATTGGCTAAGAATTTTATGAAAAAAAAATTGCCTGTTGCTACCAATACTCTAGACGTCAGTGTTCTTCGATACTTAATTAGAAAGAAAACAATAATAACCACTATTTCTCTTTTGGCAGTTGTACTACTTAGTAATGCTGACCTTATTTTCGTAAAAAAACTTTTTAGTGCTAATGAAGCAGGAATATATAGCAGCTGGAGTTTGCTTGCTAAGATTATTGGTTACTTTGTAGCTCCTGTACTATCAGCATCTCTATTATTCTTTTCTGCAAAAGAATCTGAAAGAGATCAAAAAAAACTTTTGTACCTTCTAATTTCCTTAATAATAGTGATCGGCTCAGGAATATTGATAGCTTATCAACAATTTAGCACAGAAATATTGCTCGTTATTTTTTCCTCTAAGTTTTTAAGCATTGCGCCTTTAGCTCCATATGCGGCGCTTTTCGGCATGCTTTTCACGATAATAACGCTAATAAATAACTTTCATATAGCGAATAGCAATAAATCATCGCTTATAGTCCCACTCTTAATACCCATTCATGTTTTGCTATTTTTTCTTTATGGATCATCGATTGAGAATATTATTACAATTAATGTTGGATCAACTTTTTTTATTACCGGCATTCTGACAATTAGTCTTTTACATTCATAAATGACAATGGAAAAAATAACTAATAATCAAACCCGCTCTTATCCGCATTTCTTAACACTAATAATTCCTGCATTTAAAAAGGAAAGCATTATTGTAAAAAACATAACAAGCATTAAAAAGGTCTTAGATAAAATTAGATATGACTACGAGATTATTGTTGTTGTTGACGGTAATATTGATAATTCTTTTGAAAAACTAAAGGCGGCAGCTATTCCAAAAACCACAATTATTCAATATGAAAAAAACCATGGAAAGAGTTTTGCCATTAGGGTCGGCATGAATTATGCAAAAGGAGACTACATTATGTTTATAGATTCTGGAATGGAAATCCATCCAAATGGAATCTCCATGCTCATTGAACATATGGAGTGGTATGGTGCTGATATTATTGTCGGCTCAAAGCGACATCCAGCTTCACAGGTAAACTATTCAACTATGAGGAAAATTCTCAGTTATGGATATTATTATTTAGTACGATCGTTATTTCATATTAATGTCCACGATACACAAGCAGGAATAAAGATATTTAAAGCAAAAGTGTTACGACGCGTTCTTCCTAAACTTGTTGAGAAAAGATTTGCTGGAGACCTAGAAATGCTCGTAGTGGCAAATCAACATGGATTTACAAAAATATATGAAGCTCCCATTAAATTAGACTATTCGCTTGCAAGTCTGACTAGTGCAGCTACTCTGCAATCTATTTACGGCATGATCGTTGATACACTAGCGATTTTTTACCGCGCAAGCATAATTAACTACTACATATACACGAAGGGCACATCGCTCCACATTCCGTCAAAGATTAGCATCAAACACTTTAAATAATATGAATATTGTCTGGTTTACATGGAAGGATAAGAAACACCCAGCTGCTGGAGGAGCGGAAAGCATCAGTAGTGAAATGGCTAGGAAATTGGTAAAAGATGGACATTCGGTGACTGTACTTTCTAGTTTTTATCTGGGTGCGAAGAAAATTGAATTATTAGATGGTTATAAAGTAGTGCGAGTAGGTAATAGATATACAGTATATTTTCGAGCAGCTACTTATTATCTAAAACATCTTAGCCAATCAACTGATTTAGTTATAGAGGAAATTAATACAATTCCATTTATGACTCAATGGTATGTAAAGTGTAAGAAAGTTCTTATGATGTATCAACTATGCAGGGAAATCTGGTTCTATCAGATAGCATTTCCATTAAATGTTATTGGATATGTTTTGGAACCATTGTATTTATTTTTGCTCCGAAATAATTACGTTATCACAGAATCTGAAAGTACAAAAAGGGATCTTATAAAATATGGATTCAATAAAAATCGCATTGACATAATACCGATATTTATTGACCTAAAACCAATAAGCAAGTCAATAATAAAGTTTAAACATTTCACAGCTCTTTCTCTTGGAAGTATACGATCTATGAAGCGCACGCTTCATCAAATAAAAGCTTTTGAAATTGCAAAAAAAACTATACCCAGTCTTAAAATGATTGTTGCGGGTTCTTGGGACAATTCATACGGAGCTAGTGTTAAAAACTACATCAATCAAAGTAAATTTTCGAAAGACATTTCATTTTTGGGAGCTGTGAATTTATCAAAAAAGGCTGAGCTTTTAGGCAAATCCCACATACTTCTTATGACATCATTAAAGGAGGGTTGGGGATTAACAGTTACCGAGGCGGCAAGTCAAGGAACATCTACAATTGGATATGACATAGACGGTTTACGTGATAGTATAGAACAAACGAAAGTTGGCGTACTGGTACCTGAGTCAATAGAGAAGCTTGCTGAGGCAATAGTTAAGTTTTTTAAGAAAAGTAATTTTAAAAATGGTAAAACATTGATAGCATCAACAAAACACCTAAGTAAGGAAAAGACTTATAGAACATTTGTAAAAATATGCAAAAAAAACCACTTGTTTCAATAATTGTACCAACGAAAAATAGTGCTGAATACCTTGGTCAGTGTTTAAAATCAATTTTAAAACAAACATACAAGCCGATTGAGTTAATTATTGTCGACAATAATTCCACTGATAAAACAACCGCTATTGCGAAAAAATTTACAAAACATGTACATAAACAGGGGCCTGAACGAAGCAGCCAGCGAAATTTTGGTGTAAAAAAATCAAAAGGGACATACATCGTAATTATTGACAGCGACATGGTTTTGGCAAAGAATGTAATATCTGAGTGTGTTGAGAGAATTGAACAGAGCAAAGATGTCGTACAGTTAATTATTCCCGAGAAGTCAGTGGGTGAGGGTTTTTGGGCGCAAGTTAAGGCTTATGAAAGAAGCTTTTATGTTGGTGATGAGTCAATTGAGGCACCAAGATTTTTCTTGAAAAGCGTATTTATAAAAGTAGGTGGATACGATGAGCGCATTAGGGGAGGCGGCGAAGAATACGATCTTCCAGATAGGATTACACAGGCAGGATTCAAAACTGGAAGAATTTCAAGTTTTATTACGCATCTCGAAGGTCGACTTACCTTATGGGAGACGACAAAAACTAAATATTATTATGGAAAGACGGCATTCTACTATTTACAAAACCACCCACATACCGCCAAAAAGAAATTTACGCTTATACGACCTGTCTTTTTAAGAAAATGGACAAAGCTTGTTTCACACCCCATTTACGCAACATCAATGTTTATAATGAAAACTTGCGAACTGGGTGCAGGAGCATTTGGTTTACTAAAAGGAATATATGAAAAACATAATAAATGAGAAGGCATCTCTAAAGCATTTAAATGCAAGAATGAGATTTACGTTAAATAACATTAAGTTATCTGATATTAAGAATAAGAACATCCTAGACATTGGCTGCGGATTTGGCTGGTGTGAACTGGACTTTATAAAAAAAGGTGCAAAAAAAATTGTGGGAATTGAACTGACTGAAGAGGATCTTTTAGCAGCTCGTAAATCTGTAAAAAGCAAAAATGCTGAGTTTATGATTGGAAGCGGAATAGATATTCCATTGAAAGATAATTCTGTCGATACAGTTGTGTGTTTCGAGGTTATTGAACATATTCCAAAAAATACTGAGAAGGTGCTTTTTAGCGAAGTCCACAGAGTTCTAAAAAAAGGCGGCGCTTTTTATCTTTCAACGCCTTATGATAATCCAATTACAAAGTATCTTGATCCTGCATG
>CAZTOA010000013.1:2929-18723 GCA_964614975.1 uncultured Gammaproteobacteria bacterium | reverse complement strand
GATGTGTGATCATATACACGGGCATCAGAAAGCTCAACACGTCTCCCATCACTCTTCCCATAAAAAGTAAATATAAGCTCTTGAGTTTTTTTATCGTTAGAAACTTGGATTAAAATATGCGCAGGGGTGTCGTTTTTGAATTTGAAATCTACACTTGGCGCATACACCGTTGCGTCAAATCCAGGTTTTCTGTCATTTTCATAGTATTTTACACGGTAGGCATGGCCCTTCCTTTCTACAATAGGTAGTCCAGTATTAAGGGCAGCACGAAATAGGGTCGTTGAATCCTGGCAAACCCCGCCACCATCACCTAAAACTGTTCGCCCATTTTTAATAACGTAAGCCGTCTTATAACCTGTTGCTACCGAGATGTCGCCAACGACTTTGTTGTACGAAAGAATTCCATCTGGAGGTATAAGTACCCCGTGGAATTTTGTTGCTGCAAGTGAAAGATTATGAATTCTTTCTGCAGATGAACCTCTATAATTCGAATGGCCCTCGCCTATCTTTTCTAATATCCCGAACTCGTTTGCCTCTGAAAGCTTAATGTCGGGTTCTAGTGCCTTATCATTTACAGTCAGAACTAGAGTTTTTGGGATTTGATGCTCAGAAATTAAAGCAAGATTCTTTTTCAACTCCTCGCTTGTGGCTTCAGTATTTACTGCAATACCATCCTCCTCAACTCTAAAAGCTGTAACACGACCATTATTTAATTCAAAGAGCGCATTTTTTGGCTCCTTCGTATAGGTCTCAGCAAGTTCTTCAAGATGGAGATCAATATCTTCTACCGTGTACTGTGGCTTATAAAGAAATTGATGGTTAGACAAATGCAGGAGCGAGGTATATTTCTGAAGCATTCTCGTTGGCCAATTTTGTGAACGCCCTATATCAAAGAGCTGGCTTGCAATAGTATTAGCATCATAATGAAGATTCAAAGTTTCGCCTGAAAACGTTGCAACGGTGTCTTTATATTGAATGACAACTGATAATGTTGCTAGTTGGGCATTGATTTTTTCATAATGATCAATGACATCAGTTTTCTGCATCCCACCAAAATTATTAGTATTGGCAAAAACTTGTGGATATATTCGGTCTCGATATGTTCCATCGCGTTGAACTAAAACAGCTATGAGTAGAAGTGCATAAATAGCAGTAAAAATACAAGCAAAAAATAACGACTTTGTTATTAATTGAATAAGTTTGATCGACATTGCTTTTGAAATCCAGCTGGATTTTGGTTACTATGTAATAGTCATTATACACGTATGTCTGAACAAAACACCAATGTCCCGGTGTTCGAAACTATTCCTGTCGAGGAAGAGCCGTCTGTGGCATCTCAGCCTGTTGCAGAGACAATAATTCCAGAAGAAATTCCAGAAGAATTAACGCCTGAAGATGTTTCTACTGGTAGCGGAAGTGGAGAGCCCCCCTCTGCTGAAGACGACCTGCCTCCAATGATGGAAGAAGAAGATGATCATAAGAAAAAGTTCATATTTATTGCGATAGGAGTGGCGGTTTTCTTGGTAATTTTCTTTTTTGTACTTTCATTACTTTTTTCACTTGGTAAGAAAACCGGAAAAGTTGAGTTAGAATATTGGGGGCTCTGGGAAGATGAGAAAATCTATGAAGGAGTTATCCAGGATTACGAGAAAGAACACCCATCCGTTAACATTACATACGTTAAACAAACGCCAGAGGACTATAGACTAAAGTTAGTAGCAAGAATTAATGAGGGAAATGGTCCCGATATCTTCAGATTTCATAATACATGGCTCCCCACAATAGCAGAAATCGTATCGCCTTTGCCATCTAAGGTAATGTCTAACGAAGAATTTGAGAGTACTTTTTATAAAGTTGCTCAGAACGACCTTAAAATTGGTAATTCGTATTATGGGCTACCTTTGGAGATTGATGGACTTGTCCTGATCTACAATAATGAACTTTTAAGAAAAGCAGGGATTACGACCCCACCAAAAACTTGGGAAGAATTACTTAATGTCGCGAACACACTTAGGGTTCAGGATGCAGATGGCAATATTCTTACATCAGGTATTTCTTTAGGCACAGCGAATAATATTGAACATTACTCCGATATTCTAGGATGGATGTTATTACAAAATGGTGCAAGCTTAAACAAATTAGACTCCAATGAGGCAATTGAGGTTCTCGCAAATTACAGGCAATTCGCTGAGCCACCGCTAAATTTTTGGAGCGACAAGATGCCAAATAATATTTCTGCCTTTATCCAAGGTAAGGTCGCCATGATTATTGCGCCATCATGGCGTATATTAGAGATAAAAGCAGCTAATGCTGAGTTAGAAGTAAAAGCAACGTCGCTTCCTTTGTTGTCTGGAAATCAACCGCTCTCTCTAGCAACATACTGGGTAGAAGGTGTTTCAAAAGCTAGTAAGAACCAGCTTGAAGCTTGGCAATTCCTCCACTTTTTAACTCAAAAAGATACTATGACCAAACTATATCAAACACAGTCACAAACAAGATTATTTGGTGAGCCATACTCTAGAGTTGACTTACGTGAGAGTTTGGCTCAAAATGAATACATAGGGCCAGTTGTAGAGCAAGCCTTATATATGCAAAGTTTGCCAATGATATCGCGCACTTTTGATAAAGGAATTAATGAAGAAATTATTGCGTACATCGAGGATGCAATTAATGCAACCATGAAGGGAGTCTCTTATAACCAGGCCTTCGCAACAGCCTCTAAAGGTGTAGAACAGGTATTTGCAAAGTACAATATTAAGTAAACTATGAATTTTTTTAATAAAGCAGACAGAAAAGAATATGTGGTCGCTATTTTATTGCGACATAACGATGGTCAAGGATTTTTACTCGAAGTTATTGAGTCAAAAAGATCAGTGAAGATTATTGATCAGAGAGCTTTTACTTATACAAATGGTTGGGAGAATTTAACGTACGACATAGACGAACTTCTTTTTAACCTGGAAAACGACCATAAAATTGAGCTAAAAAAGGCCGCCTTCTTTGTTTATTCACACCTTGTGGATCTTTCAACACGGGAAATCTTAGCTCAATATAAGGAGTCATTGGAGAAGATTATAAAAGATAATGATATTGAAGCACTTGGATATCTCGAAATGGATCAAATCGTATCAAAATATATAACAGAGAAAGAGAGTTCGCCGCTTTCAGCAACAGTAATTGAGATAGATACCCCAGCCGTCTCGGTTTTTATGTATCAGGGTGGTGAATTAATATTTTCTGAATCTGTATCGCGAACGGAGGATATTGTGGCTGATCTTACAGAGCTTTTCCAACACACACAGAAAGATACGGTAATGCCTTCGCGACTTGTTATGTATGATTCAGGAGGCATAGAAGAAGAGGCATCAAAGGTGATTTCGCATAAATGGCCGAAAGAAGTATTTATGCATGTACCAAAGGTTGATGTAATAACCGAGACAGATTTAAAGAATGCAATTATGAAAGCTTCACCAGAGTATTTGTTTAGTCCTAGTTCAGAGATCAGTAGTAGCGTAGCCCCAATAAGTGACGAAATAGTGCAAGAATCCGTATATGAAACTGAGGCTGTGCCAGAGGATTTAGGTTTTGTTATCGGGGCAGATGTTAAAAAATCTCATTTGCCTGAACCAGCGGGCTCAGATGTATATGAGAGTCCTATGCAGTCGGAGCCATCTACTAATGCGCCTTTACCTTTTATTAATAAAGTTAAAAATCTTATACGTATGCCTAATATTGCAATGCCTGGTGCTTCACGAAAGAAAACATTACTTATTGGGTTCGTATTGTTGTTACTCGTCGGGAGTTTGATTGCCGGTCTTTATTATCTTCATTCAGCTGCCCTAACAATTTATTATGAAAAATCTGAAATTAGCGAATCATTAGAGTTCGAAAATGCCGATTTTATTCAGAAGAAAACTGAAAAGATTGACACCGAGGCATCGATTGAGACATCTGGTACAAAAAAAATAGGTGAAAAGGCAAGTGGATCAGTAACTATATTTAATGCTACCGAATCAGATAAAACGTTCAAAAAATCCACAAAGCTAACAGCGCCCAATAAGCTCGTTTTTATCTTAGATAGCGATGTTACAGTTAAAGCGGCAACTAAAACGGTTACAAGTGGGGGAGATATTTTGACAACGACCTCAAAAGTAAATGCCGACGTAACAGCCGCAGAAATTGGCACGACCTACAACTTAGGAAAAGATACAAAATTTGTGTTTGATGGGAGCTCTGACACTACATATTTTGCAAAATCAACAGAAGCATTTAGTGGAGGTTCAGAAAAAGAAATCCAAACTGCGTCAAAAGAAGATTTTGCACGTATAAAAACCGAAATCCAAGATCAGATCAATAAGAAGAAAGCTGATGCCCTTAAAGCTAGTGAGACAAACCAAAAGGTGCTCAATGAACTTACTGAAGTAGAACTTGTAAAGGAAGATTATTCGAAGGAACTTGCTGAGGAGGCAAAGACTTTAGACGCAAAGGTAACAGCTGAAGTTACATACTATTTATACGATGATGAAGTTGTTAAAGAGGCGCTTTTAGCCAAACTTCATGATCAAATACCTGAAAACTATGTACTCAAGCCTGAAAATATTACTTTTACAGTTACATCATCTGAAAAGACAGATGATGGCATTAGCCTAAGTCTAGAGATAAAAGGAGAGCCATCATACAAGGTTGATGAGAAAGCAATAGTTACCCTTATCAAGGGCAAAACCATAAGCTCAGTTGAAGAAAAACTAAAGGAAAACTCTGATACGAAAGGCTTTTCTCTCGATATAATTTCGCCAATTCCTTTCTTTAAGTTCTTTACGCCGCTTTTCTCTAAAAATTACAAAATCACCACAGAACCACTCGAATAGTATGGCTCTTTATAGTTATAAAAAGCAGTTGTTTGGCCCAAAAAAGGCTATTTTGGTGGCCATTTCATATACATCAATGACATTGGGCTCTTTATTTCTTTTTTGGTCGTTTTATCCTGTTTTAGCCTCAGAATTTTACACGCGAGTATATATTGATAATTCTGTTAGGGCAGCTGTTCCAAGTAATGTGGTTACATCCGTGCAAAAAGCTAATTTAGTCCAGGGTACGACTAATAAATTTTCTACAAATCTTGTGGATTACACAAAGGCCTCAAACTGGTTCATTGCACCAGAAAATACAACGCAACTAGGACCAGAATCACTCGAAAATGTTACGGAATATACAATCGACATACCTAAGATTGGCATTCAAAACGCACGTGTTGTTGTCGCTGGTGATGACCTGCTTTCAAGTATTGTGCATTACTTACCTCGTACACTGCCTGGCAAAAGAGGAAAAGTATCGCTTTTTGGTCATTCATCACTTCTCCAGTTATATAAACCGAATAACTATGAACATATCTTTAGTTATGTTCCATTCTTGGAAAAAGGTGATGTTATTTATATAACGGTGCAGGGTGCGAGATATACATATGAAGTATTTGACAAAGTCGTCGTAAAACCCGAAGAAGTCGAGGTTCTTGACCAACAATATGATGATTCTTACCTTGATTTAATAACTTGTGTACCGCATGGAACCTACCTTAAACGTGCCGTTATTAAGGCAAAACTTAAAGATCTCGTTAATTAACTCAATTTACTCTAGGCTTGTTTTATCCTATAAAATATGTTAAAATTCGTACCTAACTTTTACTATGCCAGCTTACGTAAAAAAACAAACCGGATTCTATGGGATAGTCGTAAAATCCGTTTTTTACGCCTTTTTTTACTTCGTCGTCTTTTTAATTTTCATTGGAGATGTAGTAATTTCTCTCTGCGCGCCCATTTTTAAGGCAATCTCTTCAGTTATTAGGTTGTTTGGTCAAGGAATCAGTTCAATATCAATATCAAACTTGCCTAAAAAGCTACCAAAAGCTAAGAAAGTACAAAAATCTAGTATAGCGGTTCAAAGTTCACTTAAAACAAAACTAGGCTACTTTCTTATTGGCGTTTTAACTGCTTTAAGCATAGTATTTGTTTATAGGGGATACAACTTTATTTTATCCTTACCTAATCCTCGCTTGATTGGAAATGTAAATTTCCCCGTATCTACTCAAATTTATGATAGAAATGGCAATCTTCTTTACGATTTTTATAGAGATCAAAATAGAACTCCCATTGATATTGATGCTGTGCCTAATCATGTTATACAGGCGACTATTTCAATAGAAGATAAGGATTTTTATACCCATAACGGTGTCTCTCCAATTGGAGGAATTCTCCGCGCAGTAAAGGAAATGATACTTAAAGGAGAGCTACAGGGAGGCTCTACGATAACACAGCAATTAGTTAAAACTTCGCTTCTTACTCCAGAAAGAACACTTGAAAGAAAAATTAGAGAAGGAGTGCTCGCCTTGTGGACAGAACAAATATTTTCTAAAAAGGAGATCCTCCAAATGTATCTAAATCAGGTTCCATATGGAGGTTCTGCATATGGAATTGAGGAGGCATCAAAAACATACTTTAATAAGTCGGCAAAAGATTTAAATATTGGAGAGGCGGCCATGCTTGCCGGGCTTACTAGGGCGCCTTCTAAGTACTCGCCATTTATTAATCCTCAGTATGCGATTAATAGAAAAAATGAAGTTTTGCGTTCAATGTACGACTTAGGATATTTGAGTAGAGAGCAATATGCGAAAGAGTTGCAGACTGAAATAGTCATTCAGCCCCCAAAGGTATTTGTAAGAGCCCCTCATTTTGTTTTCTACGTTAAGGCGTTGTTAGAAGAACAATATGGTATACAGCGAGTTGAAGAAGGTGGTCTTCGTGTTAACACCTCATTAGATATTAACATGCAGCAAGAAGCAGAAAAGATTCTTGTTGAAGAACTTGAAAAGATTAAACATCTTAACGTGTCGAATGGTTCGATCCTTGTTACTTCACCAAGTACTGGCGAAGTGCTTGCTATGGTAGGATCTAGAAACTACTATGAACAACCATATGGGGCATTTAATGTAACGACTGCAAGAAGGCAGCCAGGTTCGTCAATAAAACCACTTTTGTATTCTTTAGCGTTAGAAAATAACTATACTGCAGCTACCATAATCGATGATAGTCCAGTTCAGTTTAATATCTCAGGATCTCAGGTATATAGACCAGTAAATTATGATGGTCGCTACCATGGAAAAGTTCCACTACGTTATGCGCTTGCCAATTCCTATAACATTCCTGCAGTTAAAACACTTAATACATTAGGCATTAGTAATTTTATTTCACATGCTCAAAAATTAGGTATTTCTACATGGGATACCCCAGAGCGCTATGGTTTATCATTAGCTCTTGGTGGGGCCGAAGTCAAGATGATTGATATGGCAGTTGCATATGGTACTTTTGCAAATTACGGAATGAAAGTAGCGCTGAACCCAATTTTATCAATTACCGATTATAGAGGACAAAATCTATATCTAAGCACACCACCTTCTGAGCGCGTTTTATCAGAAGAAACTTCGTTCATCCTCTCAGATATTCTTTCAGATAATTTTGCTCGCCAATCTGCATTTGGTCCTAATTCTGATTTGAACTTAGGCGATAAGGTTGTTTCTGTTAAAACTGGTACAACAAATAGTAAAAGAGATAATTGGACATTTGGTTATAATCGTAAGTTTCTTACAGCAGTTTGGGTAGGGAATAACGATAACACACCAATGAATCAGAATCTTACTTCAGGCGTAACTGGAGCCTCTCCAATATGGAAGCGAGCAATGACAATGGTAATTGATAAAAACATTTCCGTAAAAGGTGATGTTCAACCACCAATGGAGTTTACAATTCCAGGAACAGTTGTTTCAAAGCAGTGTTACTTTAAGAGAATTGAGTATTTTAAGATTGGTTCTGATCTAAATAGCCTCTGTAAACAATCCATAGGCAATCCTACCCCAAGCCCTGAGCAAGGTAATTAAGCATTAAGACTTAGGAGTAACAGAAGGCTCGAGAGGTGCAGCAAAAAACTCTTGAGGGAGAATAAGTACTCTTACTGTTGTAGCTTTATCGCCATCTTTCGCAGGCTTAACATAGACCGCATGTATTCTATCTCCAACTTTATATTTACTAAACCCAGCCTTAGTTAATTTAAAGGTTTTGACATCCATTATTTGTTGAGTTGTTGATTGTTCAATATCAAGGCTAACTTCCTCTTTATCACTTGTTACAATATCAATTGTAAAGTTGTCTTTATCTACGTTTGTAATCTCTCCTTGTGCGGTGATGTAATTTGATTGTGTTATCACTTTGTTTGCAGAGATCTGATCTTCAATGATTGGTCCAAAAACGATAATCAGATCATTCTTATCTAGATCTGTCTTTTCGATTTCCTCAGTTGCCTTTAATGTAGTGCTGAAAAATTTTGTGACCGTAGTATCAATATTTACTTTAAAAGTTTTCCCATTGTCTTGTGTAAGTTCTAAAGTGTCGTCTTCGATTTTATTTAATATGCCCACGATTACTTTCTTGCTTGATTTGTTAATTTCGTCTACTTTATCTTCAATTTTTTCCTTAATAATCTTTAAGGTATCATCGATTGGCTTTTTCTCTGCTTCCTCTTCTTTTGGCGTTGGAGTCACTTTTTGTGTTGGCGCTACTGAGGGTTTAGTGGTCTGAGCGAGGGTAAGAGACGGATTAATAGCAATAAATCCTGCTGCAAGTATGGAAAGAAGTGTTATTGATTGTATGTATTTCATTTTAGATAAATATTATGATGCGTCGACATAATAAATAGTAATCAGTCGAGATTCAATTTCCTTTTTATTGTATGAAGTAATGCGGATGTTGTTGGCGCCTTCCAGTAGGGTTATTTCTTGTGACATATCTTCAGATGAAGCTTTATTAACAAATTCTTGAAGTGGAGATTGAACAATTATCAGGCTTCCTTTTTTAACTTTTCCTTTAATGGTTACTTTATCGCTGCTCGATACAAAGCCATCTTCTGGTTCTGAGATAAGAAGGGGTTCTGCAACTGTAGTTGATACAGAGATTGATGGAGTAATCTGATCATTAATGACCAATGCGTCTTTGCCTTTATCATTAGACTGCGTTCCTCGGATAACCCAGAGTGCTATTAATACACCAGCTCCAATTCCGAGAAGAATTGCAAATACGGTCTCCTTCTTCATAAGTTCAACTATAATAAGCCACGAGAGCTTAATTGTCAAATAATACCGGCTTAGCAGTTAAGGGTAGTTGAGTTATCAAATCGGAGCTATTATATAAGAGCCCAGAGGTTAAGAATAAGTCTTCAGCACTCTTTTTTATAAGATATGATGCGACGATTGCCGCATTTGTTGGGGTATTATTTGTATAAAGCGCGGCGGTGACTCCAGCCAAAACGTCACCAGTGCCGCCTTTTGTGAGACCTGCATTGCCCCCTGTGACAACTGCTGTGAATGTACCATCCGTTATAATGTCAGTAATTTGCTTAAAGAGGATAATGCAGTGATATTTTTTAGCAGTAGACATAAGCAGTCCTCTTTTCTCTTCTAAAGGTAGATCGCAGAGCGATGTTGAAAAAAGAGTCTCAAATTCTTTACAGTGGGGTGTTAGAATGGGCCTTTCTTCAAGTTCTAGAAGCCAATCAGGACTCATAACTTGAAGAGCGGCTGCATCGAATACAAACTTCTTCTTAGGGTAATTTTTTATGAGGAATCGTATTAGCGCATATGTATAATCTGCTTCATTAGGCAGCGCACATACTTCTTCAAATAAAAGATCTCTCGATCTAACATCTTCACTTATTTCACCACGTTCCATACCTGGGCCTATTAAAATGCAATCGTCTTCTTCAACATAGCTCAGAAGATCCTTTTGATGAATCACTATACCATCAATAAAACGAGATTTTAACTGCATCATTATGTCATTATTTTCTTTTGTTGAGGAATAATGAACCATGTCGACTATACGCGAAGCTGCTTCGGCGGCCCAAATAGATGCAGCATGAAAGATTGAAGAGCCGCCAATTACTAAAAGTCGTCCATTTTGACCTTTGTGTGAATTTTTTTCTGGAATTTGCAAAGATGATAGTGCATCTTGTATGCTTTTTTCAGGGGAAACAGATACCATACTTCTATTATACCCAAGTTCTGCATTAAGTAGTGGTGTGATACAATAGAATACTATGAAGACCCATAGCGAACTTCGCAGACTCTTTACCGAATTCTGGAAAGAAGCTCCGAGAAATCATACTGAAATTCCCGCTGCGCCCCTTGTTTTAGCTAATGATGCTACAACATTATTTACGAGTTCTGGCATGCAACCACTTGTTCCATAGTTAATTGGCGAAAAGCACCCATTGGGAACGCGTCTTTTTGATATCCAGCCTAGCATTCGTACACAAGATATTGAAGAAGTCGGCGACAATAGACACACAATGCTCTTCCATATGATGGGTAACTGGTCACTAGGAGAATACTTTAAAGAAGAGCAGTTGGCTTGGAAATGGGAATTTTTCACAAAAGTGCTTGGACTACCAGTAGAAAAACTCTTTGTCTCAGTTTTCGAAGGAAACAAAGATGTTCCTCGAGATGAAGCATCTGCAGCTATTTGGAAAAAACTAGGAATTAAAGATGACCACCTATATTATTATGGTGTTGAAAAGAACTGGTGGTCGCGATCAGGTCCTCCTGATAAGATGCCCGAAGGTGAAATTGGCGGACCTGATTCAGAAGTCTTCTATGATTTTGGAACAAAACACGACTCTGCATTCGGCGAAACATGCCATCCGAATTGTGATTGTGGCCGATTTATGGAAATTGGTAACTCGGTATTTATTCAATATATAAAGAGAAATGGAAGCCTACAAGAACTTCCTCAAAAAAATGTTGATTTTGGTGGTGGTTTTGAGAGAATTCTCGCCGCTTGGAATGATGATCCTGACATGTTTGCAACGGATATTTTTACTGGAATCATAAAGGCAATAGAAAAAATGACGGGAAAAAGCTATAGTGACGAAAAAAACAAATGGGCTCTTCGTGTTATTGCAGATCATATTAGAGCAGCTACATATTTAATCAAAGATGGCGTTGTTCCAGGAAATAAAGAGCATGGATATGTATTGAGAAGACTGTTGCGCCGGGCTGCTGTCAAAATGTACGAACTCACAGGGAGTATATTTACATCAACATATGCGCCAATATCAAGATCAATACTAGGTGACGCCCATGTTGCACAAGTCATCGATGAAGAAATGAAGAAATTTAGTTCTACCCTCGAAAAGGGCCTTCTACTTGTAGAAAAAGAAAAACAGCTTGATGCACATAGCGCATTTAATCTTTTCCAAAGCTATGGATTTCCATTTGAGCTTACTCAGGAGCTCGCTCTTAAAAAAGGAATTTCTTTAAATAAAGATGATTTTGACAAAGAATTTGAAGCTCATAAACAGCTTTCAAAAACAACATCTGCAGGAAAATTTAAGGGTGGTCTTGCAGATCAGTCAGATCAAGTTCTGAAATATCATACAGCGACGCATCTTCTGCATAAGGCACTCCAAGAAGTATATGGAGACATAATACGGCAAGAGGGATCTAATATTACCCAAGAACGAATGCGTTTCGATACAAGGCTTGATCACAAGCCAACCGATGAAGAAATAAAAAAGATTGAAGAAATTGTTAATAGAAAAATTAAAGAAAGTCTTCCAGTATTCGCTGTTTCTATGACAAAAGAAGCCTCAGAAAAACTGGGTGCATCAGCTTTTTTTAAAGAAAAATATGGAGATATGGTACAGGTGTATTGTATTGGAGGAACTCCAGAGGATCCATCATCTGCTTATTCCAAGGAGCTTTGCGGTGGTCCACATGTTAAAAATACCGGCGAAATAGGCGAAGTTCATCTTTCTAAAGTCAAAAAAATCGGCACACAACTCGTGCGCTTTTACCTAGAGTAACTTCTGCTACAATAAATCGTATGTCCATTCAAAATATAGGAAAAAAATTAGTAGCGGACATAAAAAAAGGAATTCCAAAAAATAGGCTTAAAAAGCTTATCTTGCAATATACGATAGCCTCAATGGTTATTGGGTGGATTATTGTTGGTATTATCTTTTATATCTTTATATTTAGAGACTTACCTGATCCTCGTGGTCTTCGAAACTACGGTGTAATCCCATTATCGACAAGAATCCACGATCGCAATGGAGAATTATTATATGAAATTTTCAGAGACCAAAATAGAACACCAATAAAACTTAAGGACTTACCAAAACACGTTTCACAGGCAACGTTGGCAATAGAAGATGCCAATTTTTATAAGCATGGAGGCATTTCTTTATTCGGTGGCGTGTTGCGCGCAGCAAAAGACATGGTTCTAAAAGGTAAGTCGAAGCAGGGTGGCTCAACCATAACACAGCAGTTAGTGAAATCCGCTCTTCTTACCCCAGAAAGAACTATTCAAAGAAAGTTAAAAGAGGCAGTCTTAGCAATCCAAATTGAGCACATGCTTTCTAAAGATCAGATTCTTGAGCTATATCTTAATCAGGTTCCGTATGGCGGTGTTTCCTATGGTATTCAAGAAGCTGCTCAATCATATTTTCAAAAGGACGCAAAAGATCTCAATTTGGCAGAAGCAGCACTCCTTGCTGGTCTTCCTGCCGCTCCGAGTGCGTATAATCCGTTTACTCACTTAGATCGCGCGAAAAGTAGACAAGCCTCAGTTTTAAAGAGAATGGAAGATGTTGGTTACATTACTAAAGAACAACGCGAAGAAGCCGAAAAAACAGAATTTAAACTTATACCTCCAGGCAATACTATTAAAGCGCCCCACTTCGTTTTCTTTGTTCGCTCGGTTCTTGAAGAACAATATGGAAAACAACTTGTTGAAGAGGGTGGGCTTGTTGTAAAGACGACTTTAGACGGTAATATTCAAGCTTCTGCAGAAGCAATTCTTAATGAAGAAGTAGCAAAGATAAAAAGACTAAAAGTTTCTAACGGAGCAATGCTTGTCACGAGGCCCTCGACTGGAGAAATACTGTCGATGGTTGGATCAACAGATTTCTTTGCAACAGGATCAGGATCTTACAATGTAACGACGGCTCAGAGGCAGCCAGGTTCTTCAATAAAACCCATTAATTATGCAATCGGCATTGACAGGAGAATTGTAACAGGTGCAAGCGTATTTAATGATGGTCCAACATGCTTCTCAGCGCCTGGACAGCCAAAAGCCTATTGTCCAGTTAATTATGATGGGAGTTATCGAGGACCGGTTACACTAAGATTCGCATTGGCGAATTCGTTGAATATTCCGGCAGTGAAGATGCTTGCGAAAAATGGAGTGGAAAATTTCGTTGCATCCTCTAGTGCATTCATGCTAGATTCTCTAAAGGACCCGAAACGATATGGACTTTCGCTAACTCTCGGAGGAGGAGAAGTTACCATGGTAGAAATGGCACAGGCGTTTTCAGTATTTGCGAACGAAGGCGTTCCTCGTAAATTGACAAGTATTCTTGAGGTAACTGATAAGAATGGAAAAAAAATATACGAATATAAAGATCCTAATTTTGTTCAAGATATTAGTAAGCCTTTAGAGTATCCAAATTTCTTGTCAATAAAGGGGAAAAGAGCGATTTCTAAAGAGGCAGCTTTTATTATTTCAAATATTCTGCAAGATAACGCAGCACGATCGACCGCCTTTGGTCCAAGTAGCAGCCTTGTAATAAAGGGTAAGAAGGGTGTTTCGGTTAAAACTGGAACGACAAATGATCTTAGGGATAACTGGACTATTGGATATACTCCAAACTTTCTTGTAGCTGCGTGGGTAGGAAACAATGATAATACCGCAATGTCTGGACTTGCTTCAGGTATTACTGGGGCTGCGCCTATTTGGAATAAAGTGATGACAAGACTACTTGAGAATCAGCCCGACTTACTTTCAAGACAGCCAGATGGAGTCGTAGGGAAATCGGAATGTATTATTAAAGATTCAGCAACTCAGACAGCCGGTGATCAGCCACAAGATGGGGCCCAACCAACGTGCCAATCGCAGTTTGAATATTTTATTAAGGGTACGGAGGGGATTGGCTCAGGATCAATTAAACATGAGCAAGTTCCAGTAAATAGGGATACTGATGTACTCTTGCTCGAAGCAGGCAATCCTGCAATTGAAATGAGGGACCATACAGTTGTATGGGATGGTCTTTCAAACTATTGTCTAGATTGTAATCATGAAGGAGAGCCACGAACAACTGTCATTGTGCCACCAAATGGCATAGTAGAACCTACCCGTGCTGTTGTGCGTCAAGAATAGCTTCAATTCCAGGCAAAGTGCCATTCTCAATAAATTCAAGCATTGCTCCACCTCCGGTAGAAATATGAGAAATGTGAGATTTTTCTTCGTGTGATTTGTTTTCAAGAATTAATAGCGTGTCGCCGCCGCCAATTATTGAGAGTGCCGTATGATTGGCGGCTATAGCTGAAAATAATAAGTCGGACCCAGCGCGATAGCGCGGGTCCTCATAATATCCCATTGGACCATTCCAAATTATTGTGTGTGCCTTGCTTATTATATCTGCATACAGTTTTACTGTGTCTGGTCCAATATCAAGAACAGCCATAGTTTCATCGTCGCATACGTAGTCAGTAGGCAGCAACATTTTGCACCCTTTTTCTTCCGCTTTTTTTACCAGCTCATTAGCCTTTTCCAAGTAATCTTTTTCAAACAAACTCTTGCCCATTTCATCTCCTCGAGCTGCTAAAAAGGTATTTGCGAGAGCGCCGCCGAGCAATATGTAATCAGATGAGTTTATAAATGTATCAATCAGATTAATTTTTGTCGACACTTTCGCACCCCCTAAAATTGTAACGCGGGGCTTTCCTTTTCCTCCTAATGCCTTCTTAAGCATTTCAACTTCTGTTTCTATAAGAAAGCCAGCATATGATGGCAAGTATTTTGGCAATCCTGTTACTGTGGCTTCTTTTCTGTGAGAAACTGAAAATGCATCATTCACAAACATGTCGCCAAAACTTGCGATCTTTTTTATATAGGCGACATCCCCTCCCTTTTCTTCAGGATAAAATCGAATATTTTCCAAAAGTACAATCTGGTTATTTGTTTGGTTTTGGATCTTTGTATCATCTTTTAAAAAATCCTCGACGAAAACTATTTCATATTCTGGGTATAATTCAGCGAGATTCTTTAGAGTCGGTTTTAAAGAAAATGCAGGATCTCTTTTTTCAGGTCTACCAAGATAGGAGATGAGAACAACCTTACAGCCATGTTCGAGCAGGTAATCTAATGTAGGTTTTGCCGCTCTAATGCGCGCATCGTCTTCTACAATACCATTTTTGATTGGCACATTAAAATCAACGCGAAGGATTACGCGTTTGTCTTTACAGTTAGACGAAGCGACTGACCGCATCTTTTGTATTAAGAACGTGTAATTCTGTAAAAAGATATTCGAGTTTCTTCTCTAGCGCAGAAATAATTGCACCTTTTTCGTCAGCAGGCAAATTCCAAACCTCTTTTTTAAAATTACCCCATGCCTTTTTACGAGATTTATAAATAAACTGCTCGTCTGTCATTCCTTCTTTAAATTCTTCACGAGCATTCTCTCTTAACCATGCCCACATCTTTTGCTTTAGCTCATCATTCATATGGGCATACACAATATTCTGAAATTCTGTCGCAAGATGAATTTCTAATGTTTTACATTCAGGAAATTTATTAAAAAGGCTTTCAGGAAGTGTTGAAGCTCCATGTTGAACTGGTCCTCCAAGCCCATATTCATTTCTTGCAACATCTCCGATATCTTTTATAACTTTGAAATCAATATCAACAGCTGCC
>CAZTOA010000013.1:0-2919 GCA_964614975.1 uncultured Gammaproteobacteria bacterium | reverse complement strand
CACCATGACTTGTGCCCGTTTGAATAGCGACTTTACTAATTCCTTGAACATCTTTCCCTTTCAGTTTTTGATATCCTTTCATAAAAGCCTGAAAATCTTCCACAGTACTATTCTTACCCCCGATATGGCCGATCTCGCCTCCTATCGAAACCATAACATCTCCTGGTTGCACTGATCTAATATACTCTGTCATGAGCGCAGTCATTTCATAGTTGTTTTTTTGTTGTTCTTCAAGTGTGGGTTTTTCTAATTCAACAAGCGTTGATCCGTCAATATCAATATTGTAAAAAGCGCCATCCAATGATCGATCAATAAGATTCTTAACTCGCTCAATTTCTTTTTCTGGTGACTCTTTAAAAATATCTGCTTTCATTTGATAGTGATCACCTAATATAAATACAGGGCCTTTGTATCCACTTTTTATTGCACCGGCTATTATGGATGCTGAATACTCAGAAGGAGGTTGATTAGTGTATTGTTGTTCAGTATTAGCAATTTCGAACATCATACAGCCCACGTTATGTTTTATTGCTAGTTCGAAAGCTTTTTGAGCAAAGTCATATGTCAACATTCGCACATTCATAGAAGGAACGGTGAAGCCAGATAGTTCACCTCGCCCAAAAGCCATGTAAACCTCATGCATTGATTGCGAATAAATTCCTTTTTCCTTCCCCAATGCTCTAATTGCTTTTTGAGCTGCGAGTCTTTCTTCCTCATCTTCAGAAAGCGCTGAGGTATAGGCTAGTTCGTCGATATCGGGTTGTGATTGCATGTTTCTGAGGAAAAATGTAGCCCAATTTAAGTTTATTGTCAAGTTGATTTGTGTCTTGACAAAGTACTTATTACTAGTATACTAGTACGATAGTATGATATCTAAAACTAAAATGGCACAAATAGTTGGTGTTTTCTCATCTCTTAAAGACGATGAAGATCTTAAAGATTTTTTATTTGGCATCTTTACTGAAAAGGAGTTAAACGAACTATCCCACAGACTTGAGATAGTTAAAGCAATTCAAGAAGGTTTTTCACATCATGATATTGCGAAAAAGCTTGGCGTAGGTGTAGCAACAGTAACGAGAGGTTCTAAAGAAATTCAAAAAGGTCGATTCTCGTATTTATTCAACTCTTCTTGGCGACTCAATACATCAAAGTAGTATTTTGGTGCTGAGTTTATATTCTTCCAAATGCCCGATATGCATTCAACGCCGCAATACTGCGGGTATAAAAGGAGTTCCCGATGTCCTCGTATTCTTGGTTGGATTGGGCCGGATTGAACTATTCGGCGAATGAACCGCCGAAAAAGGTGTGCGAGACGTGCAAGGGCAAGTGTGTTGTGCCGGCACCAACAGGTGGTTGGGATCTTGATCCAGTCATGGTTCCCTGTCCGGACTGCAGTTCTGATGAGGAAGTAGGCGCCATGTGACATTGCGGCAAGTTGTTGAAGTACATTTACTATTCCTGCGCAATCAGCTTGTGTAGAGAAAGTAAGCGTGCAAATGAACTGTGTGGCCAGCAGAGAGGGCAATCTCTGCTGGCCACTGTTTCTTCTATCGATAGATCCTCTCCACAAAATAACCATGCTTGCTTGAATCGGAGCCGTACCAGAAGAAGCCAGCATGGTGACTGGGATTGACTTTGTGCTTGGCTTTCCACTGACCACCGTGCGGGCCAAACCTCGTGTCTTCGAGCGTCCATTCGTCCGGATCCAGGTTGCATTCCCGCATGAAACTGCGAGCATCCTGTTCGGTAAAATCGGCTCCTGGGCTTAATTCCATGTCCATCTCCTTGGTTTGTGAGAGGTTGATGTGGTCGTCGCTGAATCTATGCTTGCCCACACAGATTGCGACGGATGAAAAGGTAGTTTCTTACCTTCTCACGTGTCGCAATCTTGCTTATTTTGTAAAAGTGCATAAAAAAACCTCCCTTGTGGGGAGGTCAAGTCTGTGCTTGTTAGTAGGTAATGCTTTACGTCATGCAATATCTATCCTCCCCGGAGAGAAGGTAGTAGAAATACGAATTATTGAATGTGATATTTTTCATGTTGTTGATTAATTTTTGGCACAAAAAAACCCGCTTTTCGCGGGCTGGTTATTGAACTATGTTTTTATGCCATAGCAATACCAACCTTTTCGGCATAATACGCTGGCACAAATTGGTTGGCTCTTGCTTTTAACATTAAGGATATTTTATCAAAAGTTCTTACTTTTGCAACAGCCTAGAAGCTATATGAGAGTTTCTCACCACTGATTTCCTTTGTATGCGCGTAGTAATACATGATATCAAAGTAAATTTTGAACCCATATTTCTACATGTATTCTTGTAGTACTACATCGATACTTAGTAGTTAGTATGAGCGGTACGCAGTTTCTACAATAATTTTTTAACATCTACTTACTAGACTTGTTATATGCCAAGAAGTGATCAAAAAAGTGCCGAAGATATTGTGAAGTCAGAGTATTATGCTGAACTTGTCTTCTTCCTGCAACATATAAGTTCTGAGAAAAAAGCTAAAGATTTTCTGCTAAGCGTTTTTACTCCGACCGAAGCATATAATATAGCTCAGAGACTCTGTATAGTCGAATATTTAAACCTAGGATATACTCACAGAAAAATAGCCGGGATGTTACGAGTCAGCACAACTACAGTCTCAAGAGCTTCACGACAGATTCAAGATGGGAAGTTTTGGATAATGTATAATCCGGACAATCTCCTTTTCTTACCCGAGGATTTGGATTGAGGTATAATAGCCACTATGCTACAACTTAAAAATCTTAGCGTTTCTATTGGTGAAAAGCCAATTTTGGACGATGTCAATTTTACTTTTGAAAAAGGAAAAGTTTATGCGATCATGGGCCCAAACGGCTCAGGCAAATCAACTCTTGCGGCCAGTATTATCGGTCACCCTCTTAATTCTGTTGC
>CAZTOA010000012.1:3659-18729 GCA_964614975.1 uncultured Gammaproteobacteria bacterium | reverse complement strand
TTTCAATTTATGATCTTTCTGCACAAGTAGAAATGCTTTCTCTCTTTCAATGGAATTCTCTGGAATTTTTTCAGATAGGATTTCGTCAATCATGAGAAATTCTGAGTTAACATCCTTTACAATTCTATGAGCAATATCATGTGTAATGTTTGTAGCGCTAATACAGGTTTTTAAGAATTCAAGCCTATATCTTCCGATTTTTTCAACGATATCGCTATCAGCTACAATATCTAGATCATCGGTATAGTATTCCTCACTATAAAAATAATTCTTATAGCATTCTTTTAACAATGACGATGCTTTTGCAAGTAAATCTAAATAGTATTCCTGGGTTTTATTATATTCGTTTTCTAAATCGGCCACTTGGGCCGTTAATTTTTGCGAATCGGAGTAGAGATCTTGCATAAAATTTTTATCTCGAAGCAATCTCTTGCCTATAACGCCTAGTCTCTTAAACTCATCTTCATTGATATATCCTTTGAGAGAATTACCTCGATAGAAACAGAATGAGTCAGTGCCACCCCACCAAGTAAACCAAATACTTGCGGAGAGTAGTTTATCTACACCATCAGTAAAGATGTGAATGTAACTCATGAGAATAGTATATCAGGGTTCAAACGGCTTATCGTAGGGGTGGCTGGGTGGACGCCACTTGAACCCAGGTAGTATAATATCATCATGTCAAAGGAAGAAATAATGAAAGAGCTCATTGCATATGCACAGGATAAAATGGACAATAAAAATGCTTATCCATTTGCAGCATTTGTTGTAAAAAAAGGAGTTATTATAAGCCGAGGGTACAATTGGAAGGTTAACGAAATCGGGGATAAAACATCTCATTCTGAAATGGATGCACTTACGAAGGCAAACAAAGCTCTTCTACAAAAGCACCTAGTCATATTGGGAAATGATTACGAGCTCTACTGTACGTGCGAACCATGCTTAGCTTGTTTCGATAGTGCGTTGTGGGCTGATATTCGCACCTTTGTTTATTCTGTTGACCATAATGATTTTCCTGATTACTTTCACGATCATCCTTACCAAATTGATGATTATGAAAAAGATAATCCAGGCTTGCTGAATGTTACAAGAAAAGTTATGCATGAAGAGGGGATCAATTTATTTAAAAAGGCTAAAGCAAAATATGGTTGGTAAAACACAACAAAAAATTCTAGATGAATTGTTTTCATTTGCCCAAGAGGTAATGGACAAATACCACATCTATCCATATGTTTCCTTTGTCGTAAAAGATGGCATTATAGTTTCAAAAGGCTATAACCGAGAAAGAGAAAGTAGAGACGTGACAGATCAAGGAGATGTCGTAGCTATTCGAAATGCCCAAACAGCTCTTGATACAGGCGATCTGTCAGGGTATTCCCTTTGGGGTTTTTTTGAACCTACAATTCTGGGGTTTGACGTTGCACTGTGGTCTGGGATAACCGATTTTTCCTGGTGCATCAATTCATCCTCATTACCACAATTTTATAACAATCTCCGATACACTCCCTTGGATTATTTAAAAAATCATCCAGGAAAAATTACTATCCAAAATGGCATTGAAGAAAAGAGGGCGCTTGAACTTGTTAGCAAGGCTAAAGATAGTCATTATTATCCAGATAATCTTCTGTGAAGATCTGTTTTCTTTGGGGTGACTGGGTGGACGCATTTCGAACCCAGCTTGTATTTAATTGAAGTGAGTTATAATGTTATATGTTGTGGATTATATTCGTTCTTCTTAATATTTTTGGCAACGGCACTGCTCTCTTTTTAACTAAATCTGCAATCAAAGATACTAAACTTGGGTACAGTGGGGTAATGTTTGTAAGTTTATTTTTTGCAGTTTTATGGTTTTTTCCAGTATTTATTTACAGCTTTAAAGCTTATCCACATATTTTTTCAAACACGAATGGTATTTATTATGTTTTAGCATCAATTGCAACTACAGTATGTGCTTTTTTCCTCTACATTCATGCTTTGAAACTTAACGATCTCTCTGTTTTTGGTCCTTTAGATACTTTAAGACCATTTTTTGTTGTCCTGTTTTCATTTTTATTACTTAATCAGTATCCTGAGTCTGGATTATTTTTCGGAATTTTATTCACCGTTACTGGGGCTTTAGTATTGACATTGAAAAAACAATTTTTTAGTGAAGTAGGAAATTTGAAGAAAACTTTCTTTATTATTGCCTCAACAGCCACTTTTGGTTTAGCCGGAGTTTTAGATAAAAAGACTCTTCTTTACATGGATCCATTTAAATACACCTTTTTCATCCTCCTCAGCGTATGCTTGGCTTATGGAATCTTGTATCTTCATAAACATAAATCTATTTATAGAAAACACTTTCTATCTCAAAAGTTGTTGCTCATAGGTTTTTTATGGGCAACTGGCTATATTGGGATTATGATTGCCTTAAAACTGGCTACTCCTAATCAGGTTATTCCTCTCCAAATGACGAGATCGTTGTATTTATCTGTCCTCGGTTTCATATTTTTACATGAAAAAGGATATGTTAGAAAAGTCCTTGCTGCTATATTAATGCTTGTTGGAGTGATATTTATAACTCACTAGCAATTTTAGTAAATTGCAGTTAAATTCAATGAAACGCATCGATATTCTGTTGTTTATAAAATCTAGAGTAGTAATATAGTTATATGAGATTACAAAATAAGGTCGCTATAATAACAGGTTCTTCAAAAGGAATGGGTAGAGAAACAGCAATACGCTTTGCACAAGAAGGAGCAAAAGTTGTGATTAATCACCGCGATAGTGAACAAGAAGCTCAGGATGTTGCAGCTCAGATTAATGATATGAAAGGTGAGTGTATTATTATCAAAGCCGATGTCTCTGATTCTTCTGATGTTAAAAGACTATTTACAGAAACCATAAAAAGATATGGGCGAGTTGATGTATTAGTCAATAATGCGGGCATTGCTAAAAGAGCTCCTTTTCTTGAGACTACACTTGAAGACTGGAATGAGGTTATTAAGGTTAACCTTACAAGTGTTTTTCTGTGTTGCCAAGAAGCTGCAAGAATAATGCTGCAGCAAAAAAATGGTAAGATTGTAAGCTTGTCTTCTATCAGAGGTCTTCCTCAATATGGCAATCCAAAGGCTCTCGCTTATTGTACCTCAAAAGCAGGTATCTTAAATATCACAGCCGCATTAGCAAAAGAGCTTGCCCCTTATGTAAATATAAACGCAGTTATACCTGGTTTTATAGAAACTGAGATGGCACAAGGCTGGAGCGAAGAAACGCGCAGAGAGGCAGTTGAAGGTGCGGCTCTTAAACGATTAATTAAGCCTGAAGAAGTCGTGAATACGATACTATTTTTAGCATCAGATGAAGCAAGTGGTATTACAGGAACCCATATAGTGATTGATGGAGGATTTCAAATAAAGTAGTTGACTTTATATTGTCTCAAAGCTTTAAATCCCTCTGGGGTGACTAAGGGGATTCGAACCCCCGACCTTCTGTTCCACAAACAGACGCTCTAACCAGCTGAGCTATAGCCACCAATCCAAACCAAACAAGTACAAAAATGTGCCTCTGGAGGGAATCGAACCCCCATCACATGGTTCGAAGCCACGTACTCTATCCATTAAGCTACAGAGGCAATCTTTCAGCACAATTATAGCAAAAGGAGGCTATAATAGCATGCATGATTGCGATTGTTTATTACACCACAGTCATCTTAATCCTAATTTATCTAATTTGTGTCTTCCTTTATATCTGCTCTCTGATTATTTCTGCACTTTTTGGCGCACCGTATGTAAAAACGAATAAGAAATTGCGCCACATGATGTTTAAAGACGCTCATCTTACGAAGAAAAGCCGCTTTGTGGAGATTGGCTCAGGCTCAGGTGAGCTTAGCAGCTATGTAGCCAGAGAATACAAATGCAAGGCAATTGGCTTAGAAATTAACTCTTTGCTCTACATTCTTAGCGAAATAAGAAAAGCTGTTCTCAGGCAAGATAACGTAGAATTTCAGCTAAAAAATGCTCTCTCATACAACTACAGCGATGCAACGCATGTATATATATTTATGTTTCCTCCATTTATTCGAAAACTTACCCCTAGGCTTTTAAAGGACTGTAAGAAGGGGACAATCATAATTTCTTGTGCATTCTGCTTAACAGGTTGCAAACGATATCTCATACAAAAGAAGAACACAAAGCCATTTCCCATTTACTACTACAAGCTCTAATTTGACAATGGACTCAATATGAGCTAGTATGAATTACTATGAAGAGTAAGCTCTCCGTTTTATGCGGTTTATTCGTTTTTTTGTTCTTTCTTAACTTTGGCCTCATTTTTACTCTTAATGGTCAAAATAAAATAAGTAAATCCCATACTCAAATTTTGCAGGATTTAGAAAGACTTGATTATTCGCCTTCTGATCAGCTAAATCAACCTCCACTTGTGCTTGGCGCGATTGCACCAGAAATTAAGCTCGCAGACGGTCGTGCAGCAAATCTTCAACGATTTTTACGCTCAATAAACTCACCATTATTCGAATATACAGATATTATTGTTGAAGAGGCTGATAAGTTTGGCTACGATTATCGCGTTCTTGTCGCAATCGCAATGCAAGAATCAACTGGCTGCAAAAGAATCCCTCCAGACTCATATAACTGCTGGGGATGGGGTATTTACGGTGATAAAGTAACCAAATTCGCCTCATATGAAGAGGGAATTCGCACAGTTTCTGCAGGATTAAAGCGAAATTACATTGATAAAGGTTTAATTACCACTGAAGACATAATGAAAAAATACACTCCACCCTCAGATGGAAGCTGGGCGTGGGCAGTTCGCCACTTCTTTGACCGTATAGAATCTTCATAATCCTGCTAAAAAGCTCTATTTCTAGATACTTGACAGGCCTATAATATATGGTATACTTATGTCTAGGTGCCGGCGTTCCAGAAATTTATTTCCAGGACGCTGGCATTTTTAGTAAAAGGCTGTTATAAACATTTCACAAAACATATGAAAAAATTAATGCTTGCCCTAATCATGACCATTATGTTTGGTTTTATGCCAACTAATGCGTTCGCTGAAGAAGCTGGTGCGTCTGCACAGCTTGAGGCTATAGCTCCTATTGCCAACAATGACAAGATGGAGTCACAAATCAAGATAACTGCGATTAAAAACGTGCTTACACGATATAATTCACC
This sequence comes from uncultured Gammaproteobacteria bacterium, assembly GCA_964614975.1. Taxonomy (GTDB): domain Bacteria; phylum Patescibacteriota; class Microgenomatia; order UBA1406; family HO2-37-13b; genus OLB23. The sequence continues at coordinate 13,555 of CAZTOA010000012.1, read as the reverse complement.
TCTCGTTGACGAGGCTGAAACATTCGTTATTACTGCGCGTGCGCTTGAACTTGATCCTTATCTCTTGCCTTCTATTGCGGGTGTTGAGTCTGGATTTGGTCAGCGTTATATTAAGCCTACCCATAACGTTTTCGGTTATGGTGTGGGTAGAATTCCGTTTGATAACTTTGCTGACGGTATTGCGCGCGTAGGTTACGCCCTTAGATTTAAATATATTAACAAGGGTGCAGAAAACCTTGCCCAAATTGGACATCGTTATGCTGGTGGGTCTACCACCTGGGCTCCAAAGGTTCAAACCTACATTAACGCCTTCGAGCGTGAAGAAGAAAAACTTAAACGCTTTGACCTCTTGTCGTCATAATTAAGTTTCTGGCTGCGTCTCATGATATAATGAGGCAGAGCCGCCAGGATGCTGGAATTGGTAGACAGGCACGGCTTAGGACCGTGTGTCGCAAGGCGTGTGGGTTCAAGTCCCTCTCCTGGCACAAATTACTATAAGTTTTTAATGTCTAGATCATATGTTTGACCTCAAAAAAAACAACGTAGAAAAAACTACGCTTGAATATACTGTTTCTGTGCCTAAAAGTGAGATTGAAAATAGATACGAGCTTACTTTAGTTGAAGTTGCGAAGGAAAGCGATGTTCCGGGCTTTAGAAAAGGCACAGCACCGCTTGATATCGCACGAAAGAACATTTCTAGGGAAAAAGTCTACGATAAGCTTATTCAGAAGCTTTTTTCCGATATCTATAAGGATATTCTTGAAAAAGATAAATTAAAACCAGCTCTTTCGCCCCAAGCTGACCTTAAAAAGGCAGAAGAAGGTGAAGACTGGGAATTGAGCCTCAAAATTGCTTTGCAGCCTGAAGTTGTCATTCCAGATTACAAAAAGATTATGGAAGATGCCAAAGACGAGGTCAAAAAGGATGCAATCTGGACACCTGGAAAAGGCGAAGAGAAGGCACCTGATCTTGAAACTGAAGTAAATGCGAAAAGAGAAAGACTTTTACAAAAGGTGCTTGATGGCATCGTAAAAGGAACTACTATTGAGCTTTCTTCCCTTATTGTTGAGTACGAAATTCAAAGAAGACTCACACAGCTTCTCGACGATGTGCGTAAAGTTGGCCTCACAATTGACGCCTATCTTCAATCTAAGAATACAACCCAAGAAGAACTTAGAAAGCAGCTAAGTGAAGACATTGTCTCGACCTATAAAATCGAGTATGCACTCTCGGAAATCGCTGAAAAGGAGAATATTACAGTTGAGCCTGCTGAGGTCGAAAAACTGTTCGAGAACATTAAGGATGAGAAGGAAAAACTTGAGGCTAAACAAAATAGCTATGTCTTTATCACTATGCTCAGAAAGCAGAAGGTAATTGATTTTTTGAGTAGCTTATAGTATAATTTACGTATAGCTAACCATGCAAAACGTAAAGACACAACAACCTAAATACAAGAATCCCTACGAAAGGGTTCAACCCTCGGATGGCTTCGCTATTGCCAAAGAAATAGAGGCTCAAAGAGCCGCAATGGAAGCTAAACTTGCCGCTGAAGAAAAACAATTTACTAATTTCGCCAATCCTGAATTTACTCAGACTGTATTTGATTTATCTACGCATAAAGAAACGGTTGAAAAGCCACAACAAATTAATGAGATTCAACAGCTTGTTGAACAAATCCGTCGCGAGGTAAAAACAATTAAAGCTCATAGTGACGGTCTTTCTGCTGAGATTTCACAAATCGAGAAGGCTACACTGCAATCTTTACCAGATAAGGTTGGCGTTTATCATATCCGCTATCTTGAAATAATCCTTTCTTTCCTTCAAGGTTTGAAAGCTAAAGTAGGGGAGGCGCGAACTTGGCTTACCGCTATGCAATCTAAAAAAGCCAAAAGAGGTTCAGCTTTTGCTGCAAATTCTAAGAAAAAGGGTACACAATACTCACAATCCCAGGAACTTTCTACTGCTCGAAACGTCCAATAAGTGCCTTCTTGCGCTTTGTATACTACAATACCTATACTGGTCGCTTAGCTCAGCTGGTTAGAGCGTTGCATTGACATTGCAAAGGTCAGGGGTTCGAGTCCCTTAGCGACCACACTTCAATATGGCTCTTCAGCATTTACTATGAAGGTGTTCCTTTTCCTACTAAGCAATTTTTACTAACTTCTATCCATTCTTACCTTTCATTAAAACAACTATGCAGTACTACACGATAGCAACGCTAAGAGTTGAGCTTAATAATAAGGCTGTATTCGCGTAGTAATACACGCATACAAACCATAAGAGGTGCATGATATAATCAACTTTATGATCACACAAAACATTTTTATAACCACCGTAACTACCACCCCGCAATAAGCGGTGGTCTGTCTGCGCATGCAGAAAGCTACGGACCCCCGCTTCGGCGGGTTTTTTTATAGCAATAATAGATTTGATCGCTTATAATTCACAATGAAACAACATGGACAATAAAAATCAGGAACAACTTAATAACCTTCGTCATTCGTGTGCACATCTTTTAGCAGCAGCTGTCATGGAACTTTGGCCGAATACAAAACGTACCATTGGACCAGCCATCGAAAACGGCTTCTACTTTGATTTTGAATTCGAACAGCCTATTTCTGGCGATGATTTCCCTAAGATAGAGCAGAAAATGCGAGAGATATTAAAAACTTGGGATTCGTTCGAAATGGTTGAACTTTCCGCTGACGAAGCAAAAGCAGATTACCCAGACAATCCATATAAACACGAGCTTATTGATGAGTTTTCAGAAGGAGGTTCGAAGAAATTGAGTTTTTATAAGTCTGGTGCATATCGAGACTTGTGTAAAGGCGGTCATATTGAGAATCCAAAGGAAGCGTTGAGGCATTTTAAGCTTCTTTCTGTGGCCGGAGCATATTGGAGAGGAAACGAGAAAAATACGATGTTGACACGCATCTATGGAACTTGCTTTCCGACAAAGGAAGAACTTGAAGCACATCTGACAATGCTTGAGGAAGCAAAGAAGCGCGATCATAGAAAGCTCGGTACAGAACTGGATCTTTTTGTTTTCTCTGATTTAGTTGGAAAAGGATTACCACTATTTACACCTCGAGGAGCACTTTTGCGCGAATTATTAAACGAATTTTCACAAAAGCTTCGCCTAGATAAAGGTTTTGAGCGAGTTTGGGTCCCGCATATTACAAAGAAAGAGCTATATCAAACATCAGGCCATTGGGACAAGTTCGGTGATGAACTTTTCCTTGTAAAAAGTCAGGAAACAAGTGATGAGCTTGTCATGAAGCCGATGAACTGCCCCCATCACCAACAGATTTATGCATCGCGCCCTAGAAGTTATAGAGACTTACCGATAAAGTATCTTGAAACAACGACAATTTATCGAGATGAAAAAGCAGGTGAACTACTCGGGCTTTCGCGCGTGCGATCGGTAACACAAGATGATAGCCATACTTTTTGTACACCCGAGCAGATTTCTGAGGTATATCAAGAGCTTATTGATATAACAAAAAAGTTTTATGACGTGCTGGGCATGAAATATAGAGCTCGACTCTCATTTAGAGATCCAGCACAGCCAGAGAAGTATCTTGGTGAGGAATCTCTTTGGAAGTTGGCGCAAGATACAATTCTAGAAATCGCAAAAAGGAACGATCTAGATTATTATGTCGCCGAAGGCGAAGCTGCTTTTTATGGACCTAAGATCGATTTTATGGTTTCAGATGCACTAGGTCGAGAGTGGCAACTAGCTACGCCACAGCTTGATTTTGTGCAGCCTAAGCGATTTGGTCTTGAGTATACAGACGCAGATGGCAAGGAACAGACACCAGTCATGATTCATTTTGCCTTAATGGGTTCTCTTGAGCGATTCCTGTCTGTATATATTGAACATACAGCTGGTATCTTCCCAGCATGGCTTTCGCCAACACAAATTGCGATCATTCCTATAAGTGAGACTGAGCATGACTATGCGAAGGAGATTTATGAAGGAATGAAGGCAGAAGGAGTCCGGGTTATAGCCGACTATGACAATAAGACTCTCTCTGCAAAAATCAGACGCTGGACATTGCAAAAGGTTCCGTATCTGTGTATAATAGGCCAGAAGGAAAGCCAAAGTAAAACGCTTTCCCTTCGTTCCCGTGATGGGAAAGACTTGGGTCAAATGAGTCTTTACGAGTTCATAAAGCAAAACAAAACACATTTTGAGAAGCCAATCTAACGCGAATTCGCTCCAAAGAAGATACGTAACAAATGAGCGCATTCAAGGAGACACATTTAGACTCATTGACGAAAAAGGAGAGCAAATAGGGATGTTTACAAGAGCGGAAGCCTTGGATTACGCCCGTGAAAATGAAGTAGACTTGATTTTAATTGCACCACATGCGAAACCGCAGGTGATCAAGGCAATTGATTTCCATAAGTTTCTTTACCAAGAGGAAAAGAAAAATAAGGAAAGTAAAAAGGGACAAAAGAAAGGTGGAACAAAAGACGTTCAACTCTCCCTCTTTATAGGCGATCAAGATCTTGAGCGATTACGAAAAAAAACACATGAATTTTTGGCTGACGGATTTCAAGTTCGCGTAAAGCTCCCGCTACGAGGGAGGCAACTTGGGAAGACCGATATGGCTCACCAGCTTATTCGTAGCTTTATAGCTACGATTGAGGACGCAACGGTAGCTGTAGAACCAAAGATGCAAGGAAAAGTGATTATGGCAGTTGTTGTTAGGAAAAGTAAATCATAATATGAAAACGAAATTAAAAACTAGAAATGCTGCTACCAAGCGCTTTAAAGTGACTGGTACAGGAAAAATTTTGCACCGTGGTCATGGTGTGCGCCACTTAAAAAGCAATAAGTCAAATAGACGATTGCGCGCACAAAGAATAATGAAAGAAGTAGTCGGGTTACAGAAAGAAAAAATTAAAAAGATGTTAGGCATATGAGAATAAAAGGCGGAACGAGAACAAAAGCGAGTCATAAAAAGATCCTTGATCTAGCAAAGGGATATAGAATGACCCGACGAAAGCAAATTGGTGTTGCGACACAAGCAGTGCTTCACGCAGGTGAATATGCATTTATGGGTCGCAAACTTCGAAAGAGAAACTTCAGACAATTGTGGATTACACGCATTAATGCTGGTCTTCATGCACTTGGAACAAACTACAGTACTTTTATCAATAATTTGAAAACAGATAACGTTCTACTTGATAGAAAGATTTTGGCACATTTCGCAGCTGAAAAGCCAGAGATATTTAAAAAAATTGTAGAATCCGTACAAAAATAATAGCGTCTATGGACGATGAGTTGGCGAGCATACAACAATCGTTAAAGAAAGAACTCGCCGCTATTTCTACCCTCCAGGATCTCCAGAACCTCGAAACAGAATTCCTTGGCCGCAAAGGCAAACTCAACAGCCTTTTCACAAAACTTAAAGTGCTTTCGCCAGAAGAAATTAAAACCGCGGGAGAAAAAATTAATTCATTAAAATCGCACGTTGAGGAAAACATTGCTGCAACACGCAAAACTCTACTCGTTAAAGAAGATTCAAAAACGTGGACAGATCCAACGCTTCCAGGTATAGCTCAAAAACTTGGAAGCTTGCATATTGTATCCCAAACGATAAAAGACATTCGTGATATATATTCAAGAATAGGATTTATTAATATGTCATATCCAGAAGTTGAGTGGGAATGGTATGCATTCGACTCACTCAACATGCCTAAGGTGCATCCTGCCCGCGATGATTTTGAAACATTTTTTATCGATGCGCAAGAAAGTGAGAAATATGGAAAAATGCTTCTGACACCGCATACATCATCCGGACAAGTCCGAGAAATGATGCGACGCGAAAAGCCACCTATACGTATGATTAACATTTCGCGCACATATAGACCAAATTGGGATAGTACACATACACCAATTTTTCATCAATTTGAAGGCCTTTGCATCGACAAGGGAGTAAATATATCGCATCTGAAAGGCGCAATAGAATATTTTGTAAAAGAATTTTTTGGTAGAGAATGTAAAATTCGATTGCGACCTTATGATTTTCGCTTTACCGAACCATCTTTTGAGGTAGACATATATACTAATACCGAAACCCTGGGACGAGCTGGATGGCTCGAACTTGGAGGGGCTGGCATGGTTCACCCAAATGTCTTAAAGGCAGGAGGCATTGATCCGGAACAATATACCGGCTGGGCATTTGGTTTTGGCGTTGAACGCGTTGCTATGATGCGTGGAGGCGTTTCTATTCCTGACTTACGTGTTATTTATTCTGGAGAACTAGACTTTTTAAAGCAATTTTAATATGAATGTAAAAATTACTCACAATATGCTTCTGGATTATCTTGATACAGATGCAACACCGACTGAAATTCAAGATTATGTTTCACTCGGTGGCCCAAATGTAGAAACAGTCACAAAAGAAGGCAATGATTATGTATACGATATCGAAGTTACTTCAAATCGAATTGATGCGGCTTCTGCCTTTGGCTTCGCCCTAGAATGCGCAGCAATCCTTCCAAAATATGGTAAAAAGGCAAAAATTAAAGTTAATCCACTAAAAGAATGGACGTTTGATAAGATAACTGAAGGAAACAAACATACAGTCGATATTGCTCTAAAAGAGGATGATCTAGCGACGCGTGTGTCAGCGATTATTCTTGAAGACATCACCATTGGACCATCTCCACAATTTATTCAAGATAGATTAACTGCTTGCGGCATAAGCATTATCAACAATGTGGTCGACATTTCAAATTATTTGATGATCTCATTGGGACAACCTAATCACACTTTTGATTTTGATAAGATCGGCAAGGGGAGAATGCTTATTCGAAAGAGTAAAAAGGATGAGAAGATCATGACGCTTGATAAAAAAGAATTCTCGCTTCCAGGTGAGGATATTGTTATTGAAGATGGGGATGATGAACTGATTGATTTGGCTGGTATTATGGGTGGCTATAGTTCTGCAATTACATCAGATACAAAAACCGTTCTTCTTTTTATCGAAACGTATAATAAATTTCTCTTAAGAAAAACGTCTATGACAACAGGCCAGAGAAGTATGGCTGTTTCATACTTTGAGAAAGGTCTTGATGAGGAAAGAATTGAATCTACCTTAGTGTATGGTGTTGAATTGTTAATGAAATATGCTGGAGCTAAAGTAAGCTCAAAAATATATGATATGTATCCAAAAAAGAATACTCCTACAGAAATTAAAGTTGATCTAGAGTATGTTCACACAATTACGAATACAAAAATTACTGCTCAAGAAGTCAAGGAGCTTATTGAGCCTTTGGGATTTGACGTGGATCCTACAACAGAGCCAATTGCTGTCACGGTTCCAAGTTATCGTACGAAGGATATTGAAAGCCAAGCAGATATTGTTGAGGAAATTGCTCGCATTTACGGATACAGCAATATTCCAAGCGAGCTGCAGATGGGCGATATCATAGAACAACCGCTAGAAATACAGAATATTTTTAACGCACAAACCACGATTCGTGAATATCTCCGAGCAATAGGCTTTAACGAACAATTTAACTACTCAATGATTTCGGCAAAACTTATAACTGCATTTAAATTAAGCAAAGACGATCATCTCCACATATCTAATACGATATCGGAGGAAATAGAGTATATGCGTACGACGATTATTCCTTCTCTTGTAAAAAATATCGCAGATAACAAAGGCAGGCAAGATGAGTTTAACTTTTTTGAATGTGCACGAACATATGCAATACGTCAGAATGATCTTCCCAATGAGGAAGAAAAGCTAAGCCTTGTTTCGACCAAGGATTATTCTTATATGAAGGGAGTCATTGAAAACATATGTTCCGTACTAAAGATTAAGGATGTTGTTTTTGAAACAAACGCTCAGAAAGATTTCTTAACTGAACAAACCTCAGCAATTATTAAAATCAAAGACGAAGTCGTTGGTTACATTGGACTATTACAACAAGGTGTAAGTTCTGCTGTAAATGCTTCGGGGTCTATTATGGTAGCAGAACTTTCACTTATAAAATTAGTCGAACACGTCGAGAAATTTAGTAAATTCGTACAGAGTTCAAAGTTTTCAAAAGTTAAAAGAGACCTTACTTATGTCTCTTCTCCAGAGTTAACATATGCAGATTTCTCAAGCAAAGCGCTCAGAGCTTCACCACACATGTTAAGCATTAATGTCATTTCTATATTTAAAGATAAGGTTACAGTGCGCATGGAATTTGGTTATCAAGACAAGAACATGAATGAAGAAGAAGCTGAAAATGAACTAAACAAGGTTAAGGAGCAGGTGTTACACTAGGAGCCGGTGTTGCTGTTGGCTGCGGCTGTGACTCATTCCATTCTTTATTTACCCCAATTCGAACCGCAGTGTCTTTTCTTGATCCTTTTGAGTTTTCTGCAATAATTCTTATTTCATATGTGCCATCAGAAAGGTTTATGTTTTCTTCAATATCTTTTTTGTTTTCATTAAATGTTTTAACTGTATTGCCATTTACTTGAATTTCTACTTTACGAATTTCTGAAATTGAAGTTATCTTGGCCACAATTTTAACATTATTAGAATTTACTCTTGTTTCATTATTTGGCTCTCTAATTGAAACGACTAACTCGTCCTGTTTCGAGTCAGATATATCTCTCGATGGCTTGAATTTTTCATCAGGCTGCGAATAGGCCCAGGCTTCAATCGCCTCTTGCCATCTGTTTTTGCCATCCGTTGAAACAGGGTCTGCTTCAGAAATAACGATAAAGTCCCTTTCGTCATAATCGCCAGTTTTAATCTCAATATCGTTTGCGAGCTTGCCCGTACTCTTCGAGAATTTTAACTTCTTGTAGAAAGGCGAAATAACTTTAGGTTCTGTGCCTTTGACAAAATATTCTGAACGAATAGGATACCCATCTTTGGGTAATCCACCCAAGAACGCATCAACTTGAAGAGCCTCAACATCATCAGGCTTGTCAATAATGCCATCCTTATATGTCTTTAACATATTTTTCATAATTCTATTCCAAATCGGCGAGGCTCCTGTGACACCAGAAGCTATTTTGGGGTTCATTGGCGAATTATCATTATTTCCGACCCAAACGCCAACGGTTACTTCTTTTGAAAAACCAACAGTCCAGTTATCTCTTTTATCATTTGTTGTTCCTGTTTTAACAGCTACAGTTTTACCTGGAATACGTAAGAATGAGTTCGAGCCAAAAGCTTCTGATCTTGCTGTATTGTCGGAAAGAATATGTGAAATCAGGAACGAAACTTCTTCAGAAAGGACTTTCTTTGGCTTAGGATCAGGTGCTTTATATATGACTTTGTCTTTTAGATCGCGAATTTCCAGAATTGAGATTGGTTCTATACGTGTGCCTCCACGTGCAAATACAGAAAATGCCGAAGTTAAATCTAGAAGAGTCGTCTCGCCACCACCGAGTGTTATAGCCAAGCCAAAGCGCTTCATGTTTGCTGAAGTTGGTTCAAAGTTTGTCAAGCCCATGTCGAATGCTTTCTGTAAGAAATTACGAATGCCAACGTTTGCCAATACTTTAACAGCAGGTACATTAAGCGAATTTGCCAATGCAAATCTATATTGAACAGGTCCTCTGAACTTTCCATCATAGTTAACTGGTGTATATGTTTTTTCTCCTTGATCAGGGAACTCGGTGGAAACATCCATCACAAGCGATGATGGCGTATAACCTTGTTCAAGTGCGACCGCGTATGTAATAGGTTTCACGGCGGAGCCGGGCTGACGAAGCGCGGTCGCTGTATTGTAACGACCAAATTCTTCATCATTATAATCATATGAACCTACCATCGATAAAATCTCACCTGTCTTTGAATCCATAACAACCGTTGAGCCGTTAGTTACATCGAGCGATTTAACTTTTTTAATTTCCTCATTCAAAA
>CAZTOA010000012.1:2726-3649 GCA_964614975.1 uncultured Gammaproteobacteria bacterium | reverse complement strand
TCTTTCTGAGCTTCGAGAGAGAGTGTTGTTTTTACTTTTATCCCTTGGTCCAATATCTTCTCTCCGAATTTATCCGCAATTAACTGCCTCACATAAAATATAAAATGCGGGGCTTCAATAGCAACGCCCGGAGCGTCCTTAAAGCTTATTTTCTGAAGATCAGCAAGAGCTTTTTTTTCTTGATCCTTAGTAATATATTTATCTTCGCGCATTCTTCTTAATACGTTCTCCGTGCGACCTTTATATGAGTTTTCTTTTCCCGAAAGGGGATTGTAGTATGAGGGCCTTTGTGGAAGACCAGCCAGAATTGCTGATTCCAATAGATTTAGATCTTTAACATCTTTATCAAAATATCCTTTTGAGGCAGACTGAACTCCCCAAAACGTTCCTCCATATGGCGACTCATTTAGATACATTTCTAAAATTTCGTCCTTCGTAAAACGACGCTCAATTTCTACTGCCAACACAACTTCTTTTACTTTGCGCGTCAGCGTCTGTTCTTGTGTAAGAAGCACATTTTTTACTAACTGCTGCGTAAGGGTAGAACCACTAACAAGATTCCCGGTCGTAAAAATTCGAAATACTGAGCGAATGATGCCCCATGTTGAGAATCCTTGGTGGGAATAAAAAGACTTATCTTCAATAGCAATTGTTGCCTGTTTTAATGTTTGGGGCACGTCTTTAATAAGAATTGGAATTCTATTTTTGTCTTCATAAAGCTCGTATAGCGTTTTACCATCTCTATCTGTAATTACGGTCGAAAATCCCGTGTTGCGTTTAATACTTCCAGGTTCAGGTAAATTTCGTGAGAAGAATACAAAAACAAGAAGTCCTAATACAAAAAGTGAGACAATACCGATAAGAGCAGCTTTCAATGCAAGGGGAGCCATTTTTTGTCTTTGTAGTCTTGAGAATCTTCGCAT
>CAZTOA010000012.1:0-2716 GCA_964614975.1 uncultured Gammaproteobacteria bacterium | reverse complement strand
CCTTACCATGATAGGTAAATTTTTTAGGCGTCACAAAAGAGCACTGAAGATAATTGGAGTATCGATCGCACCAGCTATTCTTATTATCACCTCAATAGCACCACTTTTACTCTATGCTTTATGAAATCCCCCTTCAGAAGCTTCCAAAAACCTCATCGCGTACAGTAGCTAAACTTACCGCTTCAGGAATAAACTCAATTGGCGAACTTCTTGAAACAATACCGTTCCGCTACGAGGATTATAGAAAAGTTATCAAGATCCAAGATTTCGAGACACATTTTCAAGCTCAAAGTGATATATCAGAAGAAAATGAGCTTTTGAGCAAGAACAAGGTTACAATACAAGGCGAAATTACTAAAAAAACCAATGTTTTTACGCGTCGAGGGTTTTCTATGCAAAAATTGATGGTTTCCGACGATTCGGGCACAACAACTGTTACGTGGTTTAATCAACCATTTCTTTTGAAGATGTTTACAACCGGGCTGAGAATTTCAATTTCTGGGGCAGTCAAGAACAATAATGGCCTCATTTTTTTACAGCCAGAGAATTATGAGCTTATTAATGAAGGATCGACAACTATTCATACTGGTAGGATTGTGCCTGTATATTCATCTATCCCGAGTATAAGCTTACGAACGCTACGAGAAAAAATCTTCCATGCGGTTATGTTATATGGCGCTTTAGCAGAAGAATGCTTGCCAGATGAAGTATTGAAAAATATGGATTTATTGAGCATGGCCGATGTATTAAAAGAGGTCCATTTTCCTTCTGATACTTCTACCCTTAAAACAACACGAGAAAGAATGAGTTTTAATGAACTTTTTAGCATTCAACTGAAAACTAAGATGGTTAAAGAAGAATGGAAAAAGGAAAAAGTTGATGAAGTAATGGACAAGAATCATAAAACTGAGGTCGATACATTCCTCAAGTCACTTCCATATACCCTTACAAATGCCCAAGAACGATCTATTAATGATATTCTCGAGAATATGTCTGAGATAAATCCTATGAACAGGTTATTGCAAGGCGACGTTGGTAGTGGAAAAACGATTGTCGCACTTGCGGCTGCATTGTATGCATTTTTTAATGGCAAGAAAACTGTTTATATGGCACCGACTGAGATTCTTGCTCAACAGCAAATCAAAGGCATTAATACGCTTTTTTCTTTATTGCCTGAAAATAGACAGCCAAAAGTAAGTTTGGTGACGAGTAACAGTAAGGTCAGCGAAGAAGATTTCAATGATGCTGATATTTTAGTTGGGACTCATGCGCTCATTTCTAACAAAAGATCTTTTTCGAATGTTGGGCTTATTATTATTGACGAACAACATAAATTTGGTGTGACTCAAAGAGCGGCATTGAAAAGAAAGGGGATTAACCCACATCTTTTAAACTTAACCGCTACACCAATTCCTCGAACTGTCTTATTGACGCTTTATGGCGAATTGGATGTTTCCGCGATTGATGAATTTCCGAAAGGAAGAAAGGAAATTAAAACCATCTTAACACCTGAACATAAACGCCATGATGGTTATGAATGGATTAAAAAAGAATTATCAGCAGGGCATCAATTATTTATTGTCTGCCCTTTCATCGAGCAGTCTGAATCTGAAACTCTTCAATCAGTTAAGGCAGCTTCGGAAGAAATAAAGAAAATCGAAACGATATTTGGTGAGTTTTCAGCAAAACTACTCCATGGAAGATTAAAAGCAGATGAAAAAGACACTATCATGAAGGACTTCGCAGAAGGAAAACTCGGTATCCTAGTTTCGACCCCAGTGGTCGAAGTAGGAATTGATGTTCCTAATGCAACGGTTATTATTATAGAGGGAGCTGAGCGATTTGGACTTGCGCAGCTACATCAGCTTCGCGGACGGGTAGGTCGCTCTGACCTTCAATCCTACTGTCTTCTTTTTAGCACCAATACAAATCCTGCTGTAGAAAAACGACTTTCAACTTTTTGCAAAACACTAGATGGCTATGAGTTGGCTCGCTACGATCTTAAGCACAGGGGTGGTGGCAATATATTTGGAACTCAACAGCATGGATACTCTCCAATAGCACTCGAAACTCTTCTCGACGGAAAACTTACTGAGAAAGTTCAAAAGGCTTGCAATATATTCATTGATAAAAAGTACAAAGCAACTGATTATCCCTATTTAGTAAGAAGACTCAAAGCTTTCCATTATGAAGATATTGCGCAGAATTGATTATCTGGTTGAATAAATCTAGGGTTTCATGATAAAATATCGATATGCCACCGACACCAAAACGAAAACATTCAACACGTAGAACAGGCAAGCGCAGAGCGTCACGATCAGAAGCTCTTCCAAATGTAGTCTACGATAAGACAACTGGAAAACCCCGCCTTTCACATCGCAAAGCTTAATTATGGATAAGCGTCATACAAAAAGGCAACAGATAGTTCAAGAACTATATGCCGCATCCTTCAGTAGTAAACCCCAACGGCCAGAACTTAAAGAAAAAGTCACATTAATTTCTGAACATATTGCCGATTTCGATGAAAAGATTCAGCTTTATGCACAAAAATATGAGATTGATAAGATTGCTCGTGTTGATTTAGCTGTTCTGCATTTGGCTTTATATGAACTTCTTATTGAAAAAACCACGCCTCCAAAGGTTATTATTAATGAAGCTGTAGAACTTGCGAAAGAAATGGGAGGAGAGAAATCACCATCATTTATTAATGCAATTT
>CAZTOA010000011.1:17996-20832 GCA_964614975.1 uncultured Gammaproteobacteria bacterium | reverse complement strand
CCAGTCTAGCCATCGCTTTTTTTTTCGTAGTCGCTCCTGTTATGGCAAAGGCATCTGCGGCGACGCTTAAGTTTGATCCGACAACGATAAGTACGAATGTTGGCGAGCTTTTTAAGCTTGATGTAGTGGTTGATGCAGAAGATAAAGAAATCCTTGGCGTTGATGCGCTCGTTGAATTTGACCCAGCTATTTGTGAGGTAGAGAGTATTACCGATGGTGATTTTTTAGAAATCGGGATAAAGGAATTTACTCAGCCAGGTAAGATTTATATCGCTGGAGTTGTTTCTAATCCAGGAGAGTCGGTTACGGGCGAGGGTGTTCTTGCATCGATTCAGTGCAAAGCGAAGGCAGCCGGGAAAACGACCTTTACCTATAACTGTGAAACAGGCGAAACAAATGAATCAAACATTTCTGAAAAATCTACGGATGCGCCTGATTTAATTCAGTGCGCACTTAATGGGGAAGCGGTTGTTACTGTTGGCGGAACTACATCAAAGCCAAAAACTTCTACAGGAAGTGCGAAGACGCCTGGCGAACTTCCACGCACAGGAATAGTTGAAGATTTTATGTTATATGGTATTATCGGATTTGGCTTTATGTTAGTTGGTCTCGGCGCCAAATCATTACTTAAAGTATAAAAATGAATAAGAAAACACAAAAAATGGCGGCAATTGTTATCGGCTTAGTATTGTCGTTGCTGTTAATTTATATTGGATTTCGAATTGTGCAGAAGAAAGGTTCGCAAGCTTCTTTACCAGAGCAATTCGTATGTAAGCGCAATAAAGATACAGAAGCGGCCTGTACATGGACAAGCAAAACAGAAGAAGTGGGCCGCGTATTATATGCCAGTACGCCACCTGGAGGATTACCTGAATGTAACTTAGTGTTTATTGCAGAAGAGCTCTCAGCGCCTGTGGCGCTTGGAGATGGAAACTTTGAGCATACTGTTACACTTCAACCATTGGTCAGTAAGCAGTCCTATTGTGCGGCCCCAGGGGGCGCAGAAGATAGTATTGTTGAAGTACCAGCGAATTCTGACGGTTCAGCCGAGCCAGCAGCGCAAGGTGAATCGCCAGTAGTGCTTGATACGACACCAACTCCAGCTCAGCCAGCAGAAGTCGACAAAGATCCATTGCCAACAGCAATGCCAGCAGTCGCTTCGCCTTCACCAGAGCCAACACCCGAAACCGCAACAGATGCCCAAATTGACGCATATTACAGCGGTTCTAATACCGGAGATGATTGGGGAGACTGCCTCGATTACTTCGATAATAAGGGTCAACAAGTAAGCAGCAATGCGTGTATTAAAGGCTACTATCGCCATAATGTGACTCCTACACCTGCTTCATCCTAAGTAATACTTATGCCTCAGTCCAGCGTATTTGCTATGAGACCTAAGGTATCGGCATGCATTTCTTGGTCTTATATCATATATGGCATAACACTCGGTTATGAATGCAGTAAGTATATATCCTATAGCGAAATCATTTAGTGGACAGTACTTTATTTAATTGTGACTTAATGAGTACTTAGTACAATCGAGTATTGTGACAGAAGATCAAGTCTATTCATACATTAGGATGTTTTTAATAGCACGACATGAAAAATTATTTACCCAAGCTCAACTCGCTGAGAAGGCTCACACAACGCAAGCAATGCTTTCTCGTTTTGAAAAGTGTAAAGCAAACCCAAGTTTAAGGTTTCTTCACAATTTGGCAGAAGCATTAGACATGGACATGCGGATTGAGCTTGACCCAAAATCTGAATACGACGACTTCTTTAAGGAGTTGCTTGCTAAGGAATCAGAATTCCGTTAAGCAGACTTATCACAGGGCCAATGAAGGTTTGCAACATAGATCTGCCTCCAGCAAAAGGAAGTATAAAAAAGAGCAGTAAGATAAAGCCGTAGCGCTCAAGCTTATACCACTCATCAACCTGATCTTCAGGCAAAATGCCGCCAACGATGCGGAAACCATCAAGTGGAGCAATTGGAATGAAGTTAAAGACGCCTAAAATAAGGTTCGTTGAGATAAAGATAGATAAGAATGCGCCGACAAGGGTTGAATGTGCAGCTTCAGCACCGAGTAGGTGAAGCACGAGCGAACATACGAGCGCCATACCAAAATTCGAAAGCGGTCCAGCTAAAGCAATCATAGCCGCATCTTTGCGCGGATTCTTAAGATTATATGGATCGTAGGGAACCGGCTTCCCCCAACCAAAGCCGAAAAGCAAGAAAAGAAGCGAACCCATTGGGTCTAGATGTGAGCGGGGATCAAGCGTTACGCGACCTTGCAGGCTTGGTGTGGGATCACCTAAATTGTCGGCAGTTTTTGCATGGCAAAACTCATGGACTGTTACAGCAATCACAATAGAAACAAGGAAGAGAATGGCGCCTATTGGATTCGTAAATAACTCAGAAAGTACCATTTGTTAATTATAGCGCACGCATTGATTTTATATACGTTATTTGTTATCATACAACCCATGGCTAACTGCTACGTTTCCGGTAAAACATCAATGCATGGACGAACTCATTCACATCATCGTGGTGTGGCGGGTGGTCGTTGGAAAAAAAGAGCGCCAAAAATGAACCGCATTTTTAAGCCAAATCTCCAAATGGTAACTATTCTTGAAGATGGTATGCCTAAAAAAGTGTCTTTAGCGACAAAAGTCATAAAAAGAATTCGAAAAGATATTATGGAAGGGAAATCCCCAATAGTAAAACTCGCATATCTTCCTTCAGATTTAAAGAAAGTGCTTGAAGATCGAAAAGCAGCAAAGGCAGCAGATTCAAAAACAAAGAAAGTAGCTAACTAAGATTACAACTTCAGGGGTT
>CAZTOA010000011.1:0-17986 GCA_964614975.1 uncultured Gammaproteobacteria bacterium | reverse complement strand
TCAGGGGTTCAAGTTCACCATCAATTTCCTTATACAATTTTCTCTTTTGTTCGATTACACGCTGTGTAAAAACCATTCCTTCTAAATGATCCATCTCGTGCTGTACGATTACTGCTTCAAACCCTGTAAATGCTTTTTCATGAACTTTCCCGGTTATATCTGTATAGCGAAGGTGTACTTTGGGGCTTCTTTGTACATATCCCCAAAGGCGGGGGATTGAAAGGCATCCTTCGAGGCGCGCTCTTGTTCCTGTTTTCTTCGCTGCGCTCTTTTCCTTCTTTACGACTGGAATCTTTTCTAATAAGAGGATTTCGGGGTTAATACATACGGTGACGGGGGCTTTTTTCGTCGCCTTCATGATAAAGAGACTTATGCTGAGCCCCACTTGATTTGCTGCTAAACCGACGCCTTCTGGGTCTTTTTCTTTCTCGAGAACACGGATCATATCGCGAACAATGGTTTCGAGTTTACGATCGAATTTTAAGACGGGCTTAACTTTTTTCAAGAGTACGGAGTGGGGTACTTGGACGATCTTCATAAAATGTATTTTATCAGTTTTACTTTGGGAGACTCGTAGTAAATCCTTTGTCTTGGAGACAGATACGATAGAGCGATTCGTTAAAAACGTTGGCTACAACCGATCGCGATTCTTCCATACATTGATCTACAGCTTCGTTGCGTGTGTGCTGATAATTAAAACCAACACTCTGTTCAATAAAAGTATCTGCAAGTTTATATACGCCGAAAAGCACAATTAAAGTAATAGCGCCTCCGATGGCGAGGGAAACAAGGTTTGAAATAGGTTGTCGTTCGATCATGGGGGTTAATTATACCACAAAAACTGCTATTTGTCTTACTGGGAGGCTTTTTTCTTTCGAAAGAAGAGTATAACGCCTATAAAAGTCGAGCCTAGCAGCGCAAAGCCTACGTACTGTAAAAGTTGAGGCCAGAAAAAGAGAATTATCTTTACAGAACCATTTTCATTATTCGCGTTTTTATCTAAAGTCCAGCCGTTTGCCCAGTTATTAACGAGGAAGTGGTGTGGTAATGAGGTCATAGTCTTTATGTCAATCGCCAACCAATCTTTATTAAATGAACGCCATAATACAAGCTCATTATTCGGTAGAGTTAGGCTGTTTACTTCTACTGTGTAGAGCGTGTTATTTAAGTATGGAGTGAATTGAGGTGAAATCGTATCGACCTTATTAGCTTGTCGAGTTTCAAGATGCGTTTGTGTTAAGAAATTGTAGGGAAGAGGGAAGATCGTTACGTAAAGAATATCATTGATAGCTTTTTTGGTGCCATATGCAATATTATCCATTCGAAGGCTATAGCCAGTTGTATCTGTATATGGCGGAACAATAAAAGTATCTTCTAAAAATTCTTTATTACTCGAGACCTCATCGTAAAGGGTACATAGATTTGAGTATAAGCTGAACAAACAAATACGAAGCGGGATCCCTTGCACATTACGAGTTGAAACAGAAATTATATATCCCTTCGATTGATTGAGGGTAGGCAGATCTAGTAATACACCAGATGTGCTTTTCGTTTTTGATGTAATGCGCACATAGTTTTGATCCGATTCCATCGGATTTAATATGACATCTTGATTTTGAGTATTTGCATTGAATATATCTTCGGCATTTATTTGAATAAACTGTGGTGGCAATGGACCTGATATATCAACGATTTCATTAATATCAATATCGAAGAGAAGTGCGTAAGCTTTTCCTGAGATGATGTTATCTCTGCCCGGATAGAAATTAGCTTTTCCAATAAACATTATGTTGTTATTATCAAAAGCTGTGCCCAGAGGAAATGCGTCACCATTAATAGCAATGCTATTTTTCGGGAAGTCGCCAAGTTCGATAATTCCTGTAATATTATTCTGCTGTGGAAGGATAGGTTTCAGTATAAGTTCGGCTTTCGTGGCTGAAACTTTATGCAGATACGTATCCGCCGTGATCTCAGATTCGACATTTAAATCTGGGGTTATAAGTTTGGTTTCGAACAAGTTACTTTGCGGAATATTGATTCTATATGTTTTCTCCACAGTATTAATAGAAATTAAGCTTCTATTAAGTCTGTCGAACTTGTTTAAGTAATTTCTGAATGGATAAAATACATCAGCATTTATAGCTGGATCCGATTTGTACGCACCATAAGAAGCATAAGCATTGTCATTATGGCTCCAAGTATAAGAGGGAAGTATGTTTGGAATATTGGAAAGCACACCTATCGCTTCACTAGCAGCAGGAACTTTATAAATCGCAATATTATTCTTTTCCCATATATTTTCAATAGTTTGTTCTGTGGAAAGATTATTTAATAAGTCCTCAGTTTCACGAACAAAAGTTATCTGATCTTGGTTTTTCTTTTCAGGAGTAGAATTATTTTTGTCCCATAAAATATATGAAATGTTATATTTCTTTAAAGCATTTTTAAAGTTATCAGTATTTTTTGCGTATACAGCGTATTGGATTTCTCTAAATGCCTCTTCGTTAAAACTATTCCAACGGTCAGAATCTCTATCAAGAAGTGGTTGAGATAAAGGAAACCATAGGAAACCAGAACCTTGATATCCCCAGCTGTAATATTGCCATCCTGAGAACGTGTGGAGTGGTAGTGAAAGTACCGTGCCTCTTGGTTGTGAATGCATAAAACTCCACATATCAAAATAATCTGAAGGGATTTCCACTTTAACTTTCTCAGAGACTAAATTTTTCTGAAAGGCTGGGAACCCAAGAAAAAAAATACAACTGATTGCAAGCATGTATATAACTTTAGAAACGATCTCACTTTTATTTTTTAGGATATGAGCGAGTGCAACTATTAAAAATATTGTGTAGCTAAAGGTGAGTAATATAGATAATTTTGTAAAGACAAAACGCAATGCTTCTTCAAAAAGAGGAGTGCGAATTAATCCATCAAACAAATATGAAAAGGGAATGATTTGGTTTGCTAATAACGAAAATGAAACGAGGAAAAAAGGAATAAAAAATTTAGGAACCGGCTCTTCAGATTTTTTAATAAAAGTTAAGAATAATCCGTACAGAATTAATAAGAAGAAAACATACCCAACGGCTTGAACAACAATATTATTGTAATGACTTTTCCATGCTGGCATAAGATCTTCGAATTTATCATCTGTAAAGTTAAATACTGACCAGTCAAAGTAGAATCCCTTAAGTAAAGATACTTCTTGAAGTGTGCCAAATTCTCTGTTGCGTTGTAAGAACTCTTGAGAATACAACTTATTTTGCTTTGCGAGGCGAGGTATTTGGCCTTGTGTAGTAATGTAATACACGTTTGGCAAAAGCCAAAAGGCGTTGATGAGGAGGGTTAAAAGGATCAATATTAGTGTGCGACGAAGTTGTATAGTCTTATTAACTCTGGATATCAAAAGTCGTGTTAATAAAAAGAGCAGGAATGTTCCAAAGAATGCGTACCATAATTGTGCAGCATAGGCCTGAGGTGTAGAAAGTAGTGTTAAAGCTGAAAATATAAGGAGATCTTTTCGGTTAAATTTCTCGAGAATTTTGAGTGCATACAGTAGTATCCATGGTAAATACCCATATTGTGTGGTGAACATTTCAAAGGGAACGTAAAACTGTTGTATTGCTCCTGCATTAAGCATGTAATATAAGCCTCCAATAAATCCCAATATTTTTCTATGCACAGCTTCTTTTAATATGTGAGAAATCAGCATGTACATTCCTAAAGGCCCCAAGAGATACATTGAAAATACATAAATATAGCGAACCGCTGAAGTTGGTAAGAATACGTCGAATAGATTGAGAAGTATGACACGAGGAAGGTCGCTCATATGTGAATGTCCTGCGACAGAGCCTAAGCCTTGATCATCGCGCCATACGCCAGACAATAATCGGGAGATATTGAGATTGTAATCTAATTCTGGATGCAGTGTATCCCAACCAGTAAGCCATGTATTTGGGGTGAAATTAAGAAAGGATATAAGAAGAGCGATAAGAATTATAAGAATAGGATAGCGGTGTTTGGAAAGAAAATTCATCGTTAAATATTATGATACAACCTCTGGTACCGAATTGTCTTCGATAACAAAGGTTGAGGGTTCAGGAAATTGTGATCCTCAACGTGCTTTCCGCTAAATACCGCATTGGTATGTTGCAAAAAGCTATGAAGATCGGCTCGGGGAGTGGCTGCCTCGCGGCAGCCACTCCCTTCGCCGTTCGCTCTACTTCTTCACCCACTCGTCGCGGGTGCCGACGGGCAGCGCCTCGACATTGTGCACTCGCGCGCACATGCCGTTGCAGCCACTCTCGTAGAGCAACTTGTAGTCCGCCTCCGCGACGTCGCCCGGGCCCGTCCAGGCTCGGTAGTCGAATCGGATGCGGCAGCCGCCGGGCCGGCTGCACAAGAACACCAACCCGGTGTCGCCATCGTTATCGTAAAGGGGCGTGGCGTCCAGCGCCACGTCACCCGTCACGATCCAACCCTCCGGGATCACGAACTCCGATCCGGAGGGGCCGTACGGTCCGGGGACCATCCCCGCGGCCGTCGGCATGGCGGTGGGCGGGACGATGGCGGCCGTCGTGGCCGTCGCCGCGGGCTGGATGACGGCCGGGCAGAACTGCCCGTCCGTGCAAGCCGGACCCGTGCACCAGACGCGGTGCACGCTGTCGCACTTGCCGCCGCAGCCACCGGGGACACCAGTGACCTTGCCCAAGAGCTCGTCCACGGCCGAGACCATGGAACGATAGGTATCGCAGAAGGCGTTGCCGCCCCACTGCCCATAAACCCAGACGACTTGGCCGCTCGTGACGGTGATCTGGGTCACCAGCCCGGTCTTCGTCTCGGCGCCGTTCGGGCACTCCGAGTCGTAGAGGCGGACACAGCTTCCCAGGTCACCCTTGCGGGTACAGACCAAGATGTCGCCCTTGATGACCGTCGTCCCCTCGGGGACCTGCCACCAGCCGCTGATGTGTTCGTCGCACACCACGGGCGTGGAGAACGGCAGGTTCGTCGGGAACGGCGAGCCCGTGGGATGGGGCCCAACCGGCGTCGGCGTCAAAGTCACACCCGGGGGCACGGTGGCCACCGGGGTCTTGCAGGCCGGGTCGTTCGGGTACATCGCACAGAACGGATCGTTGATGACCGTCGTCGGGATCGGCGTCGCGCAGAGAGCGCACACGGTCGGGGCAGGGGTGTTGCTGATGGGCGTCGGCGGCACCGGCGTGGGCGTGTTGCAGCCCAAGCACGGGTTCGTCGAACAGCCCAAACCGAACCACTGGCACCACACCGACGGCGGGGGAACGACGATCGTGGCGTTTCCGCCCTGACCGCCCTGACCACCCGCACCACCGGCTCCGCCGGCGCCTCCCTGACCACCACTTCCACCGGAACCACCCGAGCCACCGCTTCCCCCGGGGTTGTTGCCGCCGGGGTTGGGGTTGGTCGGGTTGTTACCGCCGGCCCACTCGCAGTTGGCCTGCGTCGTGGGGCCGTTGTCGTGGACCTTCTGACCCGGACCGCACCACGGGAAAGCGTTGGCGATACCCTTGTCGGAGAGCCGATAGGTGTACGCGTAGATGCCGCCGCCGTAGTACTTGTTGCCGTTCCAGATGACGTACGGGCCGCTGGCGTCCGACTTGACGCCGGGCCTACCATCGGCCACGATGGCCAGCTCGACGCTCACCAGCGAGAAGTTGCCGGGGAGCGCGCTGGCGACCGACTGCACGTTCTGCGCCGCCGTCGCGACGGTGGCGTTGCTGATCGTACCGGCCTGATAGGCCGTGACCAGCGCCGCACCGAAGTTGTGGAAGCACTGCTGAATCGCGGAATTGTCGGTGAAGCTGTCGCACGGGTTCTCCGTGTTCGAGCTCACCTCCGTGCCGTTGACCGTGATCTTGATCTCGGTGCCGCTCTCGCGGACCTTGATCAGGGCGGCCTGCACGGCGTCCCGCAGCTTCTGGAACGAGTTGAGGTCCAAGGCGATGATGTTGCCGGCGGCCACGGTGGCCACCGGAGCGGCACCCGGCGTGCCCGTGACCGCCGAAGCGGCCGAGACAACACCGGAGTCAGCTGCACCTTGCGGTCCGTTCCAGGACTTGCAGCCGGTCGAGGTGAGCGTGAGGCCCATCGCCACGAGGGCGATGAGCAGCGACATGAAGGGGTTTCGCTTCGTGTTCACGTGGTCAGTCTCCTGTTTTCTTGTTCGTGAGTAGGTGGATGGGTTCGAGTGTGTCGGTTCGTGTTCGAGTCAGCTGATCGTTCTACAACGGATGGCCGTCGGAATCGTAATCGCCGGTATGCACCGGCCTCGAGCCGTACTTCCTGTAGTCGAAATACGCTTCCACGACGTAGCACGTCTTCAACACGAACAGCCATGCCAGCCCCCACCCCAAGAAGTACACGATGTTGGACATCACGATCGACTGGGGGTAGAAGTAGTTCTGGATCAGCAAGGCCGCGGTCACAACGACCCCGTCGATGACGGCGCCGAGAAAGGCCGCGATCAGGTTGTAAACGGCGTACTTGACGAGCGGGTTCTTCATGATCTTGTCTCCGCCTCCTTAAGACGGTTTGCCCTCTCGGGCTGTGAAAAGGTGGTTGGTCAATGGTCTCAGACGCGGTATGCACCGCGAGCAGGACACGAATGTCCGCTGCGGGCTTACGCGCCCGCGACCGAGAATTCGGATAAAGTGGGGGACCTAACAGCCAAAGCTGTTCTGCCCAACAGCGTAAACTGCAAGGCCCCCCATTGTAGATTGGAACATATATATAAATAAATAATGTAGCTCCAATCCACAATAGGGAACCCAACAGAAAAGCTGTCGCTCCACTTATCGCGAAAAAAATAACTTAAAAATTTCCTGAACCCTAGTTGTTAAGGTGCACCTTAGTCCTGCGGCGACATGCAATATGTCGAGCAGATCTAAAGCATCTTTATTATACCAAGTAATAATCCGAAGATTAAAACTTAGTGACCTATAGTATAGTACATTAAAGTCGATTTGTCAAGTATAGGGGTTGAGCAATAAGTATATATATGTTTATCCACACACCATACACATTATGTCTTCTTAAAGTTCTATAAGTCATTATTCCTGATCGGTTTTTGTCATGTTAAGGATAAGTAACAGTATTAAGAAAAGAAGTACTTGGAGCGCTAAATTATTACCTTGGATTGATTGCCAGGAATATGCCACAAACCGAAGCGTAACACACGAATATTAAATATTTCTTAACGACTTGAGGCTAGATCGAAAATTGATTTAGTCTTGCCATTTATATTTCTAGAAGCTATAATGTGAGCCTATGTACACGCCATCTGACCTCATTTTAGAAAATTACGCAAAAGTGCTTATCGATTTTGCCCTTGGAAGTGGAGAAGGTATTAAAAAAAATGAGGTTATCTTATTGAATCTTGATCTTCCAGCTTTACCGCTCGGAAAAGCTGTCTATCGACGCATATTAGAGAAAGGTGGGCATCCAATTGTGCGTATCCATGAGGAGACTTTTTCTAAGATCTTGTACCAAACAGCCTCAGATGCACAGCTTGAGTTCTTTCCAAAGAAGTATATGAAGAGCCTTGTGGATGTTATTGATCATCGCATGTACCTTATTGGAACTGCAGATCCGTTCCTTTTAAAGGGAATTGACCCTAAAAAGCTTATGATGGGGAATAAAAGTACCCAAATTATGAAGAAATGGTTATTTGATAAGGAAGATAAGGGGAATCTGACCTGGACGCTTGCTCTGTACGGTACTCAAGGAATGGCAGCTGAGGCTGGATTGAGTCTCAAGGGATTTTGGGATCAGATTGAAAAGGCTTGTTTCTTAGCTGAGAAGAATCCTATAGCAGTCTGGAAGTCCACGTTCAAAAAATTAGAACAACTTCGCGTTAAATTGAGCAAAATGCCTGTTGATTCGCTTCATTTGACCGCAAAAGATACGGATTTGACCATAAAATTAGGAAAGAACCGTCAGTGGCTTGCCGGATCAGGTAGAAATATACCTAGTTTTGAGATTTTTACCTCACCTGATTGGCGTGGAACGAACGGATATGTGTTTTTTGATCACCCTTTGTATCGATATGGAAATCTCATCAAAGATGTTCGCCTCGAATTTAAGAATGGAAAAGTTATTAAAGCCGATGCGGCTAAAAATGGCAACCTCATCCAAGAGCTCGTCAGGCAGAAAAATGCAGATAAAGTAGGGGAATACTCGTTAACCGACACTCGTTTTTCGCATATCGACGCATTTATGGCTAATACGCTCTACGACGAGAATTATGGGGGAAAGTGGGGGAATACCCATCTTGCGCTCGGATCTAGCTATCATGAGGCGTATACGGGCAATGTAAGCAAGGTTACGACCAAGGGATGGCGCGATCTTGGATTTAATGATTCACCTGAGCATACGGATATAATAGCTACTGGCGATAGACAAGTTGAGGCTATCATGCGAGACGGAACAAAGAAAATCATCTACCGAAAAGGTCAATTTGTTGTGTAACCTTCAATTAACCTGAACAGCCTCAATTTTACTTATTCTTTGATCATGGCTAAGGTAGAGTGCATTCATATCTGCGCGGAAACTGTAGAACTCATTTTCGAGCAAACTAAGTCGTTTTTCTAATGAGGCGAGCCTCTCTTCTAGTGGTCTTAACCGTGCTTCGAGTCTATTATCCACTATGGCCCCTACTAGTTTACCTATTTTATCTAAATCTGTATCTGTGAGCATAGAAATCAATTTTACGAGGTAGTTATTAAAAAAAGATTATGAGCTACGCTCGGGAGGTTTTTGAGAACGGGGACGTGAGCGGTTATTTGACCTATTCCTGTTGCGATTTTGGCCTGAAGAACCAGATGATGGTCTTTGTTGACCTTGAGATGAGCGTGGCTGTTGATGGCCTTCAGTATGTGAGCGTACCATATGCTCGATGTTAGTGTTATTTTGTGGCTCTCGAGGGCGCTCTTCTCGTGGTGCCTCATTTTGTGGTAAGGATTGCTCAAGTGGCTCGCCTGCGCCAGAAATAGGGTAGCTTCTTGTGCTGAGCGTATCTGTACTTGGTACACTTCGACCGTATTTTTCTTTAGAAAGGCGAATAATCTTCTCGCGATTGTCGTTTTTGAGGCTAGGTGGCGGTAACGTTCGAGCTGGGAATGGCTGTGATGTTTGGCCGTCAACGGAAAGCTTAAGCAAAATTTCATATTTCCCAAGCGAAACGAGGTCTTTATCTGAATAAATGCCGCCAAATTCTTTTGAGAGTGGGTCTGCATCGCGGGCGCCGACGAGGAAGGAAACAAGTGTGCCCGCGTTACCGAAAATGGCTCGACTTACATCTTCGTCGAGCTGGTCGATGTATTGATTTGCTAAAGTGAGCGCAAGGCGATATTTTCTTGCCTCAGAGAGAATTTTAATAAATGAGCTTGTGGCGAAGTTTTGGAATTCATCGACATATAAGAAGAAATCTTGACGTTCCTCTTCTTTTTTGAACGCGCGATTCATAGCGGCTAGCTGAAGCTGCGTAATAAACATCGCGCCAAGAAGTGCCGCATTATCTTCTCCTAATTTACCCTGTGACAGGTTCAAAAGAAGAATTTTACGCTCATTCATTATTTCTGCGAGGTCAATTGTTGATTTAGGGCTTCCTATAATGTTGCGGATCATTGGTGTGGTAACGAACTGACCGATTTTGTTCTGCAGAGGCGAAACAGCCTCAGCTTTCATACGGTCAGGCATTCTGTCGAATTCTTTCTTCCAGAAAGCCATAATAACCGGGTCGCGCACATCTTCAAGGGCGCGCGCGCGATATTTATCGTCAGCGAGAATGCGCAGCGCATCGGGAAGAGTAGCGTTTGGAATGTCAAGCAACGTAAGTACAAGGTTTCTTAAGATGTACTCAAGACGAGGCCCCCAGCTTACATCACCGTACAATTTATAGAAAATTGACACAATACCTGAGGCTACCAAGTGTTTTTGCTCTGGATTTGGGACTTGGAGAATATTTAAGTGGAATGGTCGCTCAATATCAAATGGCTCCAAGTAGACAATATCATTAATACGACGCTTCGGGACATAATCAAGAACCGCTTCAGTGAGGTCGCCGTGAGGATCAATAATACCAATTCCTCGATCACGGCGAATATCATCAATCGCCATGTTGGCGATGAGCGTCGATTTTCCTGCACCGGTTTTTCCGATAATATAGACGTGTTTTCTGCGATCATAGGTTTTAATACCGAAAATCTGCTCTTTATTTTTGAACTCAGTTCGAGCGAAGAAATTAACATCCTTTTTCTCTTCGTCGGACATGTTGTCTGGAATTGGAATATTCTCTGGCGGTTCGCCGGCAAGCGTTTTTCCCCAGGCGACATTTTTTACGCCGGCGAGCATTAATCCTGGCGGATGCCAGAGCGTCGTAAGTTCAGCTGAATTCAAAATTTGCGAACGACGCTCAAAAAAGTTTGTTGAGCGCTCTTTTGTGTGAAGCACAAAGGACTTTTTATCGCGTGGCTTCTTTAATTTAAACTGATTGCCTTCGCCCATGGCGAAGGCGCCAAAGGTTCCCATCAAGTGATCCATAAATGTTCCTGCTTCTGGGCCCTCAGAACCCACCAGAATGCGCACCAATGCTTTACCGCCCTGATAGGCCGTCTTTTGGCCAATAAGCGCTTTACCGTGTACTGGTGCGGGCTTTTCACCCTCAGCGCTTACCGGTTCTGGATTAGCGAGTTTGTTTGCTGATTTTTGCCATGGAAATGTCGCTGGAGAGATAAGTATCTGAATAACTGCAGATTGCTGTGTTGATCCTTTCGCAAGAAACCCCACAAGTGAGGCTAAGGGATCGACACCCTTAAAGTCAGTAAATGTTTTAATAGGCAAGTAAAAACCTCCCGTAAGAATAGCCTCGCCCGTTGCAATATAAGGCGATTTTAAGATGTAGTCGAGGGGGTCTTTCGTTTTTACGACGGCTGAGGAGGGAAAAGATGAGGCAATAAGACTCTTAATAAACGTTTCTTTAGGCTGTGGTGTCGTCACGTAAAAATAAATACGCTGACTAAGAAGATATATTTCGAAGCTGTAGCCGATTTGTTTCTTCAGAATTACCTTCCACCACTTTGTTGAAGAGGGTAGAAGTGAAGAAAAAATCTGTGTTGTAGCCTCAATTGGTGTTTCGTCCTCCTTAGGAGTACGAATTTGCAAATGCGAAAGCGCGGTCATATCAAATTAGTATACATGAAGGAGCGAATTTAGCTAGATTTGCGAAGTTTCAGACCAGCATAAGCTGAGCTTAAAGCTGAGAACATGATCAATAAACCATGCTCAGGGCCTGTTTTTGGAATATCTTTTGGCGGGTTTACGCCAGTAACTGTTTTTTCAATACAAAATTGTGCAGTATCTTCGTCAGCAACTCTATCATTAGAAGCGCGGACTTTGTTTACTGTACACACAACACCCTTATCAGAAGGAAGTTGGTTTTGGGCCATAATTCGACCTTTGAAGATATATACTTTTTCTTCTCCAGGTTGAAGGGTACCAACATTTAATACAGTGTCTTTACCTTCAAATTTTCCAGGATTTTCAAAAAGCTCTACATATGTAGGAGCATAGTCGCGCAGAACAACATTGTCCAAGCGAACCTTAGAAGTATTTTTTACTTTTATTTCAAAGAAGACATACTCTAATGGAGCAAAGCGTCGATCGGCACTTGTAAGATTGTCGACGTATGTATATTCAGTTTGGCCACCTTTAGTAGTGGTCTGGGGAAGACCAACTTTTTTATCCACAGAAATATCTGGGGATGGTTTCTTTCCTTCGTATGGGCCATATTGACCAGCAGATACTTGGCCAGCAGCCATCAAGAAAATAACCAAAGTTAGTGCGAAAATACCAATGTTTTTCATATGAGTGGGAATTATACTATAAGTAAATGCGTTTGTCAACTATAGGTCTTTTTGTGCTTTATTCTTGGGGCTGGGGGCAGATTTGCTTACGTAACTGTTCTTGTTGGGCTTCTGGAAGATCTTCAATTTTAGCGACGATTGGTTTTAATGTTGCGCTATAGAGTAGTTCATTGGAGGTATCTTCGACATACTTTTTTCCCTCTGTAACAACATCTTCTGTGGTTGTTTCAATCTCTCCACGGAGATATTCGGCTGTATTTTTGACGGTATCGACTCCTTCAGCAATATTTTTGGCGAGTTCTTTATCTTGTTCTTCTGCGCGCGCGATGGTTTCTTCTCCCAGTGTCTTTTCTTCAGATAGGGGATTTGTTGTGTCAGTATCTTTGCGCGAATTAATAAGAAAATAGGCTACGACGACGCTTAGTGCAAGAGTGGCAAGGAAAATTATCTTAGCTACAGCTTGTCTGTGGCGTTCTTCTTCTTTTTGCTTGGTGGGGAAGAGTCTTTGTAACATAATTCTGTACCTTTCATTATAACCATAATGTGAGCTGGTTGTGTATAATAACCGTACGCTAAGACTTTAGCAATCGCCCGAATGGCTCAGTGGCAGAGCGTCTTCTTGGTAAGAAGAAGGTCGAGAGTTCGATTCTCTCTTCGGGCTCATATTACAATCCGAATATTCCTCTTAAGAAATCTCCCAGTGAAAATCCTCCAACACTTCCACCACCGGCTCCAGGTGTTGGAGTAGCGGGAATTGGGGTGATAGTAGGTCCAGGGGCAAGAGTGAGAGTAGGTGCTGCAGGTGTTGGGGTTGCGGCAGGTCCTTGAAGGGCGGTCATGATTTTAGCTCCAAGATTTGGTGTTGTGGGGGTTGAAGTGCCGCTTTCTTCGGTAACAACAAGCTCATTGTAATCAGAAAGATTTTTTGCGTATGTTTTGTCATGTAGTGGAAGCAAGCTTATGTCAAAGGAATCGAGTTTCTCCGTTGTTGGTGGAATTGATGCTGTTTTAACGAGCCACATATAATACTTATTTGAGGCTGTGGCCTTAGATTTTAAGGGGATTTGCTTTGTAATTTGTAGTCGATAGCCAGTGCCTGGCGTAAAAGTTCCTGCACCAATGACATTTTCTCCGCCAGTCTCCGGGATATAAATGCGTGTTAAGCCAGCGCCTGGAGCAGGTGCGACGGGTGTTGGGGTTGCTTTTGTGCCAGAACCAGGAGGTGGAACAAGCGTATTATCAGCAGGAAAAAAGTTTAGCAAGTGGAATATTTTCATGCGCGTCTTATTTAAGTCGTATTCGTATTCTTGAGCTCGAACAGGGGATAAAGCTATTAAGAAAAAAATACTCAGCAGAAAAATGATGCGCATAGAAATGTTATACCACTTCTTCGGGTTCTTCGTCATCGTATCCATCGAATTTCTTCGATGACATAGGATTTGAGCGTTGATTGCGAATGTACATTACTAAGGTAAGGGCGACAACTACAAATAGGATTATGAGCACAACAAGAAGTGTGCTTGTTGATTGGCCTGTAGCGAGGGCAAGATTTTCAAGTGGCGAGCCACCCATAAGCTTATTTCCATTCTTATTGTAGTCGCCATCTGCACCATTATTTGTGTCGCCATTGGCCCCGTTTTCGCCATTTTGAGCTTGTTTATTCTTAATGTATGCTCCTGGATCGACTTGGACACCATTCTTCGTTCCCTTCATTGGGTTAATGAGGTTTGTATCGTGGTATTCTTTATTTTTCTTTACGAAATCAGGAACGGTTATTTTTATTGTATTGCCTGGGGCAGGAATAACGTTTGCTGGACTATATTCAAGATGGAAGGGGAGAATTGGTAAGAATCGTGGGCTTATTGAATAGAATGCTGTATCATCTGCTTTTGTTTCGTAGTAGACGACGTCGGTAGTATCAAGTACGACTCGAACTGTAGCGAAAGGCATAATCTTACCCGCGCGGTCATACGCGTAGCCTTCTAAATAGCGCGCGATTGGATCAAAGATCTTTTCAACAGTCTTTGGATTTGTCGGGACAACTGGTGTTGCTGCGAGCAAATCAACTTCTGTGAGCACGAGTTTTAGTTGTTGTGAGGCATCGATTGATGCATTATCGATAAAGAAGCTAAAGCCGCCGAACTTATCGGCATTTTGCTGTGCAATTGAGACATTGCCTTGCATAACATTAACTTGGGTTAATGGCCAAGATGCGCGGCCTTCGATACGTGTTTGTTCGCCAAGTTGCAGATTACTAAATCCCATTATCTTTAAAATAGGTTGAAGCCCGCCCACAACAGGAATATCGCGTTGCTCAGGCTTATTGAGGGTTTCTACGATAGGATCGCCATAAGTATAGATGTTGCTGTATGCAAGTGCGCCATTTGGATGAACTTTTGTTACATCCATGTTTGGTAAGTTGCTTGTTAAGTAGCTCGTTCCAGGCTCGATATTGAAGTTAAACATGCCGTCTTCGCGGGTTGTAACTGGGTTTGGAACCCCCGCCATATTAATTGGAGTTTTGCTGTTGAAGTCGAAGATGTTAACAACAGCTCCAGGAACTGGCTTCAATTTATCGTTAAATAATCTCCCAAAGGGGTCGGCTCGAACAGAAACGCATGCTGCTACTTCGCCTTGAGTACGGAATGTCGCATATACGAGACTATCGGTATCTCTTGAGCCTGCTGCGACATTTGTATCATCTCTGCCGACAACATTTGGTGTTGTTTTTGCGACAAAGAAACACGTGTGATTTTGAACGTTAAAAGTATGCGGACGAACATAGACTTCTAAATTGCCATTCGTTGTTGTTGTCGGGGAAGCAGTACCGTTCAAAAATTCCATACCCCAGTTTGGGTATTGTTGACCTCGATAGCTAACTGGGCGACTCATATATTCGAGCGTATCTTCGCCTAAGCATAATTGACGGTCAATATCTTGGTTGTTTGATGAAAAAACTTGACCACGGGTTGGGTCGTCATAGCCACAAACTGTGTGCCACTGAATGGGGAGGCCATTTGCAGGGTCAGTTGCAGGTAATCCTGTGGCGGACAGTTTTAAGGTGTGAAAACCATTGTTATTTGCACCTAGATCGGTAACGCTTGGGCAAACCCAAATAGAGTTATCACAAGCTGGGGCATCAACGGTTTTCTGTTGGGCCTTGACTGGAGCGGCAAAACTGAGGCCAACAAGGAGCCCCAAAACGGCTAATGAACAAAAAACTTTCACAGCATTAAGCGATCTTTGCATACTTTAACATTAATAACTATCAGATTGAATGTCAAGAAGTATTTAGTAGGATGTTTTGACTAATGTGCCTGTTTCTACTGCGAAATATTCGCTTTTTTGAATTGGCGAGAATTCAGGTTCTGTTAAGAATTCCTCGTCCGATGCGGGCTCAATAATAAAGAAGTAACGATAGAAATTCTTTGGAGCAGGGGAAAGAGAAACTGGAAGATATTTATCAAGAATTGCTCGTGGAAGTAAGACGATTTTTACATGCGAACTGCCCAATACGTGCAGTTCGCGCTTTATTTCACTAATGAGATCATTGTTTTGAGCTTTGCTAAGCCCCATTTTTAGAGATATCTTTGTAGCGAAAAGCGTCAATAATTCTTCTTTTTTAACTACATAACCTTTTTCTTCAAATTGGGTCTTTTCGAGTGCCTCAGTCAGTGTTTTTTTATTGTATTCATAATATGCGCGATTGTTTATTACGTTATTTCCAAACTCCAGTGTCCCGTCCGGTTGAGTAATGAAATTCCAGCCTTGTAAAGCAGAAAGTGCGGGTTGTGCAAATGCTATACCACCAAGCGGATTGAGTTCAACGTGTACATTTTTTGCTGTTGATGAATATACATAGAGTGAGGGAGAGCCGGTTGTAAGATATTTACATGCGACAATCGTTCCAGAAACCGATGAAATAGGATTGTCGCTTCTACTACCGATTTTACTTTTAACCCCTGTACTATTTCTAAACCGCATATAGCTGGAGGCTAAATTAGGTGGAAGTTTTTCTCCAGTGCCTAAAGTTCCGGTAACCATTTGCTGGCTTGTTGTGGCAATCCACCATTCGCGCTGAATGAGAGGTCCGGTAAGTTGACCGTCCATTCCCAATCTTTTATTTCCTGGTCCACGTTCATTGCGATCAATCCAAGCTAAATAGACCCCATCAGAGATTTTCATCGCATTGGTGAATTGATCTTTTACTGGACAGGCGGATTCGGTAAGGGGCTCGCCTTGAATAGTAATAGTTTTATATTGCAGGGTATCAGCATGGGAAAGGGGATCAATAACTGTTGGATTTGCGATAGGTAATGTTGTTGCTTGGGCAATACTTGCGCCTAAAACAGACGTGCGGGAACAACGACTATCGTTTATTGCGCGTGCGGATTCTACAAATGTGCCGTCGTAACCACTTTCAAGTCGTCCTTGTGAACGAGTTACCCATTCAGGACACATATATTCTTGTTTTACTCCAGGAATGACAGGGTAGGCCAGTACGAAATCAGTAAGGTTTACGCTGTCTGCTTGCGCTGTGTTGTTGATATAGACGCTTCGAAGATCTGTAGAACCTGAACCCTGAGGACCTGCAAACGCGAACTGCTTTTCATTATTTCTTAATTTTTCAAATCCCTCACTAGGAAGAACTATCCGATCTGCACTGATGTCGATTTCAGAAAGAACAGGCATAATGTTTGAGCTGAATGCCATAATATTTCCGGTTAGTGTGTCTTGCTGGACCGTAATCGTATTAAAGTCGTTTGGACGGGAAGTAAGTTCACCACTATCATCATCTTTAATGTCGCCATCACTTGATGTGGAAGGTAGTTGGCCAAGCGACACATTTTTAAGTGCTTCTGCTAAAGGTAAATTAAGAATGCCAAAGTAATTTACGATTGGAGCTCCTGCAGAACCCCAGTCACAATGAATATCTATATGTGTCGTATGGGGTTCTGATTTTTTTGTGTATGATGACGTGGCTTTTAAACACGACTGTGTATAGCCGAGCGAGCGCGCGAGCGCGAGCGCGTTTTGCTTTGCATCTCCTCCCAGGCTGGGGATGCCATTCTGGGCAGAGAAGAGCATGGTTCCTGTTTGGTTGTTGACAGCTAAATAAAGATTATTTTTCAGATCAAATAGTTGTGTAAGTCCATTGCCATTTTTTTCGATAACGACAGAATCGCTTTTTGGAGAAGCCATACCGAATGTTGCAGCCATTTTTTCTATATCTGCTTCAGAATAATTCGTTTGCAGCTTATAAATCTTTGCTGACTGTGGTGCGCTAGGGAGTTCGGTCTGTAAAACATAATCTTTTACCACAACTTTTGGCAAAGGCATAAGGACTTCATCTATTTTTTCGACTACTTCTTTTTGGTTGTTTGAAGGAATATTGGTGCCACTGGTATTTTTTTTGCCAGATGTATTATTGGATTGGCCCGGATTTGTTCCACCGGTTTGGTTATTTGTTTGTGTGTTTGTTGATTTTTTTCCTGAAATTCGTGAGAAAAATTTATCAATTGCCGATTCGGGTTTTTTAGGATCTACAACTGAGCCATTGTTATTAAGATCGGAACCTGGGTACATGTTTGCTGGAGCATCATTTTTTATGTTCGATCTCAACATATCAACGTTTTGAACGGAGGCTTGTTGAGCCAAGAGCGCGAAGACAAGCGCGGTTACGAAGGCAAAGAAAACGACAGCAATATATGCAAAATATTTTTTTTCAGTTAACGCACGTAACTTATCGGGAAGAGTATCCATTATACAGTTATACTGTGCTGCCGGTCAGGATGTCAAGTTGATTGTATGCGTGATAACTTACAATTCCGGCGGAAATAATGACATTTAATGAAATATTAATGCCAAACATAGGAATTTCAAGAATGCTGTCGCAAAGGTCCAAAACTTCTTTTTTTGCTCCGGTAGTTTCATTGCTTACCATGAGTGCCAGAGGTTTTGTATATATGTGGTTTTGATATGGAACGGAACGTGGGTCCTGTTCAATTGCAGCGATATGAATTCCTGGCTGTTCCTTACGAAGCTTCTCAATGGCCTCTTCTGTAGTTTTGCAGTATTCCCAAGGGACA
>CAZTOA010000010.1:0-21591 GCA_964614975.1 uncultured Gammaproteobacteria bacterium | reverse complement strand
TTGGCCATGTAACCTGCTTTAGCTCTTCACGCAAGCCTGTTACTAATGATTTTGGTTTTTGCATACGGGTATTGTATCATATTTATATGACCTCTGTTTTCGTTGAATCAATCATTATTTCCCTTGGTGTACTCTTCGGATTTCTTATTTCACACGTAGTAAAAGGGGGCGAAGAGGTTGTAATAATTGCACTTTTATTTATAGTTTATTTTCTTGGAAAAAAATTCTTTCCACATCATGCAATAAATAAAGACTATGTATTCGACAGTTTTATTTTTACCATTGCTGTCATTATTATCGTGATGACATCTGGTGGCCTTATTTCGCCACTGTTTTTTCTTCTGTATTTTTTGCTTTTTGGGATTGGACTTCTTGTCAAGCCCCTCGTGTCACTCACAACAGCGATAACTGTAGCAGTTTTATTGCTATATTCAGGAGGAAAACTACCCGCCTCCTCCCTACCAACGCTTATGTCACTTCCACTGATTACACCATTTGCCGTCTTGTTAGGAAATGAGTTCCATAAGGCTCGCCGGCTCGCTCAGAGTGATAGCGATATACGAGAGAGATCGTTTATGTTTTTATCAACGGTGCTTAAAGAACATATTAATCGTATTGGCGAGATAGCGGCGAATTTTAAAGGCGATCATGAGCTCGAAGGTATTAAAAGAATTGTGCGAAGAACACAAAAGCTTATTGATAGATTTGAAAAGGATATTGAACAGCTTTAAACGTCTATGAAAAAAATGCTACTGCTTTCACTTTTTTTTGCTAGTGCCGCAGTCGCCATAACCTGGATCTTGCCCCATAATGCGGAAGCAGTAAATATGGACTCCTCACAATTCCGCATACGCTATGGAAATGTTAATTTCGGCTCAACAGATAGTAATTCAGCAAGCTACGATTTATCAACGACTAATGGGCAGCTTGCTGCAAATGAATTTAGTTCGTCAGGATATATTGTGAAAGCTGGATTTCAATATTGGCACAGTATTATCCCGTTTGAATTTTCAATATCTGACACAACTATCGAGCTTGGTACATTGACTCCGCAGACACCATCGACGGGAACGACATTATTAACAGTAAATTTTGGAGGGGCTGGACTATACCAAGTCACGGCAGTTGAAGTTGGTCCATTACAGACCGCAAGTGGAACCAATAGTATTCCTGACACGATTTGCAACGGAGGTGGGCAAACTTGTACAGAAACAGCAGCAAACGTATGGAATTCATCAACTGCATACGGGTTTGGTTATAACATGTCTGGTTCGAGCATCCCTGGAGACTTTACAAATGCGACATACTTTCGACCATTTCCAGATGCCTTACTCAGCGAAGCCCCTGCTGTAGTTATGACATCAACCAATGTAACCGCAAGCAGCCAGTCAACAGTTACGTTCAAAGCGAATATCTCAAACACCCAAGCAGCAGGCTCGTATCAAACATTAGTGAAATTTGTGGCAACACCTAGTTTTTAAACATGAAAAAAACAAATCTACTAATCTCAATAATTGTGTGCGCTTTAGTCTTGTTGGGATTGCCCACACAAAGCCATGCACAGACGTTTAGTCTTACCGTTTCCCCGCCAGTTATCGAACTTACAATTAAACCTGATAAATCTGTTGTCATTGCTTATACGATAACTAATACTGGCGATCCAATGGTTCTTAAATCATACGTTCGCCCTTTTATACCCAATGGTGTGTATGGCGAACTTGCTGTAGCCGATGAATTTTCAGGACCCATTCGATTTAATCTTGAAAACAGCAACATTCAACTCGATACTCCTTTTTTCCTGAAGAGTGGTGGGAAACAACAATTGCTATTAAAAATCCGAATTCCCGAAGGGACTCCAGAAGGAGATTATTATTATTCTTTCCTTTCTGAAAATGTACCCGGAAAGCTTGCAGAAGGATCAAGCCAACCTATAACCCAGGGAGCTATTGGTTCGAATCTTCTTATTTCGGTAACCAACACTGGAGTATTTGAAAGTAATGCGCATATCAGCCAATTTAAAGTTAATGCACCGTACTCATTCAGTTTGTTTGGAAAGAAAATACTGATGTTCGAATCAAGTGATCCTATTCCTGTGAGGCTCATTGCTCAGAATAATGGAAAAGGGCTTATTAAGCCCGAAGGGACTATTACGTTAAAAGGTAGTTTTGCTGAAGATGCCTCATATAATATTTTACCTGAAAATATTTTAAGCAATTCTTCCCGCCTTCTGCACGCGACTCCTTCTGCTAAGCTCTTGTCAAAAGAGGAGTCGCTCATTATAGAAGGATTTCATATAGGTAAATTTGTGCTGAGATCTACCATCAATTTTGGAGTAAAAAATCAACCGATCCAATCATCAGTTACTTTTTACGCGTTCCCGATAAAATTACTTGCAGCTACTGGATTTGCGATTATTATTGGAATCATCATTTTGAAAAAATTTAATTCCCCTGAGAATAGTAATGAAGGGGACGAGCAAAAGTATTAAAACCGCAAAAAAACATAAGGAATCTCCGACATTATACGGGTAACCTCACATACGTAAAAAAGACAAACAAACGCAAATTTTGCTGGAATATAGCCTAATACATAATGAATCTTTCCTAGAAACATTGTCATGATGCCAAGAATCATTATTGGACCTGTGACAAAACTAACCATCAAGTTAGATAAAGGAGCAATAAGAGAAATCTCCTTGAAGTAAAAAAATATTATCGGTGTTGTCACCACTTGAGCTGCCATTGTGGTCTGTAAATCAGCTTTTACATAATCCACAATCTTGCCAAAACCTTTTTTGTCACTTTGAGTTGCCTGAGTTGACCATAATATTATCCCAAGGCTCGCTCCGAATGATAGTTGAAAAGATACGGACGCAAGCCAATCTAACTTAAAAATACCAATTATTGCTGCTGTCGTTAATAATGTAAAAAGCGCAATAGATTGTCTGTTGTAGATGAGTGCAATTAGCGTGCAGCCGGACATTAATCCAGCTCGAACCACAGGTGGCTCTGGACCAACAAATATAATAAAAGTTGTAACGACGCCTATGCTTAAAATCGCCGCGTATTTCTTACCTATAAATGTGGAGACCCTCATAACACTTACCACAAGAAAATTTATATTTGAACCTGATAAAACGACAAGGTGTAAAAGACCTGTCTTCTTAAAATAGTCATATATTGATAGTGTCTTTGGTACGTCAACACCTAAAACCATACCGCTCAGTAATGATGCATACGGCTCTCCCATATATGAATAAAATACTGATGTAAAAATATGAACACTCGGTACTATCATAACGACAGAGAGGCTTCAATTTTTGTAAATAAACTCTCGCTTACGATATTCTTTGTGCGTAGATCTTGAATTGTTGTATATGGCCTCCCGGCCACTATTTTTTCTGCAGTAACTGCTCCTACCCCCGGTAGCTCTTCAAGCTCAGAAGCTTGGCTGTCATTGAGACTGATAAGCCCTTTTTCGTCAGCTGATTTTGCTGTAGACATTCCCGAAGCTCCATTACCCGCTAGCGCAATATCATTTGTGAAAATAATAAGCGGCTGCTCAATAAAAGCCCCGGAAGCAACTTCTTCCAAGCTCGGCGCGTGGACCTTTTCACCATCTTTTAATGCCCGCGCCTGATTATAGTTCCGATAAAAGAACGCTTTATCTGCTTGTTTATTTAAACCCTCAGCTCTTTCGAGCAGATCATACAATCGCGAACCATCCCCAAGCTCATAAACCCCTGGTTTATACACGGCGCCAGAGATTTCAATAAAGATATTCTTTTGATTTGCGCTTGATTTCGATTCCAGTGCCTCGTTTATTTCTACTACTTGCCCTCCCGGCACAAACTTCTTGTCTTGAGCTTTCTGTGCAAAAACCGTCACAACAATCAATGTCCCACTCAAAATCAAGCTCAAAATAAGCAAAAATTCAATTCTATACTTACTTAGTTTTCCAATAAATGTGATGAAATGCATGCCGTCATTTCACCACACAAAAATGAAGAAATTATGAATAGGTTGAACCTAGATAGCTAACAAGATTCCTCTAATTTCCCTAAAGATATTAAAGGCTTCAAAAGAAATCCATTTCTTTCCAACCAAGGATGGTGGTAAGCCTGGATCTGTGCGCAACATTTTAATATAGCTATAAAGTATTTCTTGCATCTTTCCCTCCTTGGTCAGGTCTTTGGACAAGACCGAGTGCCAATCTTTGAAAAGTTCACGATAGTTTTTTTCTATTGCGTTTTTACCCCATACCTTTTCTACCATAACGTCCATATCGCCAAACATATGTGTTGACTCAAACGCCTGTACATATTCTGCTTCTTCCTTTCCATACACAAGATCTCTTAAAGTAGAAATTACCGGATGTGGTGTCATCCAGAAAGATCGATGCCAAGGACCTAATCCCCAGCCTTCCATTTCGCGTCGTAATCGATCACGAAGATGTCGCTTTTTTTCAGGAATTTCATAAGAAATAATTCTCCATACCCCATCCCATTCATCTTTCATATAACGAATCGAGGGAAAATCTAGACATAGTCGATAGAAGCCTTTTTCTGCCATACGATATTCCGAAGCTTCCTTTTCGCCGTCCCCGTCATCGCCCGCATCTTTCTTCTCAATGAGCCCTTCTTTTAACATCGATGATAGACTTCCTTTTGTTTTCTGGTTTAAAACTAAATCGAAAAGTTCAAGATATTCGGGCTTCAGAGCAACGTAATCGAATGACGTATCTCTAAGAAGAAAGAGTAGGAGCAAAATTTTCGTTCGTCGTTCTTTAACTGGCATTTTTATATATTTAAACTTGTTTATATACAGTCGTAACTCTTCTAATGTTCAGATTAACAGACGGAAATTTAATTGTCAATACTCTAAAAGTTTGCACAAAACAAAGTACATATAATAAAGCTATTGACTTGCATTGTAAAAATGTATACAAATATATATTGGCAATCGGCAGTGCTATGACCGTACATTTTCTGGGTAAGAATATGGACATAATTAAAAACAAATCAACAAGGAAACTTCTTATTTTCTTATTTGTATTCGTACAGGCATCGTACATATACATGATTCGTCCAAAGCCAATTCATATGGCTGCACTCACCACGGCTTCGACAACGATGGGTAACTCTCGCCTTTCATATAAGGCTGGAATTAGTGGAACCGAATCTGTTGGATCAACAGTTATCGATATTGATGCATCAGGAAATCCAGATAACGACACAGACCATCTTTTTATTAATGATGACATTTGTTTCAGTAATACAGTTGAGGGTGGATGTATTGGCAGCACCACCTATAACGTACAAAGTATCGACGATATAACAGACGGGTTGATTTTTAACATCAATCCTTCCCTAGCTAATTCACTCTCAGCAACGGATACGGCAATAGCAACGCAATCAGGAAGCATGGTGATCTCGTTTGTAACTTCAACGGAGGTGCCATCAAACGGAGATATTCTCGTAACTATTCCATCTGTAGATCATGCAACGAAGCCTTGTGATGGCATGCCAGATCATAGTTCGGCCGTTTCTACCAATGGCTTTGATCTTGGAAATTCAGCTGGAACTTCTGCCCAGAGAGTAACGACATCTGATATATCTGTAACTGGTTGTACCGATGGAAACTGGAATACGACGGAGACTATTACGTGTGGTACGGCTTCAACAAACCACACTATTCGAATTGATCGCCAAACAACTGCTTGTTCAGCTGGCTCAACGATTACAGTAACAATAGATTCGACGCCAGGAATTATTAATCCTGCCCCAATAACCAGTGGACATACCCAGGGCACGTCTGATGTATATACAGTAAATGTGGTCACCCGTGATGGATCAGATGTAACACTCGATCAGGTCGATATGAAAATTGCACCTATCGAAGCAGTACAAGTCTCGGCAACCGTTGATGAAACACTAGCCTTTATTATTAGTGGCGTTGCTTCCAGCACAACCGCTTGTGGTCAAAGTACAGACGTAACAACAACCGCCACGCAAGTGCCTTTCAGTACTCTTGCAGCTGTAAACACATTTTACGAGGCAGCAAATGACCTCGATGTTTCAACAAACGCCGATGGCGGATATTCTGTAACTGTATCCGCAAATGATCAATTAGGTAGAAATGGAGGTACATGTGCTGGGGATGCAGGTAT
The DNA here is from genome assembly GCA_964614975.1 of uncultured Gammaproteobacteria bacterium. GTDB lineage: Bacteria > Patescibacteriota > Microgenomatia > UBA1406 > HO2-37-13b > OLB23. Next base: position 15,423 of record CAZTOA010000010.1, on the reverse strand, counting down.
ATCTTCAAATTGTATTCCAGATACTGTTTGCGACGGCTCATCGTGTACTCATTTAGCTGCTGCTGTTGATGACTGGGAAACAGCATCGAATAATGGATTCGGGTACTCGCTGGATTCTACAGCTGGAACTGATGCTACATGGGAATGGGATGGAACAAGTGGCACGTGCGATGGTGCCGGAACAGACTTCTGTGCAGCTCAATTTGCAGACGAAGAAGCTTCACAAACTGCACCTTCAATAATGAGCAATGCAAACCCAGTAAATTCTAACAATCTATATGTATGTTACCGTCTTACAGTGGGCGGCACTCAGCCAGCAGGAACCTATTATAATCGACTACGCTATACGGCGACGGCGACGTTCTAACATGAAAAAATTCACTCTATTATTATCAATAGCAATGCTCACACTTTTCGTGTTGAGTTTTTCGACCAAAGTTCAAGCTCAAACAACATCACAAGAACTTCAGGTTTCACCAGCAAGACAAAATATTGAAGTTAATCCTGGCGAAACCGTTTCTATTGATTTTAAGTTTTACAATCTTGGCGATAAAACAATTTCAGGCATTATGAGAGCAAATGATTTTATTGTCTCTGATAATGCGGGTACACCCCAGATTCTTGACAGTGCAGATCAGGTACTCCCCCGCTTCTCGGGTGCAGCATGGGTAACGCTACCATTTGACCGCATTTCAATTGCCGCAGCTGATCAAGCACCAGTTCGTGTAACCATAAACGTGCCATCAGATGCACGTCCAGGTGGCCGCTACGTAGCTGTATATTTTGAGCCAGCATCTGGCCAAGTTGAATTAGGAAGCGGCAAAGAAGAAGCAGGAGCATCAATTGCCCAGCGCATCGCTGGACTTATATATATTCGCGTCAAAGGCCCAGTCAGTGAGAAAGCATACATCTCACGACTATTCGGCGCCTCATTCTTAGAATACGGACCAATAAAAATTGACACTGAAATTTTAAACAGAGGCGATTATCATATACGACCTCGAGGTAGCATCTCACTTCGCAACTTCTTTAAATCAACGACAGACCAAAAACCACTAGATGAAGTAAATATTTTCCCTGATACTTCGCGTGCATATAATTTTGAACTTGGCGAGAAATGGATGGTCGGTCGCTACACAGTCAATATCGCCGCATCTTATGGCGATGGTGGGCAGATAATACAAAGAAGCATAGATGTATGGGTGTTCCCTTGGAAAGTCGCCCTCGCAGTCTTCTTAGCACTTATTATATTGATAATAGTCATTCGCTACATATTTAAGAACTACATCAACAAGCAAAGTCATCTTGAAGAAGAACTCGAAAAAGAACATGAAGAAGTTGAGAAGCTTCGCGAGGAGCTTAATGAGAAAAAATAAGTTCTTCTTATTCTTAGTACTCCTTGTAGTTTTTGGATTCATCCTACCCCAGAATAATAGTGTTCGTGCTGCAACTCAGACCCTCACCAAGCCAGACGTCAATGTCTCAGCCAATATAGGAGAAGGCATACTAGAGATTTTCGGATATGCTTCTCCTAATGCCTTAGTCATACTTGAAGGACGAGGTATATATGAAGAAACCACTTCGGATAAAAATGGCTATTTCTTGTTTAAAAATAGGCGCATACGTATTAGAAGTCAGGAAGTATGTATACGGGCGTTTATTAATAGTGCTGCCTCCTCTCAACCCGTATGCTTTCCTATTCCGGCTAAAAAATACATTCGTATTGGCCCTATAATTCTTCCTCCCATCGTTTCTATGAATAAGTTGAGCTATGCCATAAGCGATTTCGCAGTCATTCAGGGCTCTGCTGTGCCTAATACTGCCATAAAAGTTAAATTTTTTTCAACTGACACTGAAGATATTGGCACGTCCGGTATTTCTTTACCCGAATTGAGTACACAAAGTACGTCTGACGGAAATTTTTCAATTAATATTCCGAGCAACATAGACCAGAGGCTTCGTTTTTATGCGCAAACAACATACGACGATATCGACTCAGGAAAGAGCACGACACTGACAGTCGATATATTTCCCTTGTGGCTCCGCCTACTTCACATCACTGGGAAGTCATTAAGAAATATGAAGGAAGTGCTTTCTTTAGTGATAATAATACTAGAATTAGGCTTTCTAATATGGTTTTTCTTCGTTCGTACAAAAAAGAAGCATGAACTTATGATTGTAGAAAATGAGCTTATGGTTGCCGAGCAAGGCTCTTTGGTCCATGAGGAACATCCGCTATCTATTCGAAACAAAGCTTCTGACGGTCGTTAAGAACAATGTCGTCACATACAACTTTAACCTCAAATATGCCGGGATCAGCGGCCTGAATATCAAAGAAAGCCTTACCATAAGTATCAGTTATGCCCTGAATTGCCCTTATAGAAAGCTTATATTCATAAGGGGCTATAACTCTACACTCCACATTACCCTTACCTAAACCAGAATTTGTTAACACTACAAAATTCAACCTAATAGGCTGGCTATCAGTACCAGCCTTACCACAAGCAGGCACAGTAAAGAGAAACGAATTATTCTTATCAACAGAAGATACATTCGCTCTAGATCTTAAAACAATAGTTGTCTGCTCAAAGAGCACAAAGGAAATTAAAAGAAGTATTAGCAAGCTTGAGGCTAAAATAATAAGCTTAATAAAATTCGACATAGATAAAGTATAAGGGCTTTTAAAAAACAGTTCAACAAATAAGTAGAAGCCTTCACACCAAGCTGTATACCAAGGAAAAATATCTATCAATAAACATTCATGTCTGCCAAACAAGAAAGATTTAAGCTAAAATATAAGTTATCAAACTGAGCTCAACTAAGAAGTTGTCAACAGAACTAAAGTATTTTAATTATCTTTAATTATTAATTACCAAAGCGGGTCTCTGTTAAGCCATAATCTTAATAGATTGTTGTGAAAGGCCGTATAAACCAGCAATCATAGCCTACAAATAATCAAACGACCGTAATTATTTAAAAATATGAACTCTATCATAGTATATCTATATATCACATTAAAGAGATAGACTGTTATAGCAGTCCAATATTAGGTATGAGTACTTAAGGCTCTGTGGAGCCTATAAATATGCTTCGCATGTATTCATAATCTGTTTAGCTGAAATGCTTACTATGGGTATTGTTATTATAGGCCTATACTTTATTTAGTAGGATTATATGAGGCTATATATTTTACGGTAATAAAGTTAAAGTTAATTAAACTATACTATATTTGCTTCTAGCTCAATAATTTCACGTTACATATACCCTTCTTTTGCAGGATCTAAATGTATCAAAATATACTATAAATACCTCTTGACTTGATATTGTTGTTTCTCTTATTATGTATTCATATGTCAGCAATTTCTGATCAAGCGTATAACTGGTATAATCTTGAGCTTAATTTCCGCATTTACCTTTCTGCGGTTAAAAAAATGCGCCCTGTTTCTGTTAAAAACTACCTTTCAGATATTCGGCATTTTATTGGCTGGACTTCATCTGAGGCTGCTAAATTTGAGTCGGACCAGCCTGAAGTTATTATGATTCCTGCGAACTTAGAAAAGTACCGATCTTACCTCACATCCTCGAATCTTCCTCTTAAAACGGTTAATCGCCGCTTATCTACCCTTCGTTCATTCTGTGATTTCCTTATTTCACAGAATATTATTCAGTTAAATCCATCAAAGTCACTCCGAAACCAAGCGATGCACCTAATGTCTAACTCAACTTCTACATTTGAGAATCAATACATTAGCTCTATAGAAAGCCTCAAACTCTCACAGGAAGAGCTTGATCAAATTAAGGAAGACGTTAGTGAATTTATACATTTAACACATACACAGAGCCTATGAAAAGTATAAAGCTTATCTATTCAAAACTTAGAGCCTTCTTTGATCCCTCCCTAGAAGGAAATCCATTTAAGGCCTACGAAAAGCGAAAAACTTTTATTACGTTTGGCGCTCGATACAAACGAACCATGATCATAGGAGGCTAAAGCATGACAAGATATAGCTACATAAAATCGCAGGAAGAAAAATTAGGTTCATTTCTTAGTATTGTGGCTAAAAAGAAATTTCTCCTTGTTAATGTGCTCTTTCTCGTTATCCTCATTCCAATACTTTATCTGAGTTTAAAATATAAAAAGGAAGCCAGTGCTGCTTGGCACGATGATACATTTGCGTACAGGAAACAACTCAATATTGGCAATTCTGGCTCAGCAATAACCACAGCTCGCAAAATAAAGATCGAAGTTGACACCGCCACGCTTATTTCGGCAAATAAAATGCAGTCAGACTGCGATGATACCCGATTTATAAGTACAAATGGCAAATCTTTACGATTTTTCATAGATACAGACGAGGGCGCATGCAATACATCATCCACAGATTATTATGTTGAACTCACTTCCGTACCATCGGCCACAACCACAATCTACATGTACTACGGAAACTCAACATCAAGCTCAACTAGAGCCAATGAGTTCTTCGCGCCCAGTTCTAGCTCAGCTCTCGGAAATAAACTTAAGGGTTTTTGGGCACTTGATGAGGCTTCTGGAGTCCGATACGATAGCGCACTTTCCAATTCTCTTACAGATAATAATACAGTTACCTCAAATACAGGAAAAGTTAATACTGCTGCTCAGTTTACCGCCTCAAATGCTGAATCACTCACGCGTTCAGACAATGCAGAACTTTCAACAGGTGACATTGATTTTACGATAAGTGCCTGGGTCTATCTTGATAGCAATAGTGACCTTAGGCCCATCGTGGCAAAAGATGATGGAAGTGGCGCGAGAGAATATCTTGTCTCATATGATCAAGCCGCTGATTTATTTGCCTTTGAAATATTTGATGGCGGAGCTAGTATTGCTCAAGTAACAGCAAGCAACTTCGGAGCCCCTTCTACGAGCACGTGGTATTTTATTACTGCATGGCACAATAGTGGCGATGATACGATAAATATTCAAATAAATAATGGTTCAGCGAATAGCACAAGTACAGGAGGTATCGGACCCACAGATACAAGCGAGTCATTTAAGATTGGCATGAACCGTGAAACTGTTTGGCACTTTGACGGACGTATAGATAATGTACTACTTTGGAAGAGAATTCTCACGACCGACGAAAAGACTGCACTTTATAACAGTGGTAATGGACTTGATTTTGGCGTTGTTACTTTCTCACCCACTTCAGGCCCCACTGCACTTACCGAAGAAGTTACCCCAGGACCAGTCATCTATTGGAAATTTGATGAAGGCTATGGTACAACTGCACAAGATACAACACTCAACAATAATGATGGAACTCTCTCTGGAGCCACATTGAAAAATGAAAGTGACTGTGTTGCTGGCAAATGCCTCAGCTTCGATGGAGCTGACGACAAAGTCACAAAATCCTATTCTTCTGACACAGAACTGGCTCCTAGCACAGGTAGCTTTTCAATATCTGGATGGTTTAAACACCCGACTACCCAATCCGGAACAGATACACTTTTAGCACGAACTGATGGCGTAAATGGAGTTGGTTATAAAATCTATATGAATTCAAGCGGCTTTATGTGTTTTGGTATCGATGATATCGCTGGATCGTTCCCTTCTGAGTCCGCATGTTCCACCACTTCTTTTGCAGATTCAAATTGGCATCATTTCAATGCAGTTAAATCAGGGACATCATCTATTACCTTATATCTAGATGGCTCTCAAATAGCCCAAGATGCTTCTTTATCAACCACAGGCTCCCTCTCTGGCTCAAGTTCTGGTTTATATGTAGGAATCGATGCTGATGGAAGCTCGAATCCATGGACTGGTTCTATTGATGACATTAAAATATATCCGTTCGCACGATCTGCAGCTCAAGTAAAAACAGATGCTAATTTTGCGGGTAGTACGAAAGGAACGTCCGTTGTCTTAGGAGCTACAAATACTGAACGTTTATCTGAGGGTTTGGTTGGCTACTGGAAGATGGACGAAGCTTCCGGAACAAGATCAGACAGCTCTGAAAATGGAAATACATTGACTGACAATAATACCGTCACCGCTAATCCAGGCAAATTTGGTAATGCCGGCCAATTTACCTCAGCAAATAGCGAAAGTCTGTCAATAACGAATAATGCAACGCTTGCAGTTGGCGATGAAGATTTTACTATAGCTGGTTGGGTTTACCTTGATACAAAGGCAGCTTCACAAGTATTTGCAAGAAAGTTAGGTACAGGTGGATGGGCTTTTAGCTATCACTCAGGCGTTGATTCTTTCCAATTCATAACCTATGACTCTGGAGGAGGAATTGCTGGCAACGCATTTGGTGGAATATCCCCCTCAACAGCAACGTGGTATTACATTGTTGGATGGCAAGATAGCAAAAATAAAGTCGTTGGCTTTACGGTAAATGACGGAACACCAGTTACTGCAACGTATACGGGATCAATGGGAACTAATACGTCCGACTTTATTATCGGAGGAAATTCTGCATACTGGAATGGACGTATAGATGAAGTCAGAATGTATAAGCGTCTACTATCACCCGCTGAACGACGCCGACTTTATAATTTTGCTCCAGGACCAGTTGGCTATTGGAACTTAGATGAGCAAACGGGAACAACTGCCAACGATAGTTCGGGCAATGGATATACAGGAACTCTTACGGACGGACCAGTTTGGACAAATGGTAAGATCGGAGCTGCGGTAGACTTCGATGGAAGTGACGATCGTGTAACCACTGCTTCAGTTTTCGGACTTGGAACAACAAACGTAACGATGAGTGCATGGGTATTTATAGATTCAGTAACATTACGTGGTGGATTTGTAAAAATTGGAGCTAGTGGAAATGGCTATTCTATGGGCGTAGGTGGTGGTAGCCATGATGATAATGGAAATGATCTCATCATGCTGTATGAAGGCGTTCGTTGGATCGATACTGGAATCACCATAGGTACTGGCTGGCATCATATAACAATGGTAATCGACGCCTCAGGCGTTCCTTGGGGATATATTGATGGTGTTTCTATTGGCTCCTTTTCTGGTAGCGCTGCCGTAACTCCAACAACACGTACCGATATTGGTGGAAATAACCCCAGTGGTAGTCACCCTCGTTTTTTTAACGGCAAGGTCGACGATGTCAAAATATACAACTACCCGCGAACTGCTGGCCAGATCTTACAAGACATGAATGGTGGCCATCCATTAGGCGGATCACCTATTGGTTCACAAGTTGCTTACTGGAAGCTAGATGAGGGACAAGGAACATCTGCTAATGATGTCAGCATTAACACCAATACATTAACTTTATCTACAGCCACATCTGCTTGGACGAGTGCTGGAAAGTTTGGGAAAGCGTGGGATGGCAATGGTAGTCGATATATCTCACGTTCGGATGATGCTAACTTTGATGTGATTGCAACAGATGACTACGCGATATCACTTTGGTATAAATCAGATTCTGCTTCAAACCCAGGTGCAACTGAATACATTTTTAACAAGGCATCTGCCACAACGGCTGGATATGCAGTGTACGCCAATACGAGTGGACAGATATGTTTTGGTATTGACGATGATACTACGTGGAATCCAGATATTGCAAGCTGCACCACTGCAGACTTCTATGATGCAACATGGCATCATATTTTTGCCCAACGTGATGCTAGCGGAACAGATAAAACCAGTATTTATATTGATGGAAAACTTCAGGATAGTGATACGGATACAACTACAGCAACCCTTGCAAACTCATTAAGCTTGTACATAGGTGATCGTGATGGCACAGATAACGGTGACGAATTCAGTGGAAATGTTGACGAAATTAAAGTATATCGAGGAGTTCTATCCCAAAATGAGATTCTTATTGATTTTGATCGTGGATCTGCTACGGTAATGGGCGCACTTTCCGATAACTCTACATACGAGAAGCAGGCTGCCAACCAAGAATATTGCGTGCCTGGCGACAGCACAAGCTGTGTAGCGCCTGTCGCTGAATGGAAGCTTGACGAAAAAACAGGCACAAGCACCTACGATACATCTGGCGGTGCAAATACAGGTACACTGACCGGTAACCCCACTTGGTCTGTAGGTAAATTTGGCTCAGGCGTAAACTTTGATGGCAATGATACGATAGCAGTAACAAGCGTTACTTCGACTATTGCCACAACCTCATCGGTTAGCTATTGGATTAAAACAAATCAAGCAGGCACCAGTGCTAATTTTTGGGAAAACCCTGGAATCCTTGGTGTTGAGAGCGGCGGAACCGATGATATCAGATGGGGATGGATTGACAATACAGGAAAAATAAATTTTGATGTAGCGAATGACTACCCTACTAACTCAGCGGGAAGCCTCAGTTCTATTACAGACAATAACTGGCATCACATTGCCATGACTCGTAACGCATCAACAGGTGCTATCGCTATTTATATTGATGGCATACTCAACGATAGCGCCACGGGAACAACAGGAACAGCAACAGCTCTCGCGATAAGCACTATAGGTGCAATAAATGGTGCCTTCAATCCAAACAATGATTACATTGGGCATATAGATAATATGCGCATATATGATTATGTTCGTACTCCTACCCAAATCGCATGGGAATACAATCATGGCGGACCAGTAGCTCACTTCAAACTTGATGAGTGTAGTGGGTCTACTGCAAATGACTCAAGCTTAAATAACAACGCAGGTACAGTAACAATTGGGGCTTCAGGAAGCCAAACAAGTGCCGGCAACTGTACCTCTGGCACAAGTACAGAAGCTTGGAGTAACGGCAACAGCGGAAAATATAATGGTAGTCTTAAGTTTGACGGAACAGACGATTATGTTTCAGCCTCAAGTTCTAATTCCCTCAAGCTCACCTCAACAGGAACTATTAGCGCATGGATTAATGCAGCTGCTATTGGACAATTTCGCACGATTGTTGATAAGGGCGTTAATTGGTCAACCAGTCAAGATTTCTACTCACTATACCTAAATTCAAGCAACAGAGCTACTTGTACCTTAGGTAATACAGCCTCATCTATTGCTACTGTATCAACGCAAACCAATGCTCTATCAACTTCAGCCTGGTATCACCTTGTATGTACATGGGACGGTACAACAATGCGTATATACGTGAATGGTGTCCAAAATAATACCTCTAGCCAAGGCAGCATAATCCCAGACACATCAACGTCAAGCTTCTACATAGGTAGAGCTGGCGTCCCGGGAGGAAATACTGATGATTTTTCAGGACAAATAGATGATGTGCGAATTTATAACTATGCATTAACAGCAGTACAAGTTAGAACGGCTATGACAGAAGGATCCGCAGTTAGATTTGGTCCAAGTTCAGGCCAGCCGTGATCAGAATAGGCTAAAAGTATCATGAATAACATAACAATAGATACAATTCGCACATACGTGAATAAACTCGAACAGAAAGGCTATTCTTCTGATGTAATTTCACGCAAGCTTCATACTACCTTGGAAATGCTACGCTGGGCCTACCACAATGACTTTCTGAAGTACTCTCAATTCCAGCAAATGAAAGATGAGATTGCTAATTTTAAGGCAAGGTTTGAGGCTTCAGACCTACAGGAAGCCAACCCAGTAGCTGAAGACTTAACAGCTCTAGAAAATAGTAAAAACAAGTCACTTTTTGACAAAATCAGTCGCCGACTCCCCTTTTACGGATCTAGAAAAACAGCACATGATGAAAATATAAAACCGACACCGCAAAGTAATGTCGGATTTCAATTAAATCCTCAATACTATGTAGGATTGGCCTTTGTATTGCTCATAATGGCTATACTAGGTGCAGGTATATATGAGCGCTTTTTTAAGGCAACAGGTGGTATTTTCGCCTACCCTTCTTCCCCTAGCGCAGCTTCTCGCATATTATCATTCCAAGGTCGTCTTACTGACTCATTAGGTAATCCAATAACTACAGCTACTAATATGCGATTTAGGCTTTACACAGCCTCAAGTGGAGGTACAACGCTCTATGATACAGGTACTTGTTCTATTACCCCTGATCAAGACGGAGTGCATAACGTCCTTATAGGATCTGATTGCGGCTCCGAGGTTGCAAGTAGCGTTTTTACCGAAAATACCCAGGTTTGGCTCGGTGTTCTTGTAGGTTCCGACTCAGAAATGACCCCTCGTCAAAGGATGGCTAATGTGCCGTATGCCATGAACGCCGAAACACTGCAGGGGCTCCCTGTGGGTACTGAAGTCTCAACAATTCCTTATATCAATGCAGGTGGCGATCTGCTAATGGCAGCTGCGAGCCCACAAATTGGCTCAACATACACGAATCAGGACTTCCTTATATCGAGTGCACGAGCTATAACCATTCAATCTGCAGGTGCAGGAGATGTTACGTTGACTGCAACAGAGTCTGGAACAATAAAGTTTGCAACAGGTGGCAGTCAACATGGTCTTATTACGAATACCGGCCTTTTTGGCTTTGGTACTACCGGCCCGGACGCCAAGCTAGACGTCTTATATACTGGGGGGGAGCAACTTCGTTTGACCTATGCTGACGGCTCAACTTACACAGGATTTACTACAAATTCGGGTGGTGATTTAACCATTGATCCGTCTGGCGATGATGTCACTATAGGAGGAGATCTCATACTGGCCGACACATTTACTGTGCAAGTTGGAGGAAAAACAGCTACAGCATATAATGCGTTTGCAAATTCCGGTGATGCACCAGAAAGTGGCTCTATATCAAGCGATAATGATGTATATATAGGTGGCGATTTAGAGGTAGATGGTAGTATTGTTGGTACGGTGAGCCCAGGGTTCACCCAAGGTTCGGTTGTATTCACCGACGGTTCAGGTAATTTGGCTCAAGATAATGCTTCATTTTTCTTTGATGATACAAACAATCTATTAGGTATAGGTACTGCCTCCCCTGTTGGAAAGCTTCATGTCACAGGCGCGGTTACAGGAAAGGCTCTTTCAATATTTAACGAAACTGGCGATCAAAACATAATTACAGCTTCGGCTTCTGGAACAACCGTTGCAAATCTCGACAGGTCTGGCAATCTAGCTATAGAGGGTGCTATTTCTGACCTTGGTGGAAGTACTTTGGCAGTCAATGACAATCTCGACGTATCAGGAACACTCTTCTCTGGCACAGGCGATGCCTTTCAGGTTGATGCATCAGGAAATATAACGGCAGTAGGCGGCACATTCTCTGGAGATATCGCCGTTAATGGCGGTGATATCACTTCCTCTGCAAGCACATTTAACCTCACAATTGCCAATGCAGGTAGCGTCAACTTCACAGATGGCTCAAATACTTTAGTTGCTATAAAAGATCAAGGCGTCTACCCTTTCTTAAATCTTGCTGGCAAAACCGATACCGGTGATCCAGGCACCTGTGCAGAAGGAGACATATATTATAACGATACAGATGACACTTTAAAGGTATGTCATGAATCTAACACCTGGGAAGCCTTAGATGGTGGCGCAGTAGCGAGTCAATGGACGGACGGAGGAACAACGGTATATCTCACAGATACTACGGACGAAGTAGTTATTGGTGGATCAAGCCCTTTATCCAGTTCAAAGTTCTCTATCGATGGTGATGCTGACCAAATCCAACTTATTGTTCAAGGAAATGGAACACAGACCACCAATCTCGCTACTTTTGAGCAATCTGACGGGACGGATGTGTTTACCATTACGAATGCAGGCAATCTTACCGCTGCTGGTGACCTCGCAGTCAACGGAGATGATATTACAAGCGACAGCAACCTTACTCTCAATGCAACTGGCTATACACGCATTGGTGATACTGCTTCTCCAGGTTCAGCAAATGGTGATGATGATCTTTTTGTTGAGGGTGACCTTGAAATCGACGGAGTTTTCTACCTTGATGGAACCCTTGATACTACATTTACCGCTGGTTCTGTAGTCTTCGCTGGTGCTTCCGGAGTCTTAGCTCAAGATAATGCTAGCTTTTTCTTTGATGATACAAACAACCTTTTCGGCATTGGCACGGCTTCCCCTGTTGGAAAGCTTCATGTCACGGGCGCGGTCACAGGAAAGGCTCTTTCGATATTTAATGAAACTGGCGATCAAGATATTATTGCAGCCTCCTCATCAGGAACTACTCGTTTCCGTGTTGGTAACGATGGAACGGTCTATGGTGGCTACTTTGCAGACATGTCTAATAATGCATACGGAATTGATCCAGCGGGAACCTCAAACTTTGGCGGTTATTCACTTAAAGTAACTGGTGGTGCGCTTCTCGCAGCAGATGCGGGAAACGTGGGTATTGGCGATCAGACTCCTGATGCAAAACTCAATATACTTGCTACAACGGAACAACTTCGCCTCGATTACGATGATAGCAATTACACCTCATTTACGGTCAGTTCTGGTGGCGACCTCACTCTTGCTCCGACAGGGAGCGATACAAATGTAACGGGAAACCTTGCGGTATCAGGTGGCACGACATTGGGAGATGCTTCAGGAGATACGGTCACATCAAACGCAGCAGCATGGACATTTGCAAATGATACGACCGTTGCTCTATCTGGTGGAGTAAATGGCATTAACTTCGACAGCGATACTCTCTCCATCGATGCAACTAATAATAGAGTCGGAATAGGAACTGCGGCTCCAGCAGCTCCGCTTGAAGTTGTTGGTAATACAAGAGTTAATACAGGAGTTCTCCAGCTATACCATGCAGGAACAAATCCAAGCATTGCATTCGGGAATGCTGGCGGAGCAAGCTTAGCTAATATTGAATGGAATGCCGCCTCTAGTGAATTTAGAATAGGAAATACCTGGGCTGGTGGTGCCTCAAGTGTCAATGCGTTTTATGCAGATGGGAGTGAAAAAATGAGACTTACTGGAACTGGATTACTCGGCATTGGTGACACAACGCCAGATGCATTCTTAGATATTACAGGCACCACTTCACAACTCCGTCTCTCATATGAAACTGGCGATACTAACTATGCAAGTTTTACATTAAGTTCTGGTGGTGATTTAACTGTTGCGCCAACCGGTGGCGACCTTGCACTTACAGGCGACGTAGACATATCTGATCAATTTGCCGCTGGACCAAACGGAGCTATCACCGCAAACACCATTGGTCACATCGCATACAGCACAGTTCCTGTCGACACAACGGGTACATATGGAATTTACCTTGCGCAAACAACCACAGGTTCAGGATCTTCCAGCCAAGGCCATACTGGTATTTATAATTACCTCGCAGACAATAGTTCATCTACAGGCAATCTTTCAATGATCGCTACCCAAAGTGATCTCTATATGCAGAATGGTTCAGTCGGGGGAAATTCATCATGGAGAAACGTTTACGGATTTTTAAAGAATGAAGCAAGTGGTGGTACACATAATGGATCTCTTTATAATTTTTATGCAAGTGCTCTTAATGCCGGGACAAAGGTTTGGTCATCCGAGTTCAATTATTATTCACTTCTAACAAACTCTGGCGCTGTAACTACATCAAATTTATACAATTATTATGCAGCAGCGCCTGTTAATGCGTCGGGAACGATCACGACCGCATATGGCATGCGCATAGAAGATCAATCAGTCGGCACCAACACTACTGCCTACGGCGTATACATTGCCGCACAAGCTGGTGCTTCGGGAGATGCTGTTGGCCTCTATATAGCTGATGCGGATGACTACTCTATTCAGCTTGCTTCGACAGATGGTGACGCGGCTTCGGGTATTACGTTTGGCACGGATACAAATCTCTATAGAAATAGCACAAATCAACTTCATACGGATGATTCCTTTGATATTGATGGCAATCTTATTGTCGATGGGAACACCACAATAGGTAATGCTTCCGGTGATACCGTCACTTCAAACGCCGATGCATGGACATTTGCAAACGATACAACAGTAGCTCTTAGTGGCGGACTTAACGGTATTAACTTTGACAGTAACACCCTCTCTATCGATGGCGCTAATGATCGCGTTGGTATAGGAACCGCTGCGCCAGCATCTCCACTGGAAATTTCTGTGTCCTCAAATAATGTAATATCAAATTTCAATATTGCAAACACTGCTGCTTCGGGAAACGATAAGTTTGCGATTGATACTTATGGAGATTCAACCGGATTAGCTGCATCTCTCGCCACAAACTTATATTGGAATAACGGTAGTGACGCTCGATTTTCTGGCTCTCATTCTGCATGGAGGCTCTGGCTCGATAATCGATCTGGTGCTGATTTCACCAAGCTTCACTATATGACAACAGGAGGCACCCTCTATACCCCAGTGACTGTAACAGGAGGTACGTATGACAATGCACTTTTTATTGGCTCAACAGGAAATGTTGGCTTTGGCTCAAGTGGCCCTGATGCAAAAGTTGACTCTCTTGCTACTTCAGGCGAACAACTTCGTCTTACCTATACAGACGGTTCTGCTTATACCGGTTTCACTGTAGGATCTGGTGGTGATCTTACGCTAGACACAACAGGTGGAGATGTGATTTTTTCTGATGCTGACGTAATTAATATAGGGGGAAATGGAAGCGATGTTGCATACAATGCCATTGGCGATTCCACTGCTGGCGCTTCTACCGTCGATTCTGATGATGACTTATATATTGAAGGTAATCTTGAAGTTGACGGAACAGCAACTGTAGCTGATCTTAGCTGTACTGACTGTCTTGATTTCGCCGAATTTGAAGACACACTTGATCTTGACGCCGCACTTGTCCTTAACCAAGGTACAAACGTATGGACTCAAAACTTTACCGGTACCACAACCGTTGGCTATACATTTGCTGCTGATAGTGTCACGTCCGGCACAGGAATTGAATTATCAGCAGATGCACTTGCTGGCGGCAAAGGTTTATATGTAAGCTCTACTTCTACAGCTCTTACCACCGGAAACTTGGCTCTTGTTGATTGGTCTCCTGGTTCCGCAACAACCGCAACCGGCGACCTCTTTAAAATCAATATTGGTACGAACGGGAATGTTGGGAACATTTTAAATGTAACTGACACCTCTTCTTCCCTATTTAGAGTCGCTGAGAACCAGATCGAATCTGCAATCCCCCATTCGTTTACAGCAGCGGGCGATGTTTCAATTGCGTACGATTTACTCTTCACAAATCAAACGGCGGCTTATATTAAATCAAGCGGACCATTCACAGTAGAATCCGGAGAAACTTTTGAAAGTAACGACTTAACGCTTAAAACATATAATAGTGGTAATATTCTTTTAGATGCAGGTGGTTCTACGACAAATACGGGAACCGTTTCATTCTATGACTCAAATATAAAGGGCGCAACAGTTACTACAGCAATCCCATTTTCAAATGCCTCGGCTGATATAAATACTTTCAGAACAAACTTTACGGACGAGACTATTATCGATGCACTGAATGAAGTCTATTCCGCCGCAGGTTTATGGACAGACGGTGGCACGACCTCCTATCTTACAGCTACCACCGA
>CAZTOA010000009.1:0-22168 GCA_964614975.1 uncultured Gammaproteobacteria bacterium | reverse complement strand
CTTCGGGTTTTGATGATTCTTCCCAACTTGATTGGCCAGCGAAAAGCTTATCATGCATCTCAAAGAATTTGTCCTGCATACCTGCTGCTTCAGCGTAGTAAGCCGCAACTTTGGCATTCTTGTGTTGTTGTAGGGGGTAGTGTCTGTATACGAGCTTAACTTTATCGGGGTACTTTTCGGAGAATTCTTTAACTAATGGAGCATATGCTTTACAAGCAGGGCATTGAAAATCACTATACTCAACAAGAGTCGCAGATGCGCTTGCTGAACCTTTTTGCCAATCTGTTTCGTTTACTTTTAGATCGACTGCAACTTCAGATTGGGTTGGAGCCGTTGGTCCGTTAAGTACTTTCCATACCCCCCAAAGTCCAACCAACAAGACAACACCAATAATCGTTCCTGCAACTAATTTGTTCTCCATGAGTGCGTTCATAGTTAAGAGTAATTTAATAATAACGTTTTACAATCCCTATATTACGCAATTATGGATTCATAATCAAATTTAAATGAGCATAAAACAATTACCTTTACATAAAAGACCGCGCGAAAAATTAGCCGAGCTTGGTGTAAAAAATCTTACTGATAAGGAGCTGGTCGCAATAATCTTGAGGACAGGAACTACAAAAACTAGCGTCCTAAAAGCGGCTGGTAATCTACTGCATAAAACAAGCTTAAAGGATATGTCAGATATGTCAGTAAACGATCTTAAAAAGGTTGCTGGAATCGGGAATGCATATGCATCGTCGTTAATTGCTGCCTTAGAATTAGCCAATAGGGTCAAAGATGATCAAAATATGTCACTAACGCAGCCAGAGCAGATCGTACACCTAGTTGACTATCTTAAGCTTAAGAAGCAAGAGCATTTTGTTTGTCTCTACGTAAATGCTCGGTATAACTTAATTGCAAAGAGGACTATATCTATAGGCACGATAGACGCAAGTCTGGCGCATCCAAGAGAGGTTTTTAGGCCTGGAATAGAAATGGGCGCATCATACTTAATTATTGCCCACAACCATCCCTCCGGCGATCCTGATCCTTCAGAAGCGGATCTAATTTTAACAGCAAGAATAGTAGAAGCTGGAGAAATAATAGGCATCCGGCTTCTTGACCATGTTATTGTTGGGAGCAAGGGGTGGGTAAGTTTGAAAAGAATGGAAATAATGTAGAATGAAGGAATGAAAAAGATATCATTTCATGGTGCATCAGGAACTGTTACCGGCTCAGCATATATTTTATCCCGCTATGACAAGGATCCTCTAATGATTGATTTGGGAATGTTTCAAGGTCCAAAAGAAATATCAGACTTAAATTATGAGCCGCTACAATTTGATCCGTCATCGCTGATTGGACTGCTGCTTACACATGCGCATTTAGATCATTGCGGCCGTCTCCCATTATTAGTACAAAAGGGATTTAATAAGAAAATCTTTATGACGCGTCCGACTGCCGAGCTGTTGGAACTTGTATTGATGGACGCTGCACATATTGCTGCTCATGACGAAACAAAATCACCCCTCTATGACGAGCGTGATATAGAAAGAATAATGTCATTAGTTGAGCTTGTTGAATATAACAAAGAATTTGAAGTTGGACCCTATTCTGTTTTATATAAAGACTCAGGACACATAATGGGATCAGCATCTATACAGCTTCGCGACAATTATAATCAAGATGGCGTTGGAACAATCATTTTTAGTGGAGATATCGGTAATTTTCCACAAGATCTTGTGCAGCCAACTGAGTTTTTCTCACAAGCCGATGTTGTTCTAATGGAATCAACATATGGTGGTCGTACGCACTCGTATGAAGATCCAAACAAAGTATTGCAAGAAGAAATTAATATAATCGAAAAAGAAGATGCGGTTCTTTTAATTCCCTGTTTCTCTATAGAAAGAACGCAAGAGATTTTGCATAGAATTGATCACCTTAAAAGCTCCGGGAAAATAAAAGAAGGAACGCCTATTTTTCTTGACAGCCCAATGGCAATAAAGGCGACAGAAATATATAAGAAATACAGGATGTATTTTAATAAAGAATTAACCCAGCATATTGCTAACAATGATCCTTTTGACTTTCCTGGCCTGCGAGTTATAGAAAAGAGTGATGAAAGTGTGAAGATTCACAATACGCCTGGAGCAAAGGTAATCATTGCGGGGAGCGGTATGATGACTGGGGGTAGGATTGTGCAGCACGCGTTTCATTACCTAAAACGCTCGACATCAAGACTTTTAATTGTCGGATACCAGGGAGAAGGGACTTTGGGAAGAGCCCTTGTTGATGGTGCATCTGAAGTGCAAATAAATAAACAGACAGTTCCTGTTCATGCAAACGTGCGCGTCGTAACCTCTATGAGTGCGCACGCAGATGAGCCAAAGCTTCTTGAATGGCTCGGTCATATAAAAGATGTTAAACAAGTATTTTTAGTGCACGGCGATGATGAGCCAAGAGCTTTACTAAAGGAGAAAATAATTCAAACTGGAATAAACGCTATCAAAATGCCTCAAATGTACGAGACGTTTGAACTTAAGGCTTAGAACCTTGTTTGACAAGTTTTGCGGATTGTTTAATCTGATAGGTTTCACCGTCATTCATCGTAATGCTGTCTTTTTTTGTCATTTCTGAATACTGCAAAAGATTTTTTGAAAGATACCCATCGAGTTCTTTTATTTCTTCTCCTAAATTCTTCATCTCAACTTTTGCTTCAATAACACTTGAGAGACTCATGAGTTGGTCTTTTGTCGCTTGTTGTTCTCGTTTTGCATCATTTATCTTTTCTTGTTGAATGGCGAATGTTTTATCAGTCTCAAGTGTGTCGTTGATCATGTCGCGAAGTTTTTTAAGCTCTTCACGCTTCATTTTTGCGCCGTCATAGAAATTTTTTATCGTTTTTTCAAGGTCAATCATTTGCAGAGCATCGCCACCTGACGAAACCATTTCTTCTGAGACTCCATCCTCTTCGCCTGATTCTTCCTCAGTAACTATGACGTCTTCTGATTCGTCGACGATTTCTCCTTCTGTTAGGGTTGGTGTTGTTGTGTCATCCATAGGATCTACACTATACACAATATCTATCGCAATTTGCAAGATGCAACGTATAATATGGTATGGAAATTCCACAGACACTTTTCTACGCTACAGTGCTCTATACAGATGGGCGTCAAGTAACGCCGCCATATTTTGTGTTTGAGAAGTTTCCAGAAGGCGTTACAATGTTGCGACATTACTATGAAGATAGAGAACAAGAGATTGAATCATTGATCGTTAAAGAATTGAAATTTATAGAAACCAAGGTTTTACCTGATGAAGCATCAATTCTTATTCCACATACAGACGATACAATAGCAGAGGAGCCATCACAAGAAGAACAAGAAGACAAGGTTATTCAAGCAGAAGCCGAAGATCCTTCAGAAAGCATCATGGTCGTCTTCCCTGAAGAACAAGAAAATGAAGATCTTTTGTGTCGTTCATTCTATATGGGTCCATTCATGAAGGCTGAATCTGTAGAAGACTTAACTACCCAACTTATTACAGAGCCTTTTGTAACAGCGCTTCCGATTGATTACGTCTGGCTGTATCGACCAACCGGAGAAATGAAAGCAGTCAAACTTTAATCACTGAATTCTTCCTGTATAATGAATCGATGGACTTCATAAAACTTTTTCTTCATATCGACGAATCACTCATAACGATTATTAATCAATTTGGCATGTGGTCGTATGTAATTTTATTTGCGATTATCTTTGCCGAAACAGGTCTAGTTGTAATTCCTTTTCTACCAGGCGATTCACTGCTCTTTGTTGTAGGGACTCTTGCCGGTAGTGGATTTCTTAATATTTGGTTTGTCTACATTACATTACTAGTCGCAGCTATTCTTGGTGATACAGTAAATTACTGGATAGGTAGTAAATTGGGTCTTAAGCTATTCGAAAAAAGCAATTCACGTTTTCTTAATAAAAGTCATCTCGAAAAAACGCGAGAATTTTATGATAAACATGGGGGGAAGACAATAATTTTAGCTCGTTTCCTTCCAATTATTCGTACATTCGCTCCTTTCGTAGCTGGTGTAGGGAAAATGCATTACAACACATTTTTGATGTACAACATTGTTGGAGGATTTATTTGGGTCACTGCACTTACTTTTATCGGTTATTTTCTTGGAGGGCTTCCAATTGTTAAAGATAACTTTGAAACTGCAATTCTTGGTATCGTCGGAGTATCTCTTTTACCAGTAGTGTTCGAGTATGTAAAGCACAAATTAGAAAAGAAAAAAGAGAAAGTTGAGACAACGAATATTAAAGAGATTAAAGAAACTTTCAAAAAAGAACACCTTTCTTAAGCTGCTAATGTAGCCAATTCTTTTTCTACCGCACCAAGATCAGTCATGCGTAATGTTTTTGTTGGATATTCTTTTACAATGCTTTCTACTAGAAATCTAGCTTTTTGAATATAACCATGCCATTCATTTGATCGCTCAGCTTGTGGTTTTTTTGCGTCGATCTGTGCGAGTCTTACAGCAAGTCGCATACAAGCACCAGAATTCCATACGAGCCATGTGTACCGTGCATTTGGATCTGACTCGCCGCCACCAATAGTACTAGGATTTTGTTCGATTTCGGTTTGTCCTTGTTTTAATGCTAGAATACCTTCTTCTGTGCGATCAGCACCACAAAGTGCGTCGCCATATTGATATCGGTATTGACCAGTTTCTGCGACGCCTGCTGGAACGCGCTTTTCGCGCTCTTTTATAGCTCTTTCAAACATAAGGAGGGCGGTTTTATCCTTTGGCATTGTTTTTATTTGTGAATCTGCTGTTCTAAAAAGTGCCCGTGGGATAACTTCGGATACATGATCGTCGTGTTTCAGAGCAATATTAAGTCCCATGCTCATGTTCGAGCGAGCTAAAGCGAGACGAAGTGCTTCTACGTCTTTATTTTTTTCGCTACTTGCTGCTGAAGCTAATCTTTGATGTGTTAAACCAATACCTAAATATGTTTCTGCAGCTTTAAGGTGATTTCCTTGGGCACCGTATTGTTGAAGAGCAACATAATAATTGGCGAACGCCTCATCAAATTTCCCATCTTCTCGAGCCACTTCACCGTTTTGGTGATTGATCTCGGCGTCAGGAGAAAATTCAGGTGCCTTAGCTACTTCTGCTTTTGGTTCTGCCTGAATTCCTTGTGGTGGTTGCTCAGCTGAATCCGTCATACATTCATATGATACACCAAGATTATGCTAATATAAGGACTATGAAAGAGCGCAATATTCTCGTTACTCTTGAATGCTTTATTAAGAAGGATGGTAAGTATTTAATGCTTCATAGAAATCCGTCAAAAAAAATTATGCCAGATGTCTGGATGGGTCCAGGGGGAAAAAGGGAATTTAATGAAGGTCTTTTTGAAGCAACGCGAAGAGAAGTTATGGAAGAAACGGGACTTGAGATAAAGAATTTGCGAGTAAAAGTTGTCGGGAATGGTTATTTGAAAGATTTAGATACAGAAGTTTTCTTTCATTTTGTTATGGCAGATTATGCAGGTGGTGAAGTGCACCAGAATCCAGAAGATGGAGAGCTCGTGTGGCTTAGCCCGGAAGAAATTGGAAAGCTAGATAATCTTTTGGCGGAAATTCACGAAGTGCTGCCTGAACTATTTTTAGATGATGGAAAAATAATCTCCTATAAGGCTGTGTACGAACAAAGTAATGCAATGACCGAATTTATCCGCGAAGAAGCGTAAGTGATCTTTGTGAGAATCATTACAACCTCCCAGCTATTACGTAGTATCCACCAATTTTGTGTAAGGCAGCGACAGTATAGTTTTTCGTATCAACGACAGAAGTTGGGAGTATTTTCCATGTTTTTCCGTCGACAGAAAAAGCAATCTTTAACACTTTTGAATTAAACTTACTTTTTGGTTTTCCTGGAGGGATTAAATCAGCTTCAGAATATGAAAGAGCAACAATAGATTGCTTTTTCTGTAGTTCCGGAATAATTCTGGCTGGTTCTTTGTCTGATCCAAGTGGAGGATACGCCTTATACCAAATCTGCTGTACTTTCCCAATTTGCCAATATGTACCTTTTCCTGATTTAAAGCTAATAAACCCATTTTTTCCTGAAAAAAGGGACTTTGGCTCAACGTATATAGAAGACAAAAACGCGTTAAAATTAAAAGTATATGGTTCTATAATAGTAAGAACCGTCTGTCCAGCCGTAAATGAATCTCCAGTAGCCCATGCAGTTACCCCCACAGCAGACGATTCCTGTGGGATCTGGGGTGAAAAATTTGTACTTGATGAACTTGAGGATGAATTCCCCGAACTAGGTGAGGAAGATCCGATAGTATAAGCATAAGACAAATAGTGAGATTGTGCTGTGTATGATGTGTTCGAATCATAAGAACGAATGTAGATCGTGTGCGTTCCGTCGGTGGTAGGCGCAGAAGATGTTGTACACGTAAAGGATTCAGATGTACTATTAAAACTGCCATCCGAGGCCGTGCATGAGGTCCAGGTGCCTGATGGGCTATTACTATCAATCTGATATTGCACACCCGATATTGATGTAGTGGAGTTTGTAGCAGAAACACTACCTACTATTGTTGCTGTGGCATCGGTTCTTGTTGCAGTAGTTTGAGAAACTGTATGAGGAAAGTTGTAGATTATATAATTTGAACCAGAATTTGCTCTTGAATTATTATCTGCAAGAGCGTCATTGTTAATTATGTCTACTTTCCCATCACTGTTTAGATCGACATTTGTATAAATTACATCAAATTGATTATTTGTAGGTCCCGTATAACGAATCGAATAATTTGTACTAGTAGCAAGGTTGAGTGTATTACCTGTACCAGTAAATGAGGAAAAAATCGAGTTGTATATAATAAAAACACTATTTTCTACGCAACAATTATCTGCAATTATATCCATGAGTCCGTCTGCGTTATAGTCAGCTGCCCAATTATCATAGCCAAAGTAAGAATTCGCGTCACTCCCATCAATTCTTAGGTTGTAGCTTGAGGAAGAAGAAAGATCAAGACTATTGCCAGTACCTGTAAGACTTGATAGAAGTGAATGATATAGTACATAGATCGAACCCGAATAAGATTTTGAGTTATAGCTGGTTGCAGAATCAGCTATCATCAAATCATTTTGGCTATCATTATTAAGATCCACAAAGTTTGTGACTGAAAAACCAAGTGTATATCCATCATTTGTTGCTCCATTGATGCGGACATTGTATTTAGAGCTCTGAGAAAGATCCAGGGTATTTCCAGTACCTGTATAATCGTCAAGAATTGTGTTGTAGATAAGATATAAAGAACCAGTCCCAGAGTAGCTCGCATTCGGTGAAGAAAGAAACACATCGTCTTTTTCATCATCATCAATGTCTCCATCACCTGGAATTAAATATGAATATAGTTCAAAGCCTGCGCTTGCACCATCAAATCGGGTGTTGTAATTAGTGCTTGTACCCATAGAAACTATGTTTCCAGTACCTGCATAATCATCTATGAGTGTATTCAGTATCATATATGCTGAGCCGGAGTTGGACCGCGAGTTGTTACTTGCATGTGCGGCTACAATAAATAAGTCCTTTTTCCCATCATTATCAAAGTCTTGGTCTACTCCAATACTCGACCCGAAATAATCGCCTGCACTCGCTCCAATGTACTTAGTAGTAAAATTGGTCGTCGTGGCAAGATCAACGGTATTGCCTGTACCTGTATAGTCATCAAGCAAGTCGTCTTTTATGTAATAAACTGCTCCTCGGTTGCTTGTTCCGCCATGATCACCAGCATAGTGTGAAATGATTAAATCATTTTCACCGTTTCCACTTAAGTCACTTGCTGCAACTGCGTAGTAAGAGGCAGAATCACCTGTTACTGTTCCAACATAGCGTATGTTCCAGTTGCTTGAATTGCTCAAGTCAATTGTATTGCCTGTACCTGTTAATGAGGATATGAGGTTGTCATATATAATATATGTGATGGCTACAGAAGTTCTTCCGGAGTATGTCCCTAGTGGGACAGTTATGATTAAGTCGGGAATGTCATTTTGGTTTAAATCGTTGGCATGAAAATCATAATTTCCTAATTTATCATTAGCTGACGCACCATCGATTCTTATGTTGATATTTGACAGTGAAGTCATATCAATAGTCTGTGCGGCATGTGCTGTTGGAGTAGCAAAGAAATATATCAAGGAAAAAATTAAGATGAATCGCAGTACCTTCATGTTTAGATGATACCACATTAAGTGACCCCGACGAGATTCGAACTCGTGATTTTCAGGATGAGAACCTGACGTCCTAGGCCACTAGACGACGGGGCCATGTCACAATATAGCTACGATATTATACATCAGTACGATCTCCTGGGGAAGTTTTCATATAGAAAAGACAGCCCGGCGGGTGGGCATGATGGACCGCCGGGCTGGTTGTCGCACGATGCGACGGGTCAGGAGGCAGCCTCCATCGGACTCAAGAACACGGCCTCGGCCGCTTTTGCTGCCTCCTGCTCCGAGGCGAAGAGGTAGCTCGGCTTGTCCGGGAATGGACTGAGGTTTTGTACGTACCCCGATCGCCTACCGTCAATCCACTTCTCAGCAATCCAGAAGCCAGGATGGTCTTTGGATTGGTGCAGAGTATATTTCATAACACCTCGCTTTATGCCCATAGTATTTTACCACATAATCACTCACTAGAGAACTGTGACAGCCTAAGTGTGGGTTACTGCTCAATGCTTAGATATTTTAGAATGATGTACTGTATTGATCTGGGAAATCAATGGTGAAATGGTGGTGAGCGGGGAGGGCGCGAACCCCGCTCACCAGGTTAGAGGGTGTGACCCCATTTGGAAGCAGTTTCACCTGCCTCCTCACGGGTTTCGAAGATCTGTTTCAAATCCTCTCTTGTTATGGGTGTGCCGTCCTGACGCATGTAACCAGCCTCTATACCATTGTCTGCATCATGAAGGACCACGTAGTAGGCACCTTCAACTCCGCAGATGGTATAGGTATAATCGACTCGTCTCATCTCACCTCATTTCCACGCCCTTTTGTACCTGTATTATACTATAAGATTAGCCTAATCTAATTTGACAATTAATATGGTGTATAGTATAGTTATGAGTATCTAAGGCGCTCCAGCCTTATTTTTTTGTATATATGTCAGACCAATATAATCTATCACAAGAAGGCTACGACAAACTCCTTAAAGAGCTTGACGAACTAAAAAATAATAAACGACCAAAAGCCGTCGATAGGCTTTCTACTGCCCGAGCTATGGGCGATCTCTCAGAAAATAGTGAGTATTCTGCTGCAAAAGACGATCTTGGATTTATCGATAGCAGAATAATGGAGATCGAACAGATTATTCAAAATACAAATATCGTTGAGCATCATTCAGGTGAGTCTACAATCCAAATTGGAAATAAAGTAGTAGTTGAATCCAATGGAAGCGAAGAACTTTACCACATAGTTGGTGAATTCGAAGCCGATATTACAGCAGGAAAGATTTCTGAATCGTCACCAATTGGAAAAGCACTTCTTGGAGCCAAAGTTGGTTCTACTGTAAGTGTTGACATTCCAGCTGGAAGCGTTACATATAAAGTAGTTAAGGTAGATTAAGGGTTTAATGCTCAAGATGAGCATTACAGCCCCGCTATAAGGCGGGGTTTTTTTATACCTGATACGTTATAATTCACAATAAATATATGGCACAAATCGATGAGATTAAAAGAAATAGTCTTGAGAAACTTGAGCGCATAAAAGCACTTGGATGGAATCCATATGCTTCTAAATTTGATAAAAAACAATCTGTTGCGGAAGCACTTACATTAGATGGAAGTGAAGTCCAAACAGCTGGCAAAATTACATCACTTCGAACCCACGGCAATATTACTTTTGCCGACTTAAAAGATACAACAGCAGAAATACAATTATTCTTTAAAAGCGATTCTCTTGATGCCGACGCATATCAAAACCTAAAATTACTCGATGTCGGCGACGTTATTGGAATAAAAGGGGTTGTTGGCAAAACCTCAACTGGTCAGATTTCAATTATTCCAACTGAATATACTCTTCTGACGAAATCTGTTTTGCCACTGCCAAATGAATGGTATGGACTTAAAGATGTCGAGACCCGCTATCGAAAACGATATTTAGATTTGCAAATGAATCCTCATGTAAAAAATATTTTCTTTGTGAGATCAAAGGTCATAACGCTCTTACGAAAATATCTTGATGAGCATGGTTTTCTAGAGGTTGAGACACCTGTCTTGCAACCAATTTATGGTGGCGCATACGCGAAGCCATTTACCACAAAATATAATGCGCTTGATGCGGACTATTACCTTCGTATTGCAGTAGAGCTCTATCTAAAAAGACTTCTTGTCGGCGGATTTGAAAAAGTGTATGAACTCGGAAAGAATTTTCGTAACGAAGGCTTTAGTCGCGCACATAATCCAGAATTTACCATGCTCGAATTCTACTGGGCATATGCAGATTATGAAGACCTGATGAAATTTACCGAAGAAATGCTTACGTCGGTTATTAAAGAAGTATTGGGTAGCTTGACTGTTGAATCTGAAGGTCAAACATATGACTTTACTTCTCCCTGGGAGCGAAAAACATATCGTGAACTATTTATTGAGCATCTAAAACTCGATATTAATGAATATGCAGATGAAAAAAGCTTGCAGAAAATCATTGATGAAAGAAAACTTCTCGATGAAAAAGTTGTTGGGTATGGACAAACTCTTGATGAACTTTACAAAAAACATGTAAGGCCACATCTAAAAGGCCCAATGTTTGTCACGGAATATCCACTCGAAATTAAAGCATTGGCTAAGGCAAGTGAAAAAGATCCAACAAAGTCTGCAAGTTTCCAGCTTTTAATAAATGGCATGGAAATGATAAATGCATATAACGAACTTAACGATCCCATGGATCAAAAAGCTAGATGGGAAGAAGAAATGAAGCTGGCAGCGCGTGGTGGAGAAGACTATCAAGTGCTTGACGATGATTATATTGAGGCACTTTCTTATGGTATGCCACCAACGGCTGGTTGGGGCATGGGTATTGATCGTTTGGTGGCATTCTTAACAAGTCAGCATAGTATTAAAGAAACTATATTGTTTCCAACTGTGCGACCTGAAATAACGAATGCACCTGAAATTAAAACTGAGCAGCCTGCCCAAACAACTGCTCCATTAGTTACTGCAGTTTCTATACCTCTAAAAATTACTCGTGAAAAAGCACTCGAAATATTAGATGCACATCTTAAAAACAAAAACCTAATAAATCATTGTAAAGCCGTAGAAATAACCATGGGTGCATTGGCAGAAAAACTCGGCGGTGATGTCAATGCGTGGAAAATGGCTGGACTTTTGCATGATGCTGATTGGGAAGAAACACAATCTGATCCGACGCAACATACGCACAAAACAATTTCATGGCTTAAAGAAGCTGGTGAAGACTCAGAAGAAGTTATTAATTGTATTTTCACACACAACCATCATCACAATGGCTTTAGACAGCCAGAGTCACTAATGGAATGGTCATTATATTGTTGCGATGAGCTAACAGGCTTTATCGTTGCAGTCGCATTGATCCGGCCAGACAAAAAACTTGCTTCGGTAAATGTTGATTCTGTGTTGAAAAAGTTCAATCAAGTTGCATTTGCCCGCCCAGTTGACAGAGAACAAATAAAACTCTGTGAGGAAAAATTAGGCATAAAACTTGAAGATTTTGTTGCTCTGACTCTTTCTGCAATGCAAAGTGTATCCGACGATCTCGGATTATAAGAACTTTCACTATGAAACTCTTAATCGGCACCCATAACCCGGCCAAGCAGAAAGATATGATTCGCTCTTTTTCTGTTGAAGGAAAATCGCAAAATATGGAATTTGACTTTGTTCTTCCACAGGATATGAAAATCTCTGTTGATGCTGAAGAAACCGGTACAACATTTGAGCAAAACTCGAAAATAAAAGCTGAGTTTTTCTACAATGTTTCGTACCTGCCAACAGTTGGAGACGATGGTGGCATTATGATCGCGGAGCTTAATAATGAGCCAGGTGTATATACGAGACGTTGGATTGGACGTGATGATGCTACAGATCAGGAGATAATTGAATGCGTACTTGAAAGAATGGCTCATTTAAAAGGAGAAGAAAAAAGAAAAACTGTTTTTGCGACATGTGTTACATATTTTGATGGGACAAATTATTTTCAAGAATCGGGAAGTACTGAGGGCTATATTGCCGAGAAGGCTTTGAAGAATTATAAAACTAATGGATTTCCTATGCGGGCACTTTTCGTGCATAAAAATGGAAAGTATTACGATGAGCTAACGCCAGAGGAACATGAGATGTATAATCATAGGGACAAAGCAGTTAAATTACTCGTTGCAAAAATAAAACATGTTATCGATTGAATATATTCGCGCTAATAAAGAAAAGGTTAATCAGGCGGCGATTAATAAAAATAGGCCATTTGATATTAATAAACTTTTAGAACTTGATGAGAAGAAAAGAAGTCTTAGTACTCAAGAACAAGAGCTTCGCCAAAAGCGAAACGAGCTGGCAAAACAAGGAAACAATGATGTAGCTCGTGAGGAAGGAAGGCAGATAAAAGATTCATTGAAAAAGATTCAAGAAGAACTTGAACCGATCGAAAAGGAATTTAACACATTAATGCTTTTTGTGCCAAATGTACCTTTGGATGAGGTTCCTGTCGGTAAAGATGAAAGCGGAAATGTCGAAATAAAAACGTGGGGAGAATTACCAAAGTTTTCGTTCAAACCAAAATCACATATAGAACTCGCCGAATCACTTCAACTCATTGATATGGAGAGAGGATCAAAGATCGGTGGATTTAGAGGTTACTTCTTACTAAATGAATTGGCGATCATTCAAACAGCCCTTATGCAATATGTGTTTATGAAGCTTGCTGGAAAAGGCTATACTCCTATGGTCCCGCCAGTAATTGTAAAAGAATTTACGCTTTTTGGTTCAGCACATTTTCCTTGGGGGCGTACTGAAGATGTATATAAATTAAACGATGATGATACATTTCTTGCCGGAACCGCTGAAATCCCAGTAACAGCATATCACAGCGACGAAATTCTCGATGAGGCCTCATTGCCAAAAAGATTCGTCGCGTTATCGCCATGCTATCGACGAGAAGCTGGTGCATATGGAAAAGATACAAAAGGAATTCTGCGAGTTCATGAATTTTCAAAGATTGAACAAGTAATTATTGCAAAAAATAATCTCGAAGAAGCGCGGGCTTTACATGACGAATTGCAAAAGAACACAGAAGAAATCTTCCAAGATTTAGAGCTTCCATACCACGTTCTTATGATGTGTACGGGAGATATGGGGGAGCCTCAAATGCTGAAGTATGATACCGAAGTTTGGATTCCTTCTGAAAATGCCTATCGTGAAGTTGCTTCAAACTCGATTATGGGGGATTTCCAAGCAAGAAGACTTAAAATGCGATATAAGAAGGCCGATGGGACCACAGAATTTTGCTACACATTAAATGATACTGCAATAGCCTCAACACGCCCATTAATAGCTATCTTAGAGCATTTTCAACAGGAAGATGGAAGCGTTAAGGTGCCGAAAGTCCTTCAACCTCTCGTGGGATTTGATACAATAAAACCTCACTGATATGCTGGGATTTGTAAAAAAAATATTCGACTTTAACGAGCGTGAAATTAAGCGTGTTTCTTCGATTGTTGCACTCATCAATACTCAGGAAGAAGCAGTAAAAAAACTCAAAAATACTGATTTTGCGAAAGAAACGGAAAAGCTAAAGAGAGAATTTGCTGAAGTAAAATCGCTTGATGAAATGCTTCCTTGGGCTTTTGCATTAGTCCGTGAGGCTTCATATAGAATGCTCGGATTACGACAGTTTGATGAACAGCTTATCGCAGGAGTAGCTCTTCATGAAGGAAAAGTTGCAGAACAAAAAACAGGAGAAGGAAAGACGCTATCTGCAGTTGCTCCTCTGTATCTAAATGCGATAACGGGTAGAGGAGCACATCTTGTTACTGTAAACGATTATTTGGCGCGTCGTGATGCTGGATGGATGGGACCTGTATATAATCTTCTTGGTCTTACCGTTTCCTCAATAATTTCTGATAAGACCTATCAATACGATGCTGACTACCAGGATGCAAATGTATCAGACTGGCGCTTAAAGAATCTAAAACCTGTTTCACGCAAGGAGGGATACATCGCTGATGTGACCTATGGTATTAATTCTGAATTTGGCTTTGACTATCTTCGTGATAATATGGCAAAGTCATTTGAACAAGTTACCCAAAGAGATTTTCATTACGCAATAATCGATGAAGTAGACTCTGTTCTTATTGATGAAGCAAGAACTCCGCATATTATATCTTCGGCCTATGAACAAGATGTCTCACGATATTACGATTACGCTCGCTTGGTCGATAAATTGGGTGAAGATGATTATATTATCGACGAGAAGCTTCGTACATCTCACATGACAGAAATAGGAATTACGAAGCTAGAAAAAATGCTTGGTGTTGAGAATATTTACGAGAAAGATTACGAAACGCTGTATCACGTAGAAGCTGCTTTAAAAGCCCGTACTCTTTTTAAGAATGATAAAGATTACATTGTAAAAGACGGCCAAGTTATTATTGTTGACGAATTTACTGGCCGACTATTAGAAGGAAGACGCTTCTCTGAAGGTCTTCACCAAGCTATCGAAGCTAAAGAGAATGTTGAAATTAAACAGGAATCACGCACACTTGCAACTGTTTCACTGCAAAATTACTTCCGTATGTATGAAAAACTTGCTGGAATGACAGGAACCGCCCAGACAGAAGCAGAAGAATTTAACAAAATATATAAACTAGATACGCTTGTTATCCCCACGCACCAATCCATCCGTCGTATTGATCATCCAGATTACATTTATAAAACTGAGGAAGGAAAATTTAATGCGGTTGTTGAAGAAATTGCGCGTCTTCATCACGAAGGCATTCCGGTCCTTGTCGGAACAGCCTCTATTGATAAAAATGAGATTTTGTCGCGATTATTGAAAAAGAAAAATATTCCACATGAATTATTAAATGCAAAAAATCACGAAAAAGAAGCACAGATTATCGCCGAAGCCGGTAAAAAAGGAGCGGTAACTGTTGCGACAAACATGGCGGGAAGAGGAGTCGATATTGTCTTGGGAGGCGAGCCGCCAAGCCGTTTCCACGTCGACCCAGATAAAACTGAGAAACAAATGGAGCAAGAATTTAACAAGTTAAAAGATGCATGGCAAAAACGCCATGACGAAGTTGTCGAGCTTGGAGGTTTGCATGTAATAAGTACAGACCGCCACGAATCACGACGTATCGATAATCAGCTTCGTGGTCGCTCTGGCCGACAGGGAGACCCAGGAGAGACACGTTTCTTTGTATCACTAGAAGACGATCTTATGCGTATTTTTGGAGGGGAGCAAGTCAGTAAGGTCATGTCCTTCTTTAACTTGCCAGAAGATCAGCCACTTGAACATGGAATGGTTTCTAAAGCCTTAGAACAAGCACAAGCAAAAGTTGAAGGATTTAATTTTGATATGCGTAAGAATCTTGTGGAATATGATGATGTACTAAATAGGCAGCGCGAAATTCTTTATGGAATGCGCCGTCATATTCTTGAATCAACTCCTGAAAAACCTGAACAACTCGATGAAGAAGTTGGCATTGCAATTGATAATCAAGTAACAACGCTTGTTAATACTTTTATTCTACTGAGTGTTGAGCCAGACATGGAAGGTTTAATAAAAGAGCTTGATGCGCTACTTCCAGCGACGTCGAAACAACTTCATGAAAAGCTTTCGACAGCTATTGGAGAAGAGGCAATTCGTGAGATTGTTCTTGGTGAATTTACTACTTTATTAAAAAAGAGAGAAAAAGAAGTTGGAAAGGAGCTTTGGACCGAGGTAAAAAGATATCTTTTCCTAGATACAATCGATCGTTTTTGGACTGATCATTTAACTGCTATCGATGATCTCCGACAGGGGATTAACCTACGCGGCTACGCGCAACTTGATCCGCTTACCGAATATAAGAATGAAGCTTTTGGCATGTTTGAGAAGCTTTTGACAGATGTATACTTTGATGTAGTTAGACGTCTTTTCCAAGTTCAAGTTGATGCTCAAGAAACACCACAAGATTTAAAGGCGGCCCAAGAAGTATCTCCGAAGATTCATTTACATGCTGCAACAGCTAAAAGTGCAATTAACACTCAAAAGGAACCGTCGAAAGTGGAAGTGAAAGCTCAGAATCAGTCCGCACCAATGCAAAAAAAATTAGGTAGAAATGATCCATGTTGGTGTGGCTCAGGAAAGAAATACAAGAAGTGCCACTATCCTAATTAATTTAGTTGGCTCAATTCAGGGAACATAATTTTCAAAAACTCAAAAGCAATTCTTCTTCTAGGGCCTTCTAAAGGATACTCATTCCAGTCAAGGCTTGGTGAAGCATTTATTTCAATAATTCTATAATTATCGGCTGTTTGCTTTGCATGGATATCTTTTGTAATATAATCAATTCCTGTTAATGCCAAGCCAGGCATAGTCTTCATTATTGCTGTAACAATCCTTTTGACACTCGGATGAATGTGGTCGGTAACATCGATAGTATCGCCACCAAGACTAATATCTAGTGGGCCTTGGGGGTGGAGAAACACCCTTACATTCTTGTCCAAAACACTAGTAAGGTTTAAATTCTGCTTTTTAAGGAAACTCATTACATTTTTATCCACAATAATATTGTGATAAGTTGCAATCTCAGAACGTATCGGATCTTGATTTTTAAGAGAAATGAGCTCTTTGATTGTTGATACACCGTCACCCACAACATTTGCTGTTATACGTTTTATAACACTTAAAATCTTCTCTTGAGTAGCTAAAATTCTGTACTCACTTCCAATAAACATTTCCTCAACAATAATATCTACTTTTCTTCGACTATGGTTTGCGTATATTTCATCAATAGCCTTGTTATACATGTGCGGCGTATTGATATTAATATGTACATTATTTCCTCGCAAAGAGCTGGCTGGCTTTACAACTAATGGTTTTTGTAGGGTTTTAAACAGTGACGATCTGTGTTTTTTGGAATCGGAGTGATTTAAAATATAGCCTTTATTGATTGCTATACCGGCCTCCTCAAGAATTTTCTTTGAAATATCTTTATTTTTGCAGCAATGATATGCGTACTCCGTCGTTTCTGAAGGAATTTGGCCATGAAAAAACTTTGTTAACTCCATATATTGGAGTTTGAACATTTTTGTGAAGGGCACATTCTCCCATATGACCCCATGCTTTTCAGCCTCTTTTAAAACCATTATGGTACTTTTACCAATACCTTTTAGTTCTATTTCGCCATTAATCATTTTTGTCTTATAGAATAAGTTTGTCATACTTTTTATTGGTCCGAAGAGAGTTAAGAAAAACAGAATTAGAGATACTAACTGCGTTTGACGAAAATCTTATAGGATATCTTGATTATACCACGTATGAGCTTTGAAAGTCGAAGTAAAAGCTTATTTTGAGAATTCCTTCGCCTCAATCTCTAGGAGGCGATTATATTTTGCGAGGCGATCTGAACGAGACATAGAGCCTGTTTTAATAAAATCCGCTCCGCAGGCTACTGCAAGATCCGCAATAAATGAATCTTCAGTTTCGCCGGATCTGTGCGAGATTATAATCTTCCAACCAGCTTTTCGTGCCATAGAAATTGCCTGAACGGTTTCGAAAAGCGAACCAATTTGATTAAGTTTGATCAATATTGTATTAGTTGCATGCATTTCGACACCCTTTGATATACGATCAATACTCGTCACGTATAGGTCGTCTCCAACAATATTCTGTGTCGCCCCAACTTTCTTTGTAAAATCTGCAAAGCTTTCCCAATCGTCTTCTGCGAAAGGATCTTCAAAAGAAAGCAGATTATGTGTGTTTATAAGATTTTGATAGTAATCACTTAACTCAGTTGAGGAAAGAGTCTTTTTGTCTTTAGAAAGTACATATTTTCCCTCTTTATAAAACTCACTTGCTGCAGCGTCTGTGCCCAGATCAACTTCATCGCGCGAATATCCAGCCTTTTTAATAGCTTCATCGAGTAATTCAAAGCCCTCTATGTTGCTTTTAAGCTCAGGAGCAAAGCCACCCTCATCACCTACGGAAATGATTTGTTTTTGCTCTTTCAACAGCGCTTTAAGACTATGAAATATTTCTGCGGCTTGTCGTATGGAAGTTGATGGTTTTACTTCCTTAGGAATAATCATGTATTCTTGAAAGTCCATGACCCAGTTTGCGTGCGCGCCGCCATTAATAACATTAACCATAAGGCGCGGGAAGTCTAGTTTTTCATTCTCAAAATAGTATTCATGAAGCGATTTCCAAAGTGGCACCCCTTTATATAAACTATATGTTCGCGCTAACGCCATTGATACGGCGAGAATTGCGTTTGCGCCCAGCTCTTTTTTTTGATCTGTGCCGTCAAGGTGAATCATCAGTAAGTCCAGAATCTTCAAATCCTCAATACTCTTACCTTGCAAAAGATCATTGATTTCAATATCAATATGTTCAACAGCGCTTTGCACACCGAGGCCGCCATAGCGCTCGTCTCCGTCACGTAATTCACATGCTTCGTAAGTGCCCGTTGAAGCTCCAGAGGCCACCGATGCAGAGCCTACAGTGCCATCATTAAGTTCTACATAGGCTCGTACGGTTGGATTGCCTCTAGAATCAAGCACTTCGAGTCCATGGATTTTCTTTATAGTCATATTAAAAAAGCTTAATTTGGTTTTCTGGATTTTGTTTCTTTTGTTCCTTCATCACTGGTTTGGGCTTTGCATCAGCAAAAAAACGCTGTTGTAAGCTTCTAATTTGATAGGCGTTAAAAAAGTCCCTTAGAGTTTCATTATAGTGATC
Organism: uncultured Gammaproteobacteria bacterium; assembly: GCA_964614975.1. Classification (GTDB taxonomy): domain Bacteria; phylum Patescibacteriota; class Microgenomatia; order UBA1406; family HO2-37-13b; genus OLB23. The sequence continues at coordinate 3,202 of CAZTOA010000009.1, read as the reverse complement.
AAATAAAGTCTGATCAAGCTCCAAAGCTACATCAGGCGAGTCATTTACTAATATCGCGAGTTCTTTCGCTAGTAAAGCGCTTTCTTTATGCGTTTTGAGAAGCTCATAAACTTTTGTATTTTGCAGTTCTTCAAGGTGTTCATACACGTTTTCAATTGTGTGATACTTGTCCAATAGGCCCAACGCTGCTTTTGGCCCTATACCAGGAACTCCTTTATAATTATCAGATGGATCGCCCACAAGCGATTTATAGTCAGGAATGTGGATGGGGGTAACTCCAAATTTTTCTTCAACTTTTTGTTCATCGTACAGTGTTCCTTCTTTTTTGTAGCCAATTTGGGGCGTAAGCACAAAAGTTTTCTTACTTATCAGCTGGAAAATATCTTTATCTCCGGTCAGGATGATAGTTGTAAACCCTTGAGCCTCCGCTTTTTTTACAGCCATGGCTATAAGATCATCAGCCTCAAATCCTTCTTGTTCAATGTGAAAGATTCCTGCTGCTGTAAGAAAATCACGCACAATAGGGAATTGACTAATGAGCGCATCATCGGTTTTTGGCCTCTGCGTGCGATATTCTTTAAATAGAGCATCGCGAAATGTTGGAGCTGGATGATCAAAACAAACAAGAACATTGCTCGGGTTAAGTTCTTTTCGTGTTTTGTGAAGAACTGAAGCAAAGCCATATACTGCATTTGTAGGAACACCTTCAATATTAGAAAAGTCGGGGAGTGCGTGGAAGGCCCGATGCATTAATGCATTACCATCAATGATCAGGAGTTTCTTCATACTCTTAGGATATCAGGAAGACGATGGTTTTACACCTACGATTGTCACAAATTCATCTTCATCGAGACTTTCTGTTTTCATAAGAGCATCAGCAACTTTGTCAAGCTTTTCACGATGCTCTTTTATGAGTGCAACCGCATTTTTGTAGCTTGATTGGATAATCTTTTGTACTTCCATGTCTATTTTGTTAAGTGTCTCTTCTGAAACTGTGTTTTGACCATAATAGCCTCCCCAGTTTGTTACATCTTGATTTGCACCATAATTAATTGGTCCAAGATCACTCATGCCATAATCGACAACCATAGCGCGTGCTATTGAGGTTGCTTGGTCAAAATCGTTTGAGGCGCCGGTTGTTATTTCATCAAATACTACTTCTTCTGCAGCACGACCACCAAGCATAGATACGATCATATGGAGGAGTCGTGTTTTTGTTTGATGTAGGCGATCTTGACTCGGTGGAATAAGGGTATGCCCAAGTGACATGCCGCGTGATACGATCGAGATGCGGTGAACTGGATCGGTGTCTGGCTGGAAATGCGTGACGATTGCGTGGCCTCCTTCATGGAAGGCTGTTATTTTTTTATCAAGATCTGACTGGAGGCGTTTCTTTTCTGGGCCAAGTTTTACTTTTGTCGCTGCTTCTTCAAGATCGGCCATGGTAATTGATGCTCGTTCATGGCGAGCAGCAGCGATCGCGGCCTCATTAAGCATATTTTCAATATCAGCTCCTGAAAATCCAACAGTTCTGCGTGCAATTTTTTCCCACACGACATCTTTATTAAACGGTTTATTGCGTGCATGAATTGCGAGAATATCTTTTCTACCTTCAAGGTCAGGATAATCAACCATTATGCGACGATCAAATCGGCCAGGGCGCAGAAGCGCTGGATCAAGAAGGTCGCCACGATTTGTTGCAGCAATGACAATGACTTTGTCGTTTGGTGCAAACCCGTCCATCTCGACAAGAATCTGATTAAGGGTTTGCTCTCGTTCATCATGGGCCGGCATAGCTCCAACGGAGCGTGTGCGACCGATGGCATCAATTTCGTCAATAAAGATTATTGACGGCGCGCTTTTTTTCGCGGTGGCAAAAAGATCTCTAACGCGTGCCGCGCCAATACCTACAAGCATTTCCATAAATTCAGAGCCGGCGATAGAGAAGAATGGTACATTACTTTCGCCGGCGACTGCCTTAGCGAGAAGTGTTTTACCTGTTCCAGCAGGGCCAACAAGAATCACACCTTTTGGAGATCGAGCACCCAACTTATTATATTTTTTAGGATTTTTTAAGAAATCAACAATTTCTTCTAATTCTTTTTTAGCTTCATTGACGCCAGCAACATCTTTAAACGTTATGCTGGATACTTTTTTAGAAAATCGCTTTGATTTTGCTTGTCCAAAAGAGAAGATAGAGTCTTGAGCACCTCTTGCTTGTCTAAAAATAAACATAAAAAAGACTATAACTAGGATTGTTGGAATAACATTTATGATAAAACTACTAAGAAGTGATGTATCATCGTTTGTTTTTACTTCAATATTGACTTTTTCTGGATCAACACCTGATTCTTGCAAAATCTTTCTAAAACTATCTTCGGCTTCTTTCTTTGTAACTACACGGTCACTATTTTTATAGATAACAACGAAAGAATTTCCTGTTCGCTCAATTTTTTCAACTTTCCCAGCCTTAATATCATCAATAACTGCACTAATTGGCTTTTCTTTGATAAAATTGCTAAGTCCAGAACTGCCTGCTATAGCAGTAAAAATGAACATCAGGACGATAATTGAAAGAAAGACTGTTCTAATATTGAACTTAAATTTTAAGTCAATTGATTGCTTTTTTGGGGTCTCTGGCTTTGCCATAGAATCCCTATTGTAACAGATTTTGTTAGAATTTGAGGAAAGATTGTATGAAAACTCAGTTGGAAATTGCTTTAAAAGTACTCTCGGATGGTGGGCTTGTTATCGTGCCATCAGACACTGTATATGGCGTCGCCGTCGATGCCACAAATGAAAATGCGGTAAAGAAACTCATTGAATTTAAGTCTCGCCCACCAGGAAAGGCAATTTCTGTTTTTTGTGGTTCAATTGAAAGATTGCTGGAATATGTTGATGCATCTGCTTCACAAGAAAAAGTTATTAAAGAATTATTGCCTGGTCCTTATACACTTGTTCTCGCCTCAAAACATAAAGTATCGTCTTTGCTTGAGGCGGAAAATGGCACATTGGGTGTACGAGTTCCACAGAGTGATTTTGTAAATGAACTCGTTAATGAATTTGGGCGACCGATAACGGCGACATCTGCAAATCGAGCTGGGCAGTCGCCGCATTATTCTGTTGAAGCACTTCTTAATTCGCTTTCTGAAGAAAAGAAAAAACTTATCCTTTAATATAAGGAATTTTCATTCCTTCATTT
>CAZTOA010000008.1:19479-22943 GCA_964614975.1 uncultured Gammaproteobacteria bacterium | reverse complement strand
TAAAATGGGAGGTCCTGCCGAGTATTATTATGAAGCTTTGACGGAGGACGATTTGATAATTGCTATTAACACTGCTCGTAAACTTGGTTTATCCGTACGAGTACTTGGCGGTGCTTCTAATATTGTCATTAACGATGATGGTTTAAAAGGATTGGTAATAAGAAACCTTACCTCAGAAAAGAAGATTTTACTTGAAGATCAGGCTTCAGTAACGCTTCATATTTCTTCAGGATATTCAATGACGAGACTTGCTAAAGAAACAGCTGAGGCAGGTTGGGAAGGATTTGAGCACCATCTGGGATTACCAGGGACGCTTGGTGGTGCTTTGTATATGAATTCAAAGTGGGTTGATGCTGATAAAACATATTACGTAGGCGATAGTCTGATGAGAGCGCAAGTTCTTACCGTATCTGGTGAATTGAAAATTGTAGAAAAAGAATATTTTAAATTTGGGTACGACTATAGCATTATCCAGGAGACAGGTGATATTGTCGTATGGGCAGAATATAAATCAAAAAAGAATGACCCCGAGTTACTTATGTATCAAGGAAGGGAGGCTTTAGCTTATCGAAAGAAAACGCAGCCATTTGGGGTTTCAACCTCGGGTTGTTTCTTTAAGAATGTAAATGGTCAGTCAGCTGGTAAGATGATTGATGATCTTGGCTTGAAAGGTTATCGTGTTGGGGGTGCATTTGTATCTGATATTCACGCAAATTTTATACTAAATGATGGAACCGCAACAACCGCTGATGTTAAGAAGCTTTTAGAGGAAATTAAAAAACAGGTCAAAGATCATTATAATGTAGAGCTCGAACAAGAAGTCAGCGTTATATAATATAGACAACATGGAAATTTCAGAAGAGAATGCATTTATCGTTAAGGGTGGAACTCCTCTCAAAGGGGAAGTAAAGCTTTCTGGGGCAAAGAATGTTGCTTTAAAAGTACTTATCGCTGGGCTACTAGTGGATAACCCTATAACTTTTAATAATATTCCACATCTTAATGATATTCATGAATTGATTCATTTGATGCAAAAACTTGGTGCTAAAGCTGAATTTGTGGATGATCATGATGTGCTGGTTGATGGAAGTAGTCTTAACCTTCATGAAGTAGATTTATTGCACGGGTCAAAAATAAGAACTTCATTCATGCTATTTGCACCACTATTATATCGTTTTGGTAAGGCAATCATCCCAAATCCTGGAGGCTGTCGGTTGGGTGCTCGACCAATAGATCGACACATAAAACTTCTTGAAGCATTCGGCGTCGATATTTCGTATGACTCTTCGACGGGTTATTATAACGCTGTCCTTAAGAATGCGAGACTGCAAGGTGCCACGTACACTTTTGAAAAAGCGTCACATACAGGAACTGAATTAGGAATTATGATTGGAGCTATTGCAGAAGGTCAGTCAGTGATAAAAAATGCTGCCTTAGAACCAGAGGTTGATGACATGATTCGTTTTTTAAATGATGCAGGTGCCCATATTGAAAGATCAGGAAACGACATTATAATCGATGGTGTCGAAAAGTTAGTTTCTAAAAACGCACAGTTTTCTATAATGTGCGACCGCCTAAACGCGGCGGCTTTTGGCGTTTTCGCGGTCGCAACAAAAGGAGACATAATAGTTAAAGGGCTTGACGCAAAATATGTATTAGACTTTACGGACAAGCTTTTAGAAGCTGGCGGTGGGTTTGAAGCCAATGGCGATTCGCTCCGCTTTTTTTACAAAGGTCCGTTAAAAAGCACAGATATTACAACTATTCCTCACCCAGGATTTAATACTGATACACAAGGCCCATGGGCAATACTGATGACTCAGGCCGAAGGTGTTTCTACAATCCATGAAACGGTTTTTGAAAATCGATTTGGATATGTTGAAGAATTGCGAAAACTTGGAGCACATATAGAATTTTTTCAGCCCGATGTTTCAAACCCGCATGAGGTATATCAGTTTGGTATCTTGAATGAAGAAGAGCTTAAAACCCGATCGCAGGCAATTCGAATTACTGGTCCAACGAAGCTTCATAATGGGGCCCTGGAAGCATCAGATATTCGTGCTGGCGCAAGTCTTGTTATCGCGGCCTGTGTTGCCGAAGGTGAATCAGTTATACTTGGAGCATCACATATTGATCGAGGATATGAACAGTTAGAGGTTCAGCTATCAGCACTAGGAGCTGATATAAAGAGAGTATGAAAGAACAAAAAATTGATACCATCGTTATTTTAACTGGAGGAAGCAGCTCACGATTTAAGCCGTTATCACACAAAAATCTTTTCTTATTTAATGGGATTCCGCTTATCGAATACCAACTTAAGTTTTATGGAAAATATACCGACAATCTAATTGTCGTGGTAAGTGAAGACACCAAGTCGATGACAGAGCCATTTGCAAAAGCACAAAAAGCTAAGGTTGTAGTTCAAGAGGGGAATGGTATGAGTGCCGCTGTTTTATCTGCTGCAGCTCATATTAAAGGAAGCCTTCTAGTAGTAAATGGGAATGATTTGTATCATGAACATTTATTAACGGAAATACTTAAGAAGAGAGAAGAAGTTGATATTGATGGTCTCTTTGTTTCTGTACTCATCAAGGACTACGTACCAGGAGGATACTTGATTTTAGAAGATAGTAACGTAAAAGGAATTCTTGAAAAACCCGATCCAAATAATCTCCCCTCACCCTTTTTTAAGTTAGTTGTGGATTACGTTAAAAACTCTAATGAATTTTTAACCTTTATGAAAGTCGCCGCATCTGATGAGGACGATGTATATGAGGTTGCACTGACAAGCTATTTAAAATCAGGAAAGGTATTTAAGAATGTCACATATAAGAGCGATTGGGCAACGTTAAAGTATCCATGGCATATGCTCGATGCAATGTCGTTTTTCTTAAAAGAAGTTAAATCACATGTCGGGAATAATGTTACGATCGATCCTACTGCAAAAATAATTGGTGATGTATACATCGATGATGGTGTAAAAATTTACGAATATTCTAAAATTGTTGGACCTTGTTACATAGGTAAAAATACCATAATCGGTAACTATGTATTGATAAATCAAAGCATGATCGGTCAAAAGTCGGTTATTGGCGGCTATACAGAATTAACACGATCATATCTCGGTGAAAATGTTTGGACCCATCGTGCATATATTGGAGATTCTGTTGTTGAAGGCGATGCGAATTTTGCTGCTGGTGCAATTACCGCAAACTATCGATTTGATAAGAAAGCGGTTACGTGTCGCGTAAAAGGAGAGAAGGTAACCACTCACAGAAATAAGCTGGGAGTAATCGCTGGTCGAAATATTCAGCTAGGCGCAAATGCGGTAACTATGCCTGGAGTTATGCTTAGCAATGACGCTTTCGTTCATCCTGGAGAGATATGTTCTCGAGACAAATAGAAATTAGAAGAATTCTTGGCTTAATTACAGCGAGATATCTTTTTCTTTTTAGCACTCTTTT
>CAZTOA010000008.1:15312-19469 GCA_964614975.1 uncultured Gammaproteobacteria bacterium | reverse complement strand
GCCAATCACCTCATTCCATTCTCAAGAAGATTCACCTATCTAGAGATCGCAGATGCAATGAAGCTTCCGTACTGGCTTGGCATATGGGCAAACTTTGATGGTGTACATTATTTACGAATTGCTCGTTTTGGATATGAAGGATCGGATCGAGGTTTTTTTCCACTCTATCCGACAATAATTAGTTTGTTTCATAATCTAACAAGTATAAATGCACCTATTATTGGCTTATTAATAAACCAAGTTTTTCTAATTAGTGCGCTTTTTATTTTCACATACCTGTTGAAGAATATTTATAAAGTAAAAAACTCCTTTTTGTTTATTTTCTTTATACTTGCCTATCCGACAGCCTTTTTTTATTCAGCAATTTATACAGAGTCTCTTTTCTTCTTATTGCTAGTATCTACAATATTATTTTTTCATAAACATATGTATGTTCCGTTCATTTTTACTGCACTTTTAATATCATTAACGCGAATTCAAGGCATATTTATTACTATTCCTCTTTTTTTTAGCTTATTTACATTAAATCAATCCGTAACTGAGAACTACAAAAAGATTGATAAAAGATATTTGCTGATTGGAATTCCTTTTATTGGCCTGATACTTTATATGGCTTATCTATATCAGGCTACAGGAGACCCTTTGAATTTCTTGACTGTCCAGTCAACGTTCGGCGCTCAAAGGTCGGGCACATTCGTATTACTTCCCCAAGTATATTTTCGCTATTTCAAGATTTTCTATACAGCCAGCTGGAATTTTCAGTATATTATCTCAGCTATAGAATTTCTTCTTTTCAACTTTTGTTTTATTTTAAGTATTATCCATGGGTATATTTCGTACAAAAAAAGGAACTGGCAAGAGTTTGGTATAGCAATATTTTCCATTGCCAACTTACTTTTAGTTACACTGACGGGTTCATTTTCATCAATAACCCGATATTCACTTTTTGCCTGGTCACCATATTTTCTCCTAGTAAGCCTGAAAACACGATATCAATATGTTATTTTGACAGTTTTTATGGTTTTACAATGCATTCTCTTTGGTTATTTTGCTCAGGGCTATTTTGTCGGATAGAAAAATAAACTGTTGTGATAGTGTAAAATATATAGTCTATGAAGAATATTACAGTCATTGGAGGGGGGACTGGTACATTCGTTGTACTTTCTGGTTTAAAGAATTATGATTACAACCTTTCTGCAGTTGTAACCAGTATGGATAGTGGTGGAAGCACAGGAAAGCTTCGCGATCAGTATGGTGTATTGCCTCCAGGCGATGTGCGCCAGTGTTTAGTAGCACTTTCAGAGGCTTCTGAGCTTTGGAGAAAGCTTTTTCTCTATAGATTTGAAAAGGGAGATTTTAAAGGCCATAATTTTGGTAACATTTTTCTTACTGCGCTCGAGCAGGTCACTGCCCCACACTACCAGGAAGTAATAGATACAGCTTCTTATATTTTGCAGACAAAAGGGAAAGTTATACCAGTGACATTCGACAGAGTGCATCTCTGTGCTGAATATGAGGATGGCGAAACACTAGTATCAGAGGATCTTATTGATTCAGCATTTCATAAGGAAACACGTATTAAAAGAGCTTTTCTGAAGCCAGAAGCCTCTTCAAATCCGAATGCTATCGAAGCAATTTTGTCTGCTGACTACATAATTATGGGTCCAGGAGATCTATATACAAGTATTATTCCCAATCTTTTAGTTGGCGGAATTCAAGAAGCATTTGCTGTAACTAAAGCAAAGATCATTCTTAATATCAATCTGATGACTAAGAGAGGTCAAACCCCTAACTACACCGCCGGTGATCATGTAAAAGATCTTGAGAGGTATATGGATCACAAAGTAGACACGGTCATACTAAACAACAAAAAAATATCAAAAGAAGTTGAGGAATACTACAACGAGTATGGAGAGCAGGAAGTGTTTGACGATATGGATGATTTTACTGACCATCCAATCCATGTCCTTCGCACTGACATAGTGGCAGAGCAAGTATTTACTAAGTCAATGTCAGATGTAATCGTTAGAAGTCTCCAGCGTCATGATCCAGAAAAGCTCGCAAAAGTATTAACATCCGTTATACAATGAAAATATGAAGGAATTTCATAAACACTCAATTTCCTTTAAGCATGCATACGATGGTGTTCTTTGGGCACTACGAACGCAACCAAATTACAGAATTCATATCGTTTTTTCCACAATTGCTGTTTTTCTAGGATGGACTTTGCAAATAGATTATTACGAATGGCTGATGATTATTCTTTTAATAACCCTTGGACTTGTAATCGAGACTTTAAATACCGGATTAGAGGCCACGACTGATGCTATTACTAGAGAGTGGCGAGAAGAGATTAAAATAGCAAAAGACGTTGCCGCAGCTGCAATGCTTACTTTTGCTGCTGGAGCAGTTATTATTGCTTTCATGATTTTTGTGCCTAAAATTATTGCTCTTATCTTATAATATGGCACTATATATACTTGGGTTCTTTATCTCCTTTTTCATTAACAGCATACTTTTCGTGCCTTTTATTAATCTTCTTTACAAGCTTAAATTTCAGCGAGCAGTACAAGAAACTCGAGACGCATTTAATGAAAAAACACCTATTTTTGACTCATTTAATAAACATAAAGCTGGAACGCCAGTTGGGGGAGGCATTCTAATCATATTGACAACTATCTTTTGCTTTACGGCATTTACACTTTTTATGATCATGATTGGAAAGGATATGGTCTCAAACTACCAATCCATAGTGTCTGAGATCAAAATTCTACTTTTTACTTTTTTGTCATTTTCATTTTTGGGTCTCTACGACGATCTAAAGAAGATATTTATGTGGAGAGAAACCTCTTTTTTCGGCTTAAGATTACGACAAAAACTTTTAATAGAGATCATTCTGGCGTTCATTGTTTCGTATTGGATGTTTGCTGAGTTGAAGATTCATATAATCAATATTCCATACTTAGGTGTTTATAATCTTTCGTGGTGGTTTATTCCGTTTGCAGCTTTTGTAATTGTAGCGTTTTCTAATGCAGTCAACATTTCGGATGGACTGGATGGCTTATCCAGTGGTGTTCTTTTAATTGCACTTTTTGCTTTCTGGGCTATATCACTTTCAATTCTTGATACCCCCCTTCTTATTTTTATTGCAGTTTGGATTGGTGGATTACTAGCATACTTATATTTTAATGTATACCCCGCACGCCTTATTTTAGGAGATACCGGAGCGCTATCTTTCGGGGCCACATTCGCAGTTATAGGACTGTTATCAGGAAAAGTTTTTGCCCTAGGTATTATCGGAGGTGTATTTGTTGTTGAAATTTTAACTTCGTTTATGCAGCTTGTTTCAAAAAAGTACTTCGGAAAGAAGGTTTTTCCGGCTGCCCCACTTCATTTATGGCTTCAATATAGGGGTTGGGAGGAGCCAAAAATTGTCATGCGTGCGTGGCTTGCTGCCATTCTCTTCGCTATGCTCGGATTGATGATTGCTTTCCTAAAATGAGCCTTATCCGTATAATATAAGTACATGAATAGCATTTCTAGAGCGGATCTGTTTGTATTTTCTAAATACGAGGCTGATTTATCAACAGGAGATTTGTATTTTCACTATGATGTTATAGTGGGGAATGATACGACAAGCTTTAAGGAGTATTGGCATTTAAATAACATCAAGGATCAAAACGACCTTCCTAAAGAATTGCTCGAAAGTGTTCTACAATCGCTTCACTTAATTGTTGGTACAAGCTACTATAAGGCGTTTTGTCCCGAGCGAATTGAAATAAGTAATTACACACTAACAAGTGAACAAGCAAAGGTTTGGGAAACTATTTACACAAAAGGCCTGGGAGAGTTTTTTTATAAAAATCAAATAGATTATAGGGAGCTAGTCAAATTTCCATTTGATGAGAGTAAAGAAGAGTTTAGTCAAGAGACAATTTTATTAGAAGATAAAGCGCTCGTAATGCATGGTGGAGGTAAGGATTCTATCGTATCAGCTGAAATAGTAAAGAATAGTAATGTGCCATTTGATCTATTTTGTCTTAGTCCAAAAGATATTCAAAAAAATGTCGCAAAAGTGATGGGGAAAGAAATTGTAACTATTACACGTCATATTGATCCAAAGCTCATAGAGCTTAACAAAGTCCCAACTACATATA
>CAZTOA010000008.1:0-15302 GCA_964614975.1 uncultured Gammaproteobacteria bacterium | reverse complement strand
GCCAATTTCAACTTTTTATACTTTTGCTGCTGTGCTCCAGGCGCTTTTAGGGAGTTATAAGTATATTGTTATCTCAAGCGAACGAAGCAGTAGCTATGGAAATGTTGAATACTTGGGAGAAGAAATTAATCATCAATGGAGTAAGTCAGAAGAAGCAGAAGATCTATTAAGAAGTTACATTGAAACCTACATTAATAAAGATCTTCAATATTTTTCTATGCTGCGACCTTGGTATGAAATAAAGGTGACTGAAAAATTTGCGCGATTTCCTACATATTTTGAAGTTTTTTCAAGTAGCAATCACAACTTTAAACTTTCACAAGATTCTACCGCTCAACGTTGGGATTATGCATCGCCAAAGACATTATTTGTTTTTACAATGTTGTCAGCATTTTTACCAAAGGATGAAATAGTGCGAATCTTTGGCGAAAACTTATATGAAAAGTCCGAATTTATAGATATCTTTCGCGAATTGCTCGGACTTTCTGATGTAAAGCCGTTTGAATGCGTAGGAACTCCTGATGAAATGATAGTCGCGATGAAAATGGCTCATGATAAAGGAATCTATGATGATGATGCAGTTATGAAAATGTTTGAAAGCGAAATTTTATCTAAAGATATTCAATTTGAAACATTAAGGGACAAGGTTTTTTCTTATGGAAATACTAAAAATATACCTAATAATTTTCGAGATTTATTATGACAATTGATGAATTAAAAAGTTATAAGAAAATTTATATTTTAGGATACGGTATTGAAGGGAAAGCAACTCATATGTTTCTCAAAAAATTTTGTCCTGAGGTAGAAATCGGCATTGGTGATGAAAAAATTGACCCGAATTATTTAGAAAAACAACTTGATTATGATCTTATAATTAAGTCTCCTGGAATAAGACTTGAAAAAGTTCAAGGTACCTATACGACAGCCACTAATATTTTTTTCGCGAACAGTAAGCACACAGTAATCGGAATTACGGGAACAAAAGGTAAGAGCACTACAGCAACCCTGGTGCACAACCTTCTCAAAAATGCTCATAAAAAGTCACTGTTAGCCGGAAATATCGGCATTCCAATGCTCGACGTACTCACAAACAATGAAGATGAAGATTCTTATGTTGTTCTAGAGCTATCTAGCTACCAATTAGAGGATATTGCATATTCACCACATATTTCAGTAATTCTCAATATATATGAAGAATTACATAACCATAATAATTTTGATGAATATCGCAAGGCAAAATTTATGATTGCTCAACAGGCAAAACCTCAAGATATTCTTATTTATAACCCGCGGCTACCTGAATTGCATGAACTTTTGTCTTCAACCTCAGCTATTAAAGTAGTATTTGATGAGGAGATTGGTAAATTCGCATTTGATCGGTCAATAAATCCAGATTCGGTAAAAGTTTTAGCAACCATTGCGAAGACTTTACAGATAGAAGATTCGGTTGTGCAAGATACTCTAGATACATACGAAACACTTCCACATCGTTTACAAAACATTGGCAAATATAACGGTATTACTTTTATCAATGATTCAGCAGCAAATCATCCACAAGCGGTTATTCATGCATTAAATTCTGTCGAAAATGTTAAAACAATTTTGTTAGGTGGCCAAGACAGAGGGTTTAATTTTAAAAATGTTATAGAACTTATTAAAGAAAAAAAAGTAGAACATGTAGTTCTTTTTCCGGACACGCAAGAGAAAATTATATCAATGCTAAAAGATAATAATTCTATACCGGAAGTATTTTCAACCAATTCTATGGATGCGGCAGTCGAATATGCATTTTTACATACTCCATATGGAGCGACGTGTTTACTTTCTCCTGGTGCTCCAAGCTACCTCATGTTTAAAGGTTTTCCAGAACGCGGTGAAGTATTTAAACAAGCTATAAAAAACTATGCGCAGGAAAACTCGAAAAAATCATAAAGAAACTCAGCCTCAAAGCATTAAAGGAAACATTAGTCTCTTAGCAATTATTCCTATTATCCTTACTACAATTGGACTTTTTTTTATTTTTGACGCATCATCGATTAATGCTTTTAGAGCCTTTGGAGACAGTTTCTATTTTTTCAAGCAGCAACTAATTTGGTTTGTATTAGGTATCGGAGTTATGGGAGCTTTCAGCATATTCGATTACAGAAAATTATATTATGTGTCATTTCCTTTTCTACTGATGACAATATTCTTCCTAATTGTGGTCCTTATTCCCGGAGTAGGAGTAACGGTTGGAGGAGCTCGGCGGTGGATTAGTTTGGGACCAATTGGGTTTCAGCCTTCAGAAGTTGCGAAATTTTCAGCAATTTTATATTTATCATCGTGGTTTTTGTATAAAGAAAGGCAAAGGTTTATTTCATTTCTACTCCTTTTGAGTTTTATTATTGGCCTGATAATGATTCAACCTGATCTAGGAACATCAATAATTATATTCTTGCTCTTTGTTTCAATTTACTTTTTCTCCGGCGAAAACCTACTACACCTAGCGTTGTTTTCTCCGTTTGCTTTTTTTGCTGGACTTATACTCGTATTTTCTTCTTCTTATCGGCTAAAGCGACTTACAGCATACTTAAACCCAGATCTAGATCCGGGTGGAATTGGCTATCACATTCGTCAGATAACAATCTCGCTAGCATCTGGTGGGTTTTTAGGAAGAGGGCTTTCGAGTTCAAGACAAAAATATCAGTTTCTTCCAGAAGCGCATACTGACTCAATTTTCGCTATTATTGGTGAGGAAGTCGGATTTTTAGGCTCACTAGTTCTTATCTTGCTATATGTATTCCTTTTATACCTTATATTTAAAGTAGCAGTAAATGCAAAAGATAGATTCGGCAAATTGCTTGCAGGTTCAATTTGGTGTTTACTCGCTTGGCAAATGATCATCAATCTTGGTGCAATGGTGAGTCTTATTCCCTTGACTGGTGTGCCACTGCCGTTCATTTCATATGGAGGTTCAAGTCTCTTAATTTTGTTTTCACTTATGGGTATAGTAATTAGCATTGCACGAAAATAATGGAGAAGAATAACAAAAAAATACGGATTCTTATTACCGGCGGCCACTTTACTCCGGCATATGCAGTTATTGAAGAACTTCAAAAAAGAGGTTTTTCAAAGCTATACTTTGTTGGAAGAAAATACACAGATAGAAAACATAAGGATATTTCTTTCGAGTACAAGGAGATCTCTGCATTAGGGGTTAATTTTCACAATCTTATAACGGGAAGACTTTCGCGAACATTCGGATTACATACGCTTCAAGATTTTTTTTCAACAATATACGGTTTTATTGCCAGTCTTTTTCTCTTAAATGAAATAAAACCACAAGTAATTCTTTCTTTTGGTGGTTATATAGCTTTGCCGATATGTATTGTTGGTTGGCTGCTTGGCATAAAAATAGTTACTCATGAACAGACAATTGCGCCTGGTATTTCAAACAGAATAATAGGTACGATTGCAGACAAAGTCTTAGTTTCATTTGCAGAAACTGCTTCATATTTCGGAAAGCATAAAACTATTCATACCGGAAACCCGATTAGATCAAAGCTATTAACAAAGGGAGCATCATTACTAAAAACGCCTTTAAGAAAACCTTTGCTTTTAATTACAGGAGGGAGTTTAGGTTCTCATTCTATCAACACACGTATCGAACAAATGCTTCCACAGCTTTCAAAAAAATTTATGATAATCCATCAAGTCGGTAATGCATCGGAATTTCAGGATTATGAAAGGCTTTCTATGAAAATGACAGAAGATTACGCCGTTTATAAAAACCTTAATGTTTCCGAGATGGCTTGGGCGTACGCTAACAGTAGTGTTGTAGTGGCTCGATCAGGTGCTAATACCATATGGGAGCTATTAATGCTTAAAAAGCCAGCTGTGCTTGTTCCTCTTCCTTGGTCGGGAAGAGATGAGCAGCGACTACAAGCAAACCTTTTTGCTAAAATGGGATTGGGAAAGGTATATGACCAATTAGAGCCTGTTGAAAATCTACTTGAAACTATTGCATTAGTTCAATCACATACATCGACATATAAAGAGGCGTTCTCTAAATTACCTCAGAATTTTATTCTTCCAGCCGCTGAAACAATCGCTGATATACTAGAAGAATGCGTAAATTAATTCCCTACATCGCAATTCTATGTATTTTCTTAACAGGTGGAGCAATATTGTATTTCTTTAGAGTAAAAGACATTTCTGTTAATGGTACAAAGCAATTATCTGGCGTCGAAAACTATAGTAATAATTTAATCTTTTTTTTAAAACCATCAGACATTGAAAAAGAAATTCTTCAAAATAACCCCACTTTGCAAAAAGTGCATATTGAACTTACATACCCAAGTTCACTAAATATTATCGTTACTGAAGCACGCCCAATAGCAAAAGTAAAGCTGGAAGATGGATTTATGGCAGTTTCTACAGAAGGGAAAATTTTATCTAAGCAGAGAGACGACATCCTTACAATTTCCATTCCGATTACATATTATCAACCCATTTATTTTCAAGGCTTTGCAGTGGGTGACTTAATTGACATTAAAGAAGTGGTTGATGCAGTCTATTTTATAGAAGAGACGCAAAAGCTTGCTTTACCAATAGGCAGGGTTGATATACGAAACGAAAATATGATAGTATTAATTTCAGAGGAACGTGAGATTCTAGTTTCATCAACAAAAGATACGCGCGAACAAGTAGCGCAACTTAAGGTTGTGCTAGAGCAGTTTAGAACTAAAGCAATAGAATTTAATCGTTTAGATGTAAGATTCGAAAAACCAATAGTGGTTTTCAAAAAGTAATATATGGCAGATAAAATTTTATGCGGTATTGATGTCGGAAGCTCGAAAGTAGCCTGCATTATTGCGAAAATTTCAGAAGATGAACCCCAACCACGCGTTCTTGGATTTTCTTCAATTCCTTCAAGAGGAGTAAAAAAAGGCCAGATAGTTGATATTCAGCAAGTAACAGGAGTTATTGAGCAAGCAGTTGAGCAGTGTGAGCGAATGGCTGGTTCTAAAGTGCAAAAAGCATATGTTTCTGTAGGCGGTCCTCATATCCAATCATTAAATTCTCAAGGTGTTGTAGCGGTCTCTCATCCGGAAGTCGAAATTTCTGATGGAGATCTTACTAGGGTAATCGAAGCTGCGAAAGCTATTTCACTTTCGTCAACACGCGAAATTATTGAAGTGTCGCCTCGAGAATATATTGTTGATGGTCAGTCGGGAATAAAGAATCCACTTGGAATGAGTGGCGTTAGACTTGAAGTCAATACGCATATTATTACTGCGAGTGTTACGAATCTTCGAAATATCGAGCGATGCATGTCTGATTTAGGCATTGAAATTCAAGGTTATGTATTCTCTGGTTTAGCTTCTTCTGTTGCGACGCTTTCAGAGACAGAAAAAGAACTTGGTGTAGCTTTGGTTGATATTGGAGGTGGAAAGATCGATGTTGCCGTTTATATTGAAGGTGCTTTATCACATTCGACCTCACTCCCATTTGGCGCCCGACACATAACGAATGATATAGCCGTCGGGCTAAGAATAGCATTGGATTCTGCAGAGAAAATTAAAGTTCATTTAAGCAGCTCAAAACATGATCCACAAAAAGATAAGAAGAGCGATGATATAGATCTTTCTCGCTTGCAGCTTGCTGATGATTTAAAATCTATTTCTCACAAAACTGTTGTTGATGGCATTATTAAACCTCGATTAGAAGAAATTTTTGAAAGTGTCTATAAAGAACTTGATGATAACGAGTTAATGTCGCGTATTCCTTCTGGTATAGTGGTCGCAGGTGGTGGTGCTTTGACTGTCGGAGCACTTGATTCTGCTAAGCGTGTTGTAGGCCTTCCAGCGCGACTTGCGACTCCACAATACATTTCTGGGCTCATAGACGAGGTCACATATCCGCAGTTTGCAGCAGTAGTTGGGCTCCTTGTATATGGCAAAGATATGGATTTTGAAGAACAACAGCTTAATTTGAAAGATTTTGATAAAATATTCAGGAACTTATCTGTTCAAGGATCGGTAAAGAAGGTTCGCGACCTTTTTAAATCCTTTATTCCTTGACAGAAAAAAGCTGAACTATGTTAGTAAAACCAAGGGCTGGTCAACCAGCAAAAATTAAAGTACTCGGCGTCGGCGGCGGTGGAGGTAATGCTCTCTCGACGATGATCGCCGAAGACGACATTGTCGGTGTCGAGTTTATCGCACTAAATACAGATGCCCAAGCTCTCCTTAGTCATAACGCAGATATAAAAATTCAAATTGGAGAAAATCTTACAAAAGGCTTAGGATCTGGAGGTGATCCAGATATGGGTCGACAAGCTGCCGAGGAATCGAGAGAAAAAATTAAAGAACATCTTGAAGGTGCCGACATGGTATTTATCGCCGCTGGAGAAGGTGGCGGCACCGGTACTGGAGCTGCGCCAGTCATCGCAGAAATAAGTAAAGAGGTTGGCGCATTAACTGTCGCGGTTGTGACTCGACCTTTTTCCTTTGAAGGTGCTCGTAGAAAAACATCTGCTAATCAAGGAATCGACAGTCTTCGAGATAAGGTCGACACATTGATTGTTATTCCAAATCAAAAAGTTTTAGAAATTATTGATTCAAAAGTTAGTGTTCTTGAAGCTTTTAAGAAAGTAAATTCTATCTTGCATCAAGGCGTTAAAGGAATTGCAGAACTTATTACAACTCCAGGACTTATTAATGTTGATTTCGCTGATGTGCGATCAATAATGCAAGATGCTGGAACAGCTTTGATGGGCATTGGTATTGCTGGAGGTGAGAATCGCACGATTAATGCAGTTAAGCAAGCCATTTCTTCACCGCTACTTGAGTCTTCAATTCAAGGTGCTAAGGGAGTCCTTTTCAATATCGTTGGAGGTCCAGACCTTAGTATGTCAGAAGTTGATCAAGCTGCAAGTGTTATTGCACAGACAGTTGACCCTGATGCGGATATTATCTTTGGAGCTGTAATTGACGAGCGTATGATGGATCAAGTGCGAGTAACTGTCATAGCAACGCGTATTGATGGAACCGATATGCGATTTCCCCACATTGCCCGCCGTCATGTAAATAATGATGAAGATGAGGATGATAAGAAAGAAGAAACGAAGCCACTGCCGTCTCTTTACGAAGAAGAAACAGACGAAGCAAAAACAACTGATGACGATACAGAATTTGACGTCCCGGCGTTCTTGCGAAGACGTCAGCGCTAAAGTTCATGTCTACACAACAATCTACAATCGACTATATTCTTGATCAATTATCTAATCTACCTAATGTTCGAGCTAGAAAAATGTTTGGTGATTATGCATTGTATTGTGATGAGAAAGTTGTGGGGCTCGTATGTGACGATCAGCTTTTCATAAAGATAACTGATCCGGGTAAGCTTTTTATTGGTGATGATTATGAAGAGGGAATTCCATACCCGGGTGCCAAGCCGTACATGCTTATTGATGAACTTGATGATCGCGATTGGCTGCAAAAACTAATGCGAGTTACTGCTGATATTTTACCTTTGCCAAAACCAAAGAAAAAGAAGGTTACTCGCTCGAAATAACATTATTTTTTAATCTTCATTTGAGAAACTAGGCCATGGTGGGCCCAGGACTTATCTGCTCCATGAGTCCACTCAAATATTGATACACAAAGTCATATTTGATAATCTTTCTTTGCTTATACCAATCATAAGCTGGTGGACGTACCAAATGCTAGGGATAATACCCGAACCATCTGGGCGCCTAAAAACCACTCGTAAGGGTGGTTTTTTTATTGAGAGAAAGATATAATACTCCACATGGCAGAACTACCGGCGCAACCAAACTTTCCAGAACTTGAAGAAGAAATTCTTGCTTTTTGGAAGAAGAATAGAATATTTGAAAAATCAATTGAAAATCGATCAGTCGATAATCAGTGGACATTTTTAGATGGTCCACCATTCATAACTGGACTTCCTCACTACGGCACTCTTCTCTCTAGTATTCCTAAAGATGTATTCCCAAGATTTTGGACAATGAAAGGATATCGTGTTAGACGTGTATGGGGATGGGATTGTCATGGACTTCCCGCTGAAAACAAGGTTGAAAATAAACTTGGAATAACACGAAAGAAAGATATTGAAGAGAAAATTGGTATTAAGAAATTTATTGATGAGTGTAAGTTGTACGTTAAAGACGTCTCGGGCGAATGGGAATGGTATGTCGATCATATTGGTAGATGGGTAGATTTTAAAGATGCCTACAAAACCATGGATCGGGATTATATGGAAACTGTCATGTGGGTTTTTAAACAGATGTATGAAAAAAAGTATATTTACAAAGGCCTACGCGTTTCATTATATTGCCCGCACTGTTCGACACCAATTTCTAATTTTGAAGTTGCAATGGATGCAGACAATTATAAAGACGTCAAAGATTTGGGAACTACATACAAATACAAACTAAAAGACGAAGATACTACGTATCTACTCGCATGGTCAACAACACCCTGGAATAAAATTGCGACGCCAGCATTGGCGGTTAACAAGAAGCTCGAATATGTAAAAGTAGAAGTAAAAGGAGAAAAGGAAACCGAATTTTATATCCTTGCAAAATCAACACTTTCAATTTTGGATGGAACTAAACATAAGGTTATTGAAACTTTTAAAGGAGAAAAATTACTTGGAAAAGAATTTGAGCCACATTACGATTTTTACAAAGCCGAGAAGGGAATGCAAGTTTGGGTTGTCATAAATGGTGATTTCGTAACAGCTGATGAAGGAACAGGTATTGTAACAATAGCAGCATATGGTGAGGAAGATTTGAAAGTAATGAAAGAAAACAATATTCAAAATGTCTTGCATGTTGATGAGGAGGGACATATTAAGAAAGACGTGCCGCTTTTTGGTGGTATGTATTACTTGAAGGCAAACAAAGCAGTTAATGAAGACTTAACAAAGAGGGGACTGGTATTCAAAGAAGAAGAACACACACATTCAATGCCACATTGTTGGCGCTGCGGCACGCAGCTGTATTATGCACCTCAAGATGCATGGTATGTTGATGTGCAACAACTTAAGCCGCAGCTCTTTAAAAATAATGAAGCAGTTAATTGGTTCCCTGCGCATTTTAAGTATGGGCGTTTCTTAAAAAGCATGGAGTCTGCGCCCGACTGGTGTATTTCGCGCAGTCGATATTGGGGCTCGCCAGTACCTGTGTGGGAATGTGAATGTGGCGAGCGCTTTGTTCCTGGATCGATCCAAGAACTTGAAAAAGCATCTGGAGAAAAAATTGAAGAGCTACACAGACCAGATATTGATGATGTTATTGTAAAATGCGCATCGTGTGGAAAAGATGCGCATCGTGTTCCAGAAGTTTTAGATAGTTGGATAGAGGCTGGATCTGCATCATTTGCAGAACGCCATTTTCCTTTTGATACAACACAAAAATTGGAAGATTTTTTTCCACCAGATTTTATTGTCGAATATACTGGCCAAATTCGCGCCTGGTTTTATGTGCTTCATGTTCTTTCCACCGGACTTTTTGACTCGCATTCATTCAAAAACGTTCTTGTAACGGGAGTCATTCTTGGAACTGATGGTCGAAAAATGAGTAAAAACTTTGGTAATTATCCTGATCCAAGGATGATGCTCGAAAAATATGGTGGTGACGCACTTCGCCTATATCTTCTTGGAAGTCCAGTTGTCCGCGGAGAAGATTTGGCAATTTCTGAAGAGGAGTATCGAAATCAAATTAAGATATTTCATCTGACTCTTTGGAATATCACAAAGTTTTATGAATTATTTAATGAAATTGATGCGCTTTCGTTTGAAAAAAACTCGCAATCAAAAGCAAAAGTAACTAATATTCTTGATGAATGGATTTTAGCCTTATTAAATAGGCTTATTTTAGGAGTATCTGAAGATTTAGAACAATATGACACAATGTCGGCTGTTGATAAACTTAATGCATTTATAGATGAAATGTCTAAGTGGTATATTCGACGATCTAGGGACAGAGTAGGTGCAGCAGCAGAAAATAAAGAAGATAAAAAAGCCTTTTATGAAACAATGTACTTTGTACTTTCAAACTTCCTGAAAATAACTGCACCAATTGCTCCATTTTTAAGCGACACTTTGTATAAATTCTTAACAAAAGCAGAATCCGTTCATCTTGAAAGTTGGCCGGAAGCTTATGGAGCAACAAATGAAGATCTTATTCATGATATGAGCACTATTCGTAAACTCGTTGAAGCTGGTCATCGAATAAGAAAAGAAACAAAAATAAAAGTACGTCAACCACTTGCTCATGTTGAACTTTCTCTTCCAAAAGGAGTACTTATTAAGAATCAAGATAATCTCGATCGCGCAAAAAACATTATTCAAGACGAACTAAATGTAAAAAATTGCACAGTAATTTCTTCAGAGCAAGATGACTTTAATGCAATATTTGATACAAAAATTACTGAAGAGCTAAAGATTGAAGGTGAAACTCGAGAGCTTGTTCGTCTTGTGCAAGGCGAACGACGTAAATTAAGTCTGTCTCAAGGAGACTCAATAGTTCTAACGGTTCCATCATTTCACAAAAAGATGGAAGACTATTTAATGAAGAAGCTATCTGCAAAACGTATCGATATAGGTCCTGAAATAAAGGTTGAGAAAATATGAGACGTCGATATGATATTTGGTACATAATCTCCATAGTATTACTTAATCTTTTTGGCCTGCTAAATTTAGCCGGATTAAGACCAGATCTTTTGCCTCAGACATTCCTTTTTACCGTAGTCGGTATAGTACTTTTCATAGTCTTTTCAAGAATTAAACCCGAACTTCTCGAGCAGAATTACAAAATAATTTTTCTATCTTTCGTTATTCTGCTTTTTATTACTCTTTTTACAGATAGTATTCGTGGCTCAAGAAGATGGATTGACTTGGGATTTTTTCAACTTCAGACGTCCGAGTTTTTCAAGCCATTTTTCATTATCTGCTTGGCAGCAATTCTTAACGCGCAAAATCGCTTCGGAAAATTAAAACTTTTTGCAGTTATTTCTATGTTTCTCATTCCGTCTGGCGCAATTTTTCTTCAACCAGACCTTGGTAGCGCCATTATCTATTCCGTAGTTTTTGCCACAATTTTCTACTTTTCTGGACTCTCATCAAAACTTACAGCACTTATTGGAGCGGCTTTGGTTTCTGTCATGCCTTTTTTATGGCTCATTATGAAAGACTATCAAAAGGCGCGTATTATTGGTTTTCTTAATCCTGAACTTGATCCACGTGGCCTTACCTACAATATTACCCAGGCAATTATTGCGATAGGATCTGGTGGGCTATTGGGGAAGGGTTTGGGATTGGGCACACAGGCGCAGTATCGTTTTTTGCCAGAATTTCATACTGATTTTGCATTCGCTTCATTTATTGAGCAGTTCGGCTTTATGGGTGGGCTACTTTTGCTTTTGGTCTTTTCGCTCCTGTTTTTTAGATTGATTACAAAAATGTTTAAAAACAAGGACAACGACTTTAAATTTCTTTTTCTAGTCGGAACGATAGCTTTAATTTTCTTTGAACTTGTTATCAATGTCGGGATGAATTTGGGTTTAATGCCTGTTACAGGTATTGCGCTACCCTTTATTTCGTATGGCGGTTCTTCTTTACTATCGACTATGATATTATTAGGAATTGCGTCAGCTCTATGACTTGTTAAATAGGGGACTATACTTTATAATTACAATCTATGAAATTTGCCGTTATTCAGACTGGTGGAAAGCAGTATGTCGTAAAAGCCGATGATGAGATTACCGTTGATAATCTTAATATGGCCCAAGACGCCGAAGTTGCATTCGAAACTCTCGCAGAGGGCGACGATGAGAAAAACGATATCACCATTGGAAAGCCATTCCTTACGAAGAAAGTAAAGGCTAAAGTGCTTGAAAATGTAAAAGGTGATAAAATTAGAGTTGCAAGGTTTAAATCCAAAGTTCGTTCACGAAAAGTGAGAGGCTTTAGAGCACAGCTTACAAAAGTAAAAATTGTTAGTCTATAATCCAAAATGGCGCATACAAAATCCCAGAAAGCAGCAAAAGGAAATCGAGATTCTATCGCGAAGCGACTTGGTGTTAAATTATATGGAGGCCAAGCTGCTAAACCTGGAAATATTATTATTAGACAGCGCGGTATGACTTTTAGAGCCGGTCCAGGAGCTTATCTTAGTAAAGACTTTACTATTCATTCACGCATTGACGGTACGGTAACTTTCTTCGTACGACTTGGTAAAAAATTTGTGTCTGTGATCGCGCCAAAAACTTCTTAATGCTCACTGTATAATAGTTGCATGGATACTTCCACAATCTCTGAGTATGTATCACTAGTTCAAAGTGAAAATGATCCAATTAAAAAAGCACAATTATTTAAAAAGCTTCATGATGAGCAAGATCTTCCATACGGTCTACTAGCTAAGGAATTAGAGGTTTCGCCTGCATATATAAGTAATTATTTACGACTTCTACGCCTTCCATCGCTTGTTCTCGATGGTTTTTATTCAGAAAGCATTTCATTAACTCATTTATTTATTCTTTCCCGAATAAAAGACGAGGATGGAGTCATTTCTTTGTATGAGCAAGTTCTCGCTCATGAGATGTCGGCGCTAGACCTTGAGGAGGCAGTACGAAATATTCTGTACGCGACTGTCTCTGAAGGTGATCCTATCGCGACACCAATTAAAGCCGCGATATTACGTAAATTTAAAGCATTAATTCCCGAGGCCAAGGTTAAAATCATTCAAACCCGAGTCAAATCTAAAGTAGTGATCGAAGTAAAAGGAAATCGTCTAAAAACAAATGAATTCTTACGCAAGCTTTCCGAGGAATAACTAGGTGTTTTAATTGTTCCCACTCTATTAGAGGGAAAATAACGGAAAAATACCTTTCCAATTATATCTTGCTGAGGAATTGGTCCAAAGGTTCGTGAATCAGAAGAGCGCGGGCGATTATCTCCCATAACAAAAAGATGACCCATGGGCACAGTGACTGCCTGACCACTTCTTAAGAACCCCCCTTCGTGGACCTGTGTGTTTCCTTGAATATATTTTTCTAACAGCGGGGAACCATTAAGGTATACCTGCCCATCTTGTACCATGACTTTATCACCTGGGAGTCCAATAATACGCTTAATAAAATCGATATCCTTATTTTCAGGTGACTTAAACACAACAACATCTCCTCTCTGTGGAGTGCCAAAACGATACGAAAGTTTGTTTGTTAGGATATATTCATTATTCTTAAACGTAGTGTCCATGGAAGAGCCTCGAACCTGATGTGGTTGCATGAAGAAGAGGTAGATAACAATGAAAAGTGATCCTACAAAAGTGACAGTTTCAAGTATCTCCATCACAAACTCTAATAGTTTTTTAAGGACCTCCATAATTGTCTTATTCTACGTTACCAGGGGTAAAAAAAACAAGCATGATATAATGTAAAAATTGGTTGCATAGCTCAGTTGGTTAGAGCGTTCGATTCACATTCGAAAGGTCCCTGGTTCGAATCCAGGTGCGACCACACTTCATTTACGCTACAATACACATATGCTTACAGGAGTAATTATTGCACTTAAAGGAGAAAAGAGACTTAAACAATTTATTGCTGCTTTGGATTTCTGTGATGAAGTCCTCGTAATGGAAAACAAGGGTGAAGCTAACATTGATTTTAGTGACTTACGCAATAAGGCTCTAAAGGATGCAAAAAATGAATGGGTTTTGTATGTAGATACCGATGAGATTATCTCTGGAGATCTAAGGGAAGAAATCCTATCGACTGTTAAGAATCCTTCGTACAAAGTTTACAGAATAAAGCGAGAAGATATCTTTTGGGGGAAACCAGTTCTATATGGCGAGGTGTTAAAAGCACGAAATCAAGGCCTTATAAGGCTTATGCGCAAAGATTCTGGTAGGTGGAAAGGGAAAGTTCATGAGGAATTTATAAGCGCACATTCAGCCGGGCAACTTGAACACGTGCTTATACATAGTGCTCATGATTCAATTGCTGGGTTTCTTGGAAAAATTAACTTTTACTCCACATTACGTGCTGAAGAGCTTCATACGACGGGAAGAAAAACTAATGTATTAGAAATAATATTTGTACCAGTAGTGAAGTTCTTATATTCTTTTTTTGTTCTAGGTGGATTTCGTGATAGTGAAAGGGGATTTGTGTATAGTTTTATGATGTCATTCCATTCATTTCTTGTTCGCTCAAAACTCTATTTACTTCAATCTTAAGTTAGTCCTTCCTATATGTGACTTTAATTTGTTTCTCAACAGTTTTTGAGGCAAGATCAGTTCCAACTATAATTATTGTATTATCACCTTCAGTTAGCTGAACACTTCGATTAAATTGACCAGTGGAATTAACAATTGTTGGTAGACCGTTAACTTTTACAGTCATATTTTCTGTAACAGTACCACTAACTGTAATCTCGTCTTTATCAACTTCAGAGCCATCTGCTGGGCTTGTTATGGTAAGTTCTGGTTCTTTGTTTATGTATACAACCTTATATACTTGTGAATCTTTTGATTTCACTTTTTTTTCATCCAGTGATCGGATGTATAACAAGTTTTCACCTGGATCAAGTTGTATTTCTGTTGAAAAAGTACCATCCTCGGCTTCGGTTTCCTCAACCTTATCCTCATTAACATAAAATTCAATGATGGTTTTTTCTGATGCTCGACCTTCGACGATTATTCTTGCGGAACTTGTTGCGTCAGGAAGATTGTCTATTTCAGGTTCAATAAGAACGGTAGATTCATCAATATTTTTGACTGTTTTCTTTGATGAAAATCCCGCAAAAAATAGAGAAGTTTTTATGACTATCTGAATGCCAACAGTTGCTAAGAAAATTACAAGCAAAACGAGCAGGATAGCATAGGTAATAGTTTGCTTTTGAGTGTTGGCTTGTCGTCGTCTTATTGGAGTTATGGGCTTCATATGTTATGTGAAATTATACTGGAGCCAGCGGTGGGAGTCGAACCCACGACCACTCCCTTACGAAGGGAATGCTCTGGCCACTGAGCTACGCTGGCTAACGTGATGATATTATAACAAGTTTCATCTATACTGAAGGTCATGTTGTTAGCAGAAGCAGTTTCTATTATTTTTGGCGCGCCCTGGATTTTTATTATTGGCTGGGCGCTCTTATTTAGCTCCGGGCTTTTAAAGGCACAAATTCTTTTTATGATGGTTGCATTTACATTGCTATATGTGCTTGTGCCCGGTATTTTTATGATTTATGCAATGAAAAAAGGATATATAGAAGATATTGATGTCACAAAGCGACAAGAA